>NZ_CP007542.1:1584291-1901149 GCF_000478825.2 Synechocystis sp. PCC 6714 | reverse complement strand
TGGCAAAGGTAGTTACTGAATTAGGAGCTTGGGCCACAAGAATAGGAAATTCTTTACTGTCAAAAATAGTCAGTTCCACCCTAGTTTGCAGGGCAAAAATTAGGGGCACAATAATCGTTGCCAGTAAAAATAGAGCGATCCAAATCCAACGTCGCCGCCACCAGGGAAAGGCCCAGATTAAGCAAAAGGCACCGTAGATGACCACTACTTGACCCAGCCCCAATTCCCCCACCGCCACCCTGGGAAATTGTTGAAATTGAGCGGCGATCGCCATTAACCAACGGGCGGGGAATGCCAATAACCAGGCGGTGGCACTGCCGAAAGGAGGAAAAATAAGGGCAAACAGAGCACTGACCATTCCCCCCAGACTTAAAACCCCCAACAGGGGAGTGATAAGAATATTTAGGGGCAGAGCGGCGGGGATAAAATAACCAAACTGTTGCAGGAGAATGGGGGTTGTCCAAATACTGGCCGCTAAGGGGACCGCTATCACCCCGGCAATTTTCCCGGGCAAAAAATCCAGTCGCCTTTGCAAGGGGGGCACCATCGCCACAATGCCTAGGGTAGCCAAAAAACTCAGTTGAAAACCTAAGGCTTGGCTCCAAACCGGATTGACCAATAACATCACGGTGGCGATGGCCAGTAACGCCCCCACTGTGTTCAATTTTTGGCCGCTGGCCAGGGCCGTCATTACCCCGGCCCAGAGTAAACTAGCCCGGATTACCGAAGGCTCCAGTCCGGTTAAACCTAAATAGACTGCCAGTATTATCAAACCAACGGCGATCGCCAGTTTATTACCGACGCCAATTTTTTTACCCAGTAGTAACACTGTCCCCACCAGTAGGGAAACTTGATAACCGGAAGCGGCAAGAAAATGAGAAAGCCCTACCTGTTGAAAAAGATTGCGTAATTCTGTGGGTAAATTAACAGCCTTAGCTCCTAGAACAATAGAGCTAATCAATAGCCCAGGCCATTTACCTTCCCCTTGGGCGGGTAGCCAAGCGGTTTGAGCGTTGACAATCCTTTGCCGTACAGCATTAAGACCGCAAAACTTTTCCCCTACCACCATGGCCTCTTCCCCTTTTAAACCGGCAAAAATGCCCTGGCGAGCTAAATACTGGGCAAAATTAAACGCGCCCGGATTTTGGGGGGCACTGGGACGATAAAGCAAGCCTGTTACCCGAATTTGCTGACATTGTTGCCAAGTATTGTTTCCCCCGGGTAGGGTGAGGTAGACGGTGCCAGAGCGGGGACGAAATTGCTTTTCCGGTGGCCGTTGTAACTGCTCTACGGTCAACAAAAATTGCCGTTGACCCTGGGCATTTTCCCGACCTCCAGCGTCCAACGTGCCGATCGCCGTGATGGTTTGAAAAGGTTTGGCCGGTGGGTCTAGCAAAAGGCTAATATCGTTTACTCCCGGTTGGGGAGTGCGCCAAATGCCGTAATAGCCAGCGACAAGAGCAATCATTCCCGCCAGTAACCATTGCCATCTTGTAGGACCCCGTCGCCAGAGGGGAGAGACAAAAATAATGGCGATCGCCGTGGCTAGACACCAGAATAGGGCCAAAGAAAGAGTTTGATGGAAATTGAACCAGCCAAAGTCCAGTCCCGACGCCAACAATCCCGCAATGAAACTGAGACAAATCAGTGCTAGGGGATGGAAGCGCATCCGTCGAACTCCGTATCAAATCACTGGTATTTTTCCCCGCTGAATTTCTCTCGGGGAGGCATTCAAACCGTCACCATAGCTGGGGCTTGGACTTGTCCCAAAAGCTGATGTAGTTCATCCCCTTCAATAACTTCTTTTTCGAGGATTTTTTCGGCGATCGCCTCCAGTAAATCCCGATTATGGTTAAGGATAGCTAGGGCTTGACTATGGCCCTGTTCGACAATTTCCTTCACTTCTAGGTCAATTTCCTTGGCGGTGTCATCACTGACCATACGGCGGGGGTTGCCCATGCCGGGGCCGAGAAAATTGTTCTGTTGCCCCTTATCGTACGCTAGGGGGCCCAACACCTTACTCATGCCGTAGGTGGTGACCATTTGTTCCGCCAGATCCGTGGCCCGTTGCAAATCATTGGCTGCCCCGGTGGTGATGCTGTCAAAGATAATTTCCTCGGCCGCCCTACCCCCTAGCAGGGTAGCAATTTGATCCCGCAGCTCCGACTCGTTGAGTAAAAATCGGTCCTCGGTGGGCATTTGTAGGGTGTAGCCTAAAGCCGCCATCCCCCTGGGCACAATGGAAATTTTTGCCACCTGACCTCCCCCCGGCATCACTGCCCCCACTAGGGCATGGCCCACTTCATGGTAAGCGACAATTTTCTTTTCTTTTTCCGACAGCACCCGGCTTTTCTTTTCCAGACCGGCCACCACCCGTTCGATCGCCTCGCGGAAATCTGCTTGTGTAACGGTTTCCTGCTTATTGCGGGCCGCTAGCAAGGCCGCTTCGTTAACTAAATTAGCCAGGTCAGCGCCAGCAAACCCAGGGGTACGGGTGGCAATATTTTTCAGTTCTACTTCTTTGTCCAACTTAATTTTCTTGGCATAAATTTCCAAAATTTTCAGCCTCCCCGCTAAATCTGGCCGGTCTACCAATACCTGGCGATCGAACCGACCGGGCCGCAAAAGGGCCGGATCTAAAGTTTCGGGACGGTTAGTGGCGGCCAACACAATCACCGTGGCCCCCGCCGCACTGAACCCATCCATTTCGGTTAAAAGTTGGTTGAGGGTTTGTTCCCGCTCATCATTGCCCCCCATAAAAGCTCCACTGGCCCGGGACTTACCAATGGCATCCAACTCATCAATAAAAACAATACAAGGGGCTTGTTTTTTTGCCTGCTCAAACAAATCGCGCACCCGGGCCGCTCCAGCCCCCACAAACAGTTCCACAAATTCAGAACCGGAAATGATGAAAAACGGTACCCCCGCTTCCCCAGCGGCAGCTTTAGCTAGCAAAGTTTTCCCTGTGCCTGGAGGCCCCACCAGCAGTACACCTTTGGGAATTTTCGCTCCCAGGGCAGTGTAGCGTTGGGGAAATTTGAGAAAGTCCACCACTTCGCTCAGTTCTGTTTTGGCTTCCTCTACCCCAGCCACGTCATCAAAGGTAACTTTGGTGGAGTCCCCTTCCACATAAACTTTGGCTTTGCTTTTGGTAAAAGCCAGGGCACCGCCGGGGGCGCCGTTATTGTTGCGATTGAGGAAAAAGGACCAAATGCCGACGAAAATCAGGGGCGGAACGACCCAACTCAAAAGGGTGCCAAACCAAGAATTTTTAGCCGGGGGAGCCGCCGCAAATTCGATACCTTTGGCTTCCAGGCGTTTGGGCAGTTCCAGATCAAAAATGGGCGTAGTTCTTAAAATTTGTCCCTCAGGGGCTTTTTCTTTGTTGCTATCCCCTTCTTCCGGCTTGAGTTGATAGCGGATTTCATTTTGTCCCACGTAAACACTGGCCACTTTACCCCCCTCCACCTGGTCAATGAAAAGACTGTAGGGGACCTGGGGAGGTTGGGCGGCGAATAATGCAGGGGCAAAAAGATTCACCAATAGGTAAATGGTGGCACCCCAGAGCAGTATGCTACCAAGACGGCGTTGCCATTGGGGTTGGGGTTTAATGGCCATGGGCTTTTGGGAAGTAACTGAACAAGGAAAATCCGGCGATCAGGTAAATTTACCTTCTCCCATCATATCCCCAAGGCCAGCGGGGACAACAATTTGAGCATTTTTCTCTGGTTTAGGCGGAGGAGATAGCGCCAGGGAGCTGCACCCGAAATTGACTGCCCTGGGGGGAACTGGTGACGGTAATTTTGCCTTGATGATGTTGCACAATGGCCGCTACGATCGCCAGCCCTAGACCTACTCCTTGATTCGGCGATCGAGAAGAATCAGCCCGAAAAAAGCGATCAAATAAATGGGGAATTTGCTCTGGGGCAATGCCTCCACCATTATCCGCCACCGTAACTTGCAAGGTGGGTTGCTTAGGTCGTAGGGCGGAGTGCTCCGAGGTAAGGCGTTCGAGGGTAAGGGCTACGGATGGTTCCACTGATTCCTGGGGTTGACTATGGTCAAAGGCGTTGGTGATTAGGTTGGTAAACAAACGGGCTAACTGGTCCCAATCGCCCCAAACAGTAAAATCTTCTTCCTGGTTTTCCCCTTGGGTATCGTCTTCGCTTTCAATCCTCAGGCAGAGAAAAATTCCCCGTTGCTCTGCAGTGAGCCTTTGTTCTTCAATGACCTCAATCAAAAGGGCGTCCAGGGGAATCGTTTGCCCAGTGGGCCCTAGGGTGCCGCTGTCGGAACGGGCCAGGAACAGAAGATCATTAACCAAATTGCCCAGCCGTTGGGTGAGTCGCTCAATGACCTGGAGTTGTTGCCGTTGTTGTTGGAGATCAGCCTCTGGATATTCCAAGGCCTGTTGCACGTTGGTTTGAATCACCGCAATGGGATTCCGCAATTCGTGGGAGGCATCGGCGGTGAACTGTTTTAAGCTCTGGTAAGATTCGGCGATCGGCTCCATGGCTAGCCCCGATAAAAACCAGCCAATGGCCGCCGCACTGCTCACCATGATAATCAGCCCTACGCTTAAATCCCAAGCCAACTGTTGAATCGGTTTTGTGACCTCAAACCAAGGATGGCTCACCCGCAGATAACCCAACACCACGCCCCCTTCCTCAATCCTTTTGGTTACCTGACGCAACTGGCGATCGCCGGAAAAAGAAACCGTTTCTGCTTTAGTTTGGCTAGTAAGGGACAGAGGAGAATTATTGCCCATGGTGGACCAAAGCAAACGCCCCTGGGCGCTAAACCACTCCAAATCAATGTGGTCATCGTCCACAGAGGCATCATTATCCTGGAAACTAGCGGATACGTTGAGGCCATATTCCGCCTGGTCTAGGCCCTGTACGACTAGGGAACGATTAACCACTTCCACCACATGTTTAAGGGTGTCGTCAATCCTTTCCACTAGGGTTTGACGCACATAGAAATAAACCCCACTGGCAAACAGTAATAGTAGTATTGCTGTTACCAATGTGTACCAAAGGGCCAAACGCTGACGGGTAGCCTGAAACATGACATTAGAGCCTGTTTGTAAAATCCTATTTTGCCCTCTACACTGACCCAAAGGGCCGGCAATATTTGGGAGCTTTGACTGACTTAATCCCTTCCAAAACTTGGGGGCTCAAGGGACTTTCAAATACTATTTAACTAATTTAAAATTAGTGTAAGGAAAAGGATAATAAATTGGCTTCTTTTGGTTAAGTGATCATGCCGCTTGAACATCCAACTCTTTTGTTTCTGGTTGAATTAAATGTATATCTCTCTGGGGAAAAGGAATGGAAATATTTTCTTCATCTAGTTTTCGTTTGATTGCTTCCGTTAACTGCAATTTAAGACGGAAATAATCTGTCGATTTCACCCAAGGACGTACATAAAATTTGACACTGCTTTCCCCTAATTCCCCCAAGGCGATCGCCGGCGCTGGTTCTAAACAAACTTCGCTATTTTGATCAAGAACCCATTGTAACGATGACCGGACATGGTCAATATTTTCCTCATAACCAACTCCGATTACTAAATCTATGCGACGCAGGGGTTTGCCCACATGGTTGATGATATTATTTTCAATGATTTGTTTGTTGGGAATAGTTACTAAACGATTATCATAGGTGCAAATGGTTGTGGAGAGGATTTCGATAGATTCCACCACCCCCTCAATGCCGGCTACTTCGATCATTTCCCCCACTCGGAAGTAATTGAATAAAACCAAGAGAATGCCCGCAGCTACGTTAGACAGGGAGCTTTGCAGAGCTAAGCCGATCGCCAGGGTGGAAGCCCCCAACAAAGCTACCAGGGAACTGGTTTGAATGCCCAATTGAGCTAAACAGAGTACACAAAAAACCACCAGTAAGACGTAGTAACTGATGTTGCCGACGAAAGAAACAAATGTGGGTTCTAAATTCGTCTTCTTCAGTGCTCTAATAATCAGCTTTTGTAGTTTTTTTGATAACCAAAAGCCAAGTAATAAAATTGCTAAGGCAAATAATACTTTAAGGGAAGTAGTAATGAATAAATCAACAATGGCTTGTTTGTCATAGCCAAAAATATTGTTTGTAGAAAAAGGCATAACTGAAAAGAAAAACAACGGCAAGTCACCATCAACGGTGCAGGCAAAAGGCAAAAGATTAGCCGATATTAAGCCTGAACAAGGGCGACGGGAGCACTTTCTTTTTTACCCAAAGGAAAACCGAGGGCTTCCCTCTGTTGTAAGTAAATATGGGCCACCTCCCTCGCTAAGTTACGAATGCGACCAATGTAACGGGTGCGTTCCGTCACGGCAATCACCCCCCTAGCATCTAGCAAATTAAATGCATGGGAGCACTTCAGCACATACTCCAAACTGGGCAAAGCCAAACCCCGTTTGATTAACTGTCCCGCTTCCTGCTCATAAAGGGCAAACAGTTGAAACAATAAATCGGGATTGGACGCTTCAAAGTTATAGGTACACTGCTCCACTTCCCCCTGCCAGAAGATATCACCATAGCTGAGCTTGTCATTCCACTGAATTTGGTCGATCGCCTCTACGTTTTGCAGATACATGGCTAACCTTTCCAGGCCGTAGGTAATTTCAATGGAAACGGGGCGGCAGTCGATGCCCCCGCACTGCTGAAAGTAGGTAAATTGGGTCACTTCCATACCATCAAGCCACACTTCCCAACCTACGCCCCAAGCCCCGAGGGTGGGGGATTCCCAATTATCTTCCACAAACCGAATATCGTGATCTTCGGGATGGATGCCCAGGGCCCGTAGGGAATCAAGGTACACTTCCTGGATATTGTCCGGGGATGGCTTGATCAGCACTTGATACTGAAAATAATGCTGTACCCGGTTGGGATTTTCCCCGTAGCGGCCATCGGTGGGGCGACGGCAAGGCTCCACGTAGGCCACCGACCAAGGTTCCGGCCCGATCGCCCGTAGAAATGTGTGGGGATTCATGGTCCCGGCCCCCTTTTCCGTATCGAAGGGTTGGGCAATAAGGCAACCTTGGTTAGCCCAAAACTCATTTAATTTGGCGATAACAGCTTGGAAAGTAATGGTCATAGAAAGCCCAAAGCTTGATGGTAAAAGATTGGTAAGTGACTAGATGGTGATAAACAATTTGGATTCTGGATCATAGCTCCAGGCCAGGCCATCGGGATCCCTGGTTTGGCTCCAATCGGCAAAATTATCTTCATTTTTGCGACGGGCCAGGGTACTAGAGGTGGTATCTAAACGTTTAGCCAATTCCGATTGGATTAAGCTCAAAGCTGGGCTGGTAATGGTGGGGGACTCCTCCATGGTTTCTGCGGTAGATTCTGCCCGTACCTCCCCTAAAGTGGTCCTTTCTTCTTCCTCTTGCCTGCGGGCTTCTTTAATCTCTGCCAATTGGGAAAAAGGACTTTGCCCTACGGGGGTAGCCATCAACTCTTCCTGGGGCGGTACTAAGGGATGGTCAACCACTGGGGCAGTGGCGGCGGTTAACTGGGGAGAAACAATGGCGGGTTCCTCCGTTTGTGGTTCGCTGTCATCAAAAATATTACCCAGGGTGGAGGAGGAGATGAAATAGTAAACCTTTGCCTCCCCTACCTTTTTTTCGTAGGGGCCATACTCTTTGATTTTGTCATCGAGGTAACGTTCGGCCGCCCGACCCCTAGCAATGCCCGCCTCTATCAAATCTGCTTTGGTGATGATGCCCTGATTTTTTTGCACCAATTGGTTAAATAAAGGGTCAATTGCTACGCATTTCTGTTGCCATTGGTAGGTATCCCACGCTACCCAGGCGATCGCCAGGGTCAGGCCCAACAAAATCCAGCGCCAGGTTTTATAGATGAAAACCATGGCCACGGCCAGGGGCAGAATTAGTATTAACAGTCCTTTGGGATCACTTTCAGCAACTTTTCCAGTCATGGCAACTCAGCAATTAAACCAGATTTAGATCAATCGAATCGGAAACAGAGTCAAATGTTAGGCAAAAAGAACAAATCTGCGGCAATAATTACAACAGTTTGCGGCTCAAATTTTACCCCAGCATTACCAACACTGACCTAACGGCTAGTTAATTCCCAGCCGTACAGTAGGGCTACAAAGACCGTGAGCCCGGCCATCCCTAGGAAGATTCCCCCTGGTAAAAAGGTAATAATCCCCCAGCCCCTCAACAAATATAGCGCTAGGGTTAATCCTACCAAACCCAATAAGGGTTTTCCAAATAAAGAAGAGGACGATCGCCGTTTTTTCCGTTTTTCTGCCAATGTCTGCTCCTTGCAAATTTAGGACAATTATCGGTGCCTGCGCTAACACTGGTCATAATCCCATGGCGGGGCAAAATCAGAGGAAATGGCATTTAAATTAAGCCATTAAAGTAAGGATAGAGCTACCAAAATTAACACTTCGCTCCATTCCACCACTGCGCCGTAGGTATCCCCCGTGTGACCCTCCAATTGCCAGGCAAACCAACGTCCCACGGCCCAAGCAATCAGGGCGGATCCTCCAGTGCCGGCTAATATCCACCAGGGATCAATGGCCAGAGCATAACCTACCCCAGTTCCCCCCATTAGAATAATTCCCGTACCGAGTAGTAAATCCGGCCCTGGCTGCAAATTCATTTTATGCATGGCACCTTTACCATTTTCCCTCAGGTAGGGGTAAAAGGCGATCGCCAATAGTTGGCCCCAACGGCCCCAACCCATGGCCATGACTAAAGCCCAGCTTGCTAAATCATGGTCACTAAAACTAGCTAAGGCAATGGTTTTCAACAACATCACCATGGCGATCGCCATGACCCCATAGGCCCCCGTTTGACTATCTTGCATCACCACCAAACGTTTGCTAGGGTCAGTCACCGCTAAACCATCGGCCGTATCCGCCACCCCATCCAGGTGAAGTCCCCCTGTTAAACCGAGCCACAGACTAACCACAATTGCTGACTGTAAGAAATTCCCCGTGCCCAACCATTGCAAAAGCTGACTCACCGTAAGCAAAATTAGGGACAGCAATAACCCCATCAGAGTAATCCAGCGGGCGATGCGAGCAAAATTTACTGGCAAAGCCGGGGG
The DNA here is from genome assembly GCF_000478825.2 of Synechocystis sp. PCC 6714. Classification (NCBI taxonomy): domain Bacteria; kingdom Bacillati; phylum Cyanobacteriota; class Cyanophyceae; order Synechococcales; family Merismopediaceae; genus Synechocystis; species Synechocystis sp. PCC 6714. The sequence continues at coordinate 1,892,063 of NZ_CP007542.1, read as the reverse complement.
CCATGGCAAACGGGTATAAAACAAGACCGCCCCCCCCACACTGTCACCCCCCCAGAGAAAATAACAACGACGCCAAAATTTCATAAATCACCATACCAAGGGTCAGGAGTTTACACTCCGCAAAAACTTAAAATTTGGTTACGAATTCTTGGGCTAAGATCGAAAGCAAAGCGGGGATCAATTAAGTCGCTCCACCCATAACTTGGCAAACCAACGCTAAAATTCCCCATCTAGACTAATCCTTTTGCGTAATTTTCGTTAGTAACTCCGGCGGAATTGATCAACGTAAATATTCATCTCTGGCTGACCAACCAAGCTTTTTACCCCGCCACCACCACCATGAATCACGAATTTCACCCCCTCCCCCTGCCGGCTCCCTGTGTAATTGAACAGGGTATTTTGGTTAACAAAGAGGATATGCAAAGGGCCCTTAACGATTTAGGACAAGTTAATTACTACTACCAATTGGACGGGAAATCCCAAGCGGAGGGTCAAGGCTGGATCCTCGACGTGTTCAGCGACGGTCAACAGGCCACCATCGTCATTAACCAATCTCTCTATCTAAACGTTAACAGCTTCGATTATTTGGAAATTAGCCTAGACCACCAGGGAAAAACCATTGTTGACCTGTGGCAAGAAAGTCGCCAGTTGAGGTTGGTGCCCCTGGGCGATTGGCCCAGCCCCAAGGAAAATTGTCATCAGTTTATGGCTCTGGATTTAGAGGAAGCCGTGGCAGAGGTCCTGGCGGCCCGACTGGACGTGCAGAGGGATCAGCAGGAATATTGATTCGATTTGTTACTTTTCCTATCCTCACTTTGGGGGCTTCAGAAGATTTAGTTTTGTCATTGTGAGTCAATGCAATTTCTTAGTCTTAGCCCAGGGGGAGCAGTTGAGGCTGTCACAGGGTATTCAAAACTGGCAACAGCAAAACGACAAAATAATAGACTAGGGGAGCGGTGAAAACATAGCTGTCGGTGCGGTCTAAAATTCCTCCATGGCCAGGGATTAACTGTCCGGAATCCTTCACCCCAGCATCCCTTTTCATCATTGATTCCGTTAGGTCCCCCAACAAACTGACTATGCCAATTAACAGGCCCAGCAAGGCTCCTGTAACTTCCCAGTAGGGCCATTGTAAATACCAAGCTCCCAGCACCCCCACCAATAAACTACCCCCCACGCCCCAGAGAGAACCTTCCACAGTTTTTTTGGGGCTAATGTCCGACAGACGGGTGCGCCCCAACCATTTCCCCATAATGTAAGCACCAATGTCCGCCGCCCAAATGCAGGCAAAGGCCAAGATAGTTACCAATAATCCCGTGGGGAAATTTTCCGGATGGTCCCAGGATTCAGGCCAAAAACCGTTCAGGGGCAGATGCAGTCCCATGGGATTAATAGCTCCATCCCCTAATCGCAGACGCACCCAATAGCTGGGCAAATAACCACCGTAAAACAGGCCGAGCAATGAGGTGGAAATGTCAGCAATGGTGGCCATTTTCGGCTGAAAAAGCAGGTAAAAACAGATTAATGCCCCCGTCAAAGGAAAAAATGCGTCGGTCAAGTGGGGCGTTACCGTAGCAGAGAGCAAAAGGACCAGCGATAAAACGATGGTAGTCTTGGCGGCCGGTGCAATGCCTTTGGCCCTCACCATTTGGAAATATTCCCGCAGTCCCAGATAAATCACTAAGGCGATCGCCGCACTAAAATACCAGCCCCCCAAAATCAACAGGGAAAACGCCAGGGCAATGCCAATGACTGCACTAATAATTCGCTGGGTAGGCATGGTAACGGCAAAAAAGACCAAAAACGAGGAAAAGTGTTAACTCTGTATGGGACAAAAGCCGCCGTTGTTAACCTTTCCTTAGTTTTCATTGTAGAGCAGAAGCAAACCACCAGGGTTGTCCGGACATTTCTCCATTAGGACAATTTTTCCCCCGCCAGAATAAAGGTGGGATCCACGGCAGCAAAAACCTGTTGTAACCCTCGTTTTTCCAAACGATTTACCCCCGCTTGCACCACCTCCACATTCCGCACCTGTAATGCCGACAACGTTTCCGAAATGCCATAGAGACTTTCCAAATTATTGGCCGTTGCCACCAAGCGACCCCCCGGGGCTAAATGGGCCCAGGTTTCCTGCAAAATTTGCTTAATGGGGCGACCCCCTTCAATGCAGATATGGGTAGGGTGGGGGATTAACTGGGGCAAACAATCCGGAGCACTCCCCTCATGGACAGTAACATTGGTCACTCCGAATTGTTCACAGTTGCGTCGAATTAAAGCAGCTACTTCTTCGTCCCTTTCCACTGCGACAATGTTACTCCGGGGGCAAAGTAGACCTAGTTCCACCGGAATAGTGCCAGTGCCGGCCCCAATGTCCCAAATAATTGACTCTTCCCTCAGTTGCAAAGCGGAAATAATCAACAGACGTACTTCTCTTTTACTAAGGGGAATCCCCGGCAATCGTTCAAATAAGCTATCCGTAATTCCCGGGGTTTTATAGGGCCATAGCATGGGTTTAATTTCTCCGCTGACAATTAAGCCACCATTGTCTCCCCATTTTCTTCGGGAGATAAATGATGGCCGATACAATCTTAGTTTCCCGCTGGCTTAGTATTCGTACCTTTGGGACTATGGGCTAGTTATCCTGTTCGGGATGATATTCATCCAGGGAAATTTTTACCGGAGGGACATCCCAAATTTCCTTGCAGTATTCCCGGATAGTGCGGTCAGAGGAAAACTTACCCATGCGGGCGGAGTTGAGGATAGACATTCTTGTCCACCGGTCCTGGTCAGCATAGGCTTTGCTCACTTCATCTTGGCAGTCCACATAGGCTTGGTAGTCCGCCAGGAGCATATAGGGATCGTGGTGGAGTAGGGAATTCACAATGGGGTGGAACAAATCCGGGTTACCCGGGGAAAAATAACCATGGGCAATGCGGTCAATCACAGCTTTTAGATCAAAGTTGTTGTCATAGTAGGTATGGGGATGGTAACCATTTTCCTTCATGGCATACACTTGCTCGGCGGTGAGGCCAAAGAGGAAAAAGTTTTCCGGCCCTGCTTCCTCCCGAATTTCGATATTTGCTCCATCTAGGGTTCCAATGGTGAGGGCACCGTTCATGGCAAATTTCATGTTGCCTGTGCCGGAGGCTTCCTTCCCCGCGGTGGAAATTTGCTCCGATAAGTCAGCGGCGGGGTAAATTCTTTGCCCCAGGGAAACGTTGAAGTTAGAGACAAAAACAACTTTGAGCCGACCCCGCACATCGGGATCATTGTTGACCACTTCCCCGACAGCATTGATTAATTTGATGATTAACTTAGCCATGAAGTAGCCCGGAGCGGCTTTGCCCCCAAAAATAAAGGTACGGGGCACCATTTCCATTTGGGGATTTTGTTTGATGCGGTTGTAGAGATGGATAATTTCCAGGGCAGCTAGGTGCTGACGCTTATATTCGTGAATCCGTTTTACCTGCACATCGAACAGGGAGTTAACGTCAATTTCCACGTTGCGGTATTTGAGCAGATAGGCTGCGAGATTGCGTTTGTTATTCTGTTTAATTTCCCGCCAGCGACGACAAAATTCCGGATCGTTGACAAAGTTTTCGATCTGCCGCATTTCGTCGAGGTTTTTCAGCCAACCATCACCAATTTTTTCCGTTACTAGGGCAGACAGTTCGGGGTTACTGAGCAAAATCCAGCGGCGGGGGGTTACCCCATTGGTTTTGTTGAAAAATTTCTGGGGCCACAGTTTGGCGAAGTCCCGCAGGGTGTCTTTTTTCAACAGTTCAGTGTGGAGAGCGGCTACCCCATTAATGGCATGGCTTCCCACACAGGCGAGGTTGGCCATGCGGATTTTTTTGCCGTGGTGTTCTTCGATCAAAGAAAGACTGCTCACCAGGGCTTCGTCGTTGGGGAACCAGGTTTGTAACCCCGTTAGGAAGCGGTGGTTAATTTCGTAAATGATTTCTAAATGACGGGGCAGTAGTTTTGCAAATAGCTCCACTGACCAGCGCTCCAGAGCTTCCGGCATCAGGGTGTGATTGGTGTAAGCAAAGGTTTTTTGGGTAATATCCCAGGCTTTGTCCCAGTCATAGTCGTAACGGTCTACAAACAGACGCATTAACTCGGCGATCGCCACGGCGGGGTGGGTATCATTCAGCTGAATGGCAGTGAGTTCGTAGAAAGTATCTAGGTTGTCATGGTTACGGAGGTGGCGGCGGATTAAATCCTGCAGGGAAGCGGAGACAAAGAAATATTGTTGGGCCAAGCGCAATTCCCGACCGGCGGGGCTGTTGTCGTTGGGGTAGAGGACTTTGGAGATGGTTTCCGCATCGATTTTTTCCGCCACTGCCCGGTCATAGAGGCCAGAATTAAACGCTTCAAAGTTAAATTCTTCACTAGCCTCCGCTTTCCAGAGCCGGAGGGGATTGACCGTATTAGTTTGGTAACCAGGCACCGGAGTGTCGTAGGGAATGGCGAGAATAGTCCTTTCGGGAATCCAGACCACTTTGGGTTGGTTCTTTTCGTTGTGAATAATTTCCGTATGGCCTCCCAGTTTGACTTCCACCGATTCATCGGCTCGGGGAATTTCCCAGGGGTTACCAAACCTGAGCCAATTATCGGGTACTTCCACTTGCCAGCCGTCCTGAATGCGCTGGTGAAAAATTCCAAACTCGTAGCGGATGCCATAACCGATCGCCGGCACTTCCAGGGAAGCGAGGGAATCGAGGAAACAGGCGGCCAAACGACCCAAACCACCATTCCCTAAACCGGGATCTGGCTCCTGTTCAATAATTTCGTTCAAATCCAGGTCAAATTCTTTCATCACCTGGTCAATTTTGTCGTACAGCCCCAGGTTGATGAGATTATTGCCCAAATGCCTTCCCATCAGGAATTCCGCCGACAGGTAACAGACTACTTTTACCTTTTCTTGCTTATAGGTGGCTACGGTTTTGATGAAACGATGCAATAGGCGATCCCGAATGGTGTACGCCAAGGCAACGTAGTAGTCGTAAAGGGTCGCCTGGGAACGATCAATCCCCTGTAGATAAAAAAGATTATCCAAAAAAGCCCGCTTCAGGGTAGCCACACTCATACCTGTGCGGTCATCTTCGATTTTGACAGTGGGTTGAGGGGAAGTGTTTAGGGTAGATTGATCAATCATTGATTGTTCCTGATGAAAAAGTCGGGGTGATGTCACCCAGGCTAGCCGACGCTAGCTCAAAATATAGGGGCTTAGCCGCCGCCCATAGCCACAAGGGCCACTCGAGCAATCCTAGCCCACAACGGCAATGCTAACTGATGCTCACTGTAGAGTAGTGTAAGGTCTCTACCAAAACTCTACACCCACCTTCCTCCAGCATTGTTAGGGAGAGTTGACACACAGAGAAAAAATAAGCGCTGGTCCGCAGTCGGTGGGCCATCAGCCCAGGGGATAAGTAGTTCTTTTTAACCCAAGGCGATCGCCGTCGTTGATTCTGGTTAAAAACCTACGGTGATGGTAATTGCCCGGCAGCGTTGGCATTTGCTAGCGAAAAGGTATCGAAGCAAGATGTCAAATTTTGGTGATATTAACCCGAATTTTCTGACCAGTGAGGCAGGGGGAATCACCATAATGGAGGCGTGCGATACCGATATCCATTGGAAGTGGTCTGCACCGCCCTTATTCCCCTTAAACCCTGATTGTTTAGGGATATTAGCGGTTTTAGCACTATGAATGCCCAGTTTTTTGAAGAATATCAGACCCAGTTGCTGGACTGGCAAAAGAAATTTTTTAGCACTTGGATGGAAAGTCTGCCTAAAGGCACCGCTGAAATTAAATTGACGGATACCATTGAAACCAGCCTTAAATTACGAGAGGAAATAGTCAAAATTTACCTGGAAGCCCAAGAAAAATCCGCCACCATGATGATCAATGCCCAAAAACAATTTTGGGATAATTACTTCCAGTCCCTGCGGCAACAACCCTTACCTGTTAATTAGTTTAATTAGTTACTGTCAGTCAATTTATTAAAGCTAAGTTTAAAAACTGCCCCTAGGGAGCCTTCCGGTTCTGTGGGGGTTAACTTTTGGAAATATTTAGGCAGTAGTTAGTCTAAATTTGTTACGGGGTATGGTGTTTAGTCTTTCCACAATTTCCTTTTGTCCCAACTTTTTTCACAATCTTGGAATCAGAATAATTTTTTTTTAATCCTTTTCAAGCAATTCACCTAAATAAAACTAGAAATAAACCATCTATTGGTCAAGCTTGGGGGTGCGTACCGGTAAAAACAAATTATTGATATGGCTTGATTCTGAGTACCGAAACAGCACATAAAAATTAACTGGAAAAACGACCATGGCTAATTTCGATCTAACGAAAAATAACGATACCTTACTTGGGACCAATGGCGACGACATTTTTAATGGAACCTATGATGGTGTTCCAGGCCAAGATAAGTTCGATTCTGGCGATACCCTCGATGGTGGCGATGGTATAGATACCTTGTTTATTGATCACAAGGCAGCGGGGGCAATCACACCGCCCGATGCTCTCTGGGCTAATCTGAGCAATATTGAAAAGGTCGTTATCAATACGACAAAAGATGGTGCCCAAACGATTACGACGGGGAAGAATTTTGAGGCCGCCTTTGCTCCCCTGGGCGTAGAACTAACTACGACAACTGCTGGGGCAGGAGCAATTACCCTAAATGCCACTTCGTTTACGGGGGAGGCAACCTTCAACACCACATCCCTCGCCGGCGCCCAAACAATCACAACCGGTTCAGGAGGAACCACTGTCAACGCAAAGTCCGATGCTGGTGGCCTAAACATTAAAGGTATCGGCCTTAATACAGTCTTTGCCACCACGACGGGAGCAGGAGCACAGATAATTGGTGACAACAGTGGTAATGGTGCCAACCTTACATTTGTCGATGCAACATCGGCTGGAGGCTCTCAGATCGTCACCAGTACTAGTACAGAAGACGTTATTGTGAACGCCACCTCCAATGCGGGTAAGCAAATCATTACCACGGGGTCAGGGAATGACATTATCACAGCCTCAACTGCCAGCACTGGCAATTTCATCAATGCCGGAGCAGGCAACGATGTTATTACTATTCTGCCAACAGCTTCGGGTGACTACACAGTCGATGGAGGTTTAGGGGATGACAACATTACTGGAGGCGCAGGCAACGATCTTTTAATCGGAGATCTTGGTAACGACACCCTGGACGGAGGTGATGGAATCAATACCCTCGTTGGCGGTGTTGGCAACGATACCTATGTGGTAGACAGCACAACTGACATAATTACCGAAGCACCAGCAGAAGGAACCGATACGGTTCAATCTTCCGTTACCTTTGATCTGACTGGTGTCGCCAACGTTGAGAATCTAACCTTAACAGGAACAGGCAATATCAACGGCACAGGCAATGCGTTCGACAATGTCATCATGGGGAATGATGGCAACAACAGCCTCAATGGTGGTAATGGCAATGACACCATCATCGGGGGAGGTGGCAATGACATCATAGATGGTGGCGGTCAGACTGATACCCTAAAATATTCTGGCGATCGGAGTAACTACACCATCACATTAAGCGGCGGTACATACACAATTGTTGATGAAAGGGGAGGATCTCCAGATGGAACTGACACCGTTACCACTGTTGAAAATTTCCAATTTGCTGATGGCACATTTACAACTGCCAACCTAATTGACACAACAGCTCCGACAGTCGTAAACATTGATGATGGTGACGCAGACAATGTAGTTACCGTTGGGGAGATGCTGACCTACACCATTACCTTCAGCGAAGACATCAATGCCAGCACAGTCAGTACCTTTGATTTTAATAATGCCGGCACGGCAGCCATCGGGATTGGGACAATTACGGAAACTTCCGCAGGGATATTTACCGTTGAAGTCATCCCCACCAGCACAGGTACTATCAATCTTCGTATTCCCACCGGTGCGGTAATTGAGGATGTGGCAGGTAATGCTTTAACTGTTCCTGTTCAAGATGGTGACATTATCACAGTTAATGCTAACCCCAACCCCGACATGATAGCTCCGACAGTCGTAAACATTAATGATGGTGACGCAGACAATGTAGTTACCGTTGGGGAGATACTGACCTACACCATTACCTTTAGTGAAGACATCAATGCCAGCACAGTCAGTACCTTTGATTTTAACAATGCCGGCACGGCAGCCATTGGTATTGGGACAATTACGGAAACTTCCGCAGGAATATTTACCGTTGAAGTCACCCCCACCAGCACAGGTACTATCAATCTTCGTATTCCCACCGGTGCAGTAGTTGAGGATGTGGCAGGCAATGCTTTAACTGTTCCTGTTCAAGATGGTGAAATTATCACAGTTAATGCTAACCCCAACCCCGACACAATAGCTCCGACAGTCGTAAATATTGACGATGGTGAAGCAGACAATGTAGTTACCGTTGGGGAGATGCTGACCTACACCATTACCTTTAGTGAAGACATCAATGCCAGCACAGTCAGTACCTTTGATTTTAACAATGCCGGCACGGCGACCATTGGGATTGGGACAATTACTGAAACTTCCGCAGGAATATTTACCGTTGAAGTCACCCCCACCAGCACAGGTACTATCAATCTTCGTATTCCCACCGGTGGGGTAGTTGAGGATGTGGCAGGTAATGCTTTAACTGTTCCTGTTCAAGATGGTGACACTATCACAGTCAATGCTATCCCTGACCCAATGGCTCCCAGCATCAGTCTCGCTGTTAGTCCCGACAATGTGACTGAAGATGGTAACACCAACTTGGTCTATACCTTTACTCGTACTGGAGACTTAACCAGTCCTCTGATAGTCAACTACAACATTTGCGGCACCGCTAACGAGTTTGACTACACTGGTGCTACCCCAGGAAATGGGAAAACCATTACCTTTGCCACCGGATCAAACACCACCTTCCTCACCATTAACCCCACCGCTGATACCACCGTCGAGCCGGACAATACAGTGGTGTTGACCTTAGATAATGGCATGGGCTATACCATTGACACCACTGCTTCTGTCATCAGTACGATCATCAATGATGATTCTCCAAATGTACCCGATAACAATGTCAGTATTTCAACCAGGAATGATTTATTCTTCGTTCAGTTAGCCAACGGTAATGAAATCAATCTTTCATACAACAATCAACCCTTTGTCAGTGGAACCTTTGGTAATTGGCAAGCTGTTGAAGCGGAAACCGTTAACAGTATTAATCAAGTGCTTTGGCAAAATTTTGATACTGGCGAAATTGGTCTTTGGAACACCGATAGTAACTGGAACTGGGTATCTTCAGAAGTCTGGCCCACTGAGTCCCCTAAAACTCTTCAAGCAGAGGTTACCTTCCAAACTGACATCAATAATGATGACCTTTTAGGCGATAGCTATTCCATTGTCGAAAATCAAGGTTGTACCGTCTTTTTACAAGGAATATTTGATTATTATCATGTTCAAACGGTCGATGATATTACTCAGCCCATTAAGTATTTAGGTGAGGCCTTTGTCCCTGGAACTTTTGGTAATTGGCAGGGTTTAGCAGCGGAAACCGTTGATGGTATTAATCAAGTCCTTTGGCAAAATGTTGGTACTGGCGAGGCTGCTGTTTGGAACACCGATAGTAACTGGAACTGGGTTTCATCGGATGTTTTTGCGATTGACTCTCCCCAGGCACAGGCTCTACAGCCAACTTTTGGAGTAAATTTTATCTAAATCCATAATCAATAACTCATATTCCCGTCAATAAATAAGTTGATGGGAATATTGCTTTTCTTAATCAAAAATACTGTTTTTTGCTTAAATGGCGATCGCCATCCTGATATTGGAGCAAAATCTCACCGGAAAAAATGGGTCTGAAGCCTAATTATTTAGGGCGAAGAATGCCAGGAAGATGTCAGACTTTGCTGATATAGTAGCCAGCAATTTCTGGTCGGTGGCCTGGGGGCAATCACTATAATAGAGACGTGCGATACCGATATCCATTGGAAGTGGTCTGCACCGCCCTGCTTCCCCTTAAGCTCTGATGGTTTAGGGATATTAGCGGTTTTAGCCCTATGAACACCCAGTTTTTTGAAGAATATCAAACCCAGTTACTGGATTGGCAAAAGAAATTTTTTAATACTTGGATGGAAAGTCTGCCAAAAGGCACCGCTGAGATTAAATTAACAGATACCCTTGAAACGAGTCTGAAACTACAGGAGGAAATGGTTAAAAGTTATCTCGAAGCCCAAGAAAAATCCACCACAATGATGATTGATGCCCAAAAACAATTTTGGGATAACTACTTCCAAGCCCTGCGGCAACAACCGGTCCCAGCTAACTAGGTTCTAACCAGGGCAACAGGAACGATCGCCATTGGCGGGTAAGCTAGACGATCCGGTCGCCACATTACCTTTGCGTCAAAGACCTTGACAGTGGGTAATGGGTTTGTAACCAGGCTTCTTCCCTTTGGCGATCGCCCAATTTACCATCTAGGCAAGCGTTTAATAAATCGGTCAAAATTTGCTTAAATTGGGGCCCCGGCTTGTAACCTAGGGCTTTGAGGTCGTGGCCAGTCAAAAACGGTGATACTTGGCATAGCTGGCTGAAATAAAACCAAATTTGCTTTCTCAACACTCTATTTCCCCTAGCGGCCACTAAAAATAAGCTAGAGCGATCATAATCCTTCAACGTTTGGTAAATAACACTAGGCTTGGGACATTTTTGGTAACCTAAACCTTTGGCGATCGCCGTTTCCATGGTTTCCAGACGGGCTAACCCATCAATGGCGGTCTTGGGCAACTGTAATCCTGTCGCAATTTTGACCCTTTCCTGCTGGGGTAAAGTCGCCAGTAAAATACTCAAACGCAACAACCAATGCTCCAACTGCCGTTCCGGATCTAGCCAGCGTAACCAGCGAGAGAGACAGCGCACTTGCCACCATAATTGCTCCGTTAGCTTTAGCTCCGGATGGAGACATTTAAGGGCATCTAAATCCGCCAGTAAGGTTAACGCCCCTTTCCAATAGGGAGCTTTGAGAATAATGGACAATTCTGCCTTTAAGCGGGTAGTTAGGGCCGGGATGGGATGTTCCGTTAGCCGCCAACGCTCATAAACTCCACTGGCGATCGCATAGCGGATATAGGCTTCCGTCTGAGGTTCCAGTTCAAAGCCCAGGCGCACTACAAATCGCACTGCTCGATAAATACGGGTGGGGTCTTCAATGAAACTATTGGCGTGTAATACCCTTACCTGTTGGCTTTGCAGGTCGTTCATGCCGCCAAAAAAGTCCAATAATTTACCCGGACTGGGATTGGTTAGGCGGATGGAAAGGGCGTTGATGGTAAAGTCCCGCCGGTATAAATCCTGGCGAATGGAACTAGCTTCCACTTCCGGGTTGGCTGCTGGATAGGGATAAAACTCTGTGCGGGCAGTGGCGATGTCCACCCAAAGGGAATCCAATTGGGGATCTTTATGCCAGAGCAACGCCGCCGTTTGGAATTCTCCATGGATAGATAACCTTGCCCCAGGATATTGCCCTTGCAAAGATTGGGCTAACTCAACCCCAGCTCCCACATCAGCCGTGGCATGGAAACCGTCCACCACCAAATCAATATCTTGAAAGGTAATGTTTTGATGTTTTTCTGTCCCCTGGGAATGGCGCAGCCATAGGTCCCGCACTGCTCCCCCCACTAGATATAAATGCCAACCCCTAGCCTGGGCTTGTTGGGCGGCCGTAGTTAATAATTGCCAAGTGGCCGATGGTAAATGGGTTTTTAGCAGTTGCAGTAAATTTCCTTGGCTAAAGTTTTGACCAGCACCAGTCTGGCGATCGCCAAACCGTCCCGATTGTTCTTGCTTATCCTGTAATAATTGGCGCAACACGTCGGTGCGGGTGACAATACCCACCAGGGTATCTCCGTCCATAACCGGTAAGCGGCCCACGTCGTCCGCCACCATAATGGCTTCAATGCGGGGTAAGGGAGTGTCCGGGTCAATGGTTTTAACGTTGCGGGTCATATAACCTTTCACCGGCGCATGGCTAAAACCGTGGTGTAGAGCTAAATCCAAATCCCGTCGGGAAATAATACCCACCAATTTTTCTTCTTGATTCACCACTGTTAAGCCGGAATGGCCGTAGCGAAACAAAATCCGTTGGGCCTGTTCGATGGTGGTGTGGGGCCGGATAGTCCGCACTGGGGAAGACATAAAATCCCTGGCCAATAAAGGTTTGGGAATTTGTCTTTGTAAACCTTGGTAAATGTCCGCCATTACCTCCGTTGGCTCAACATCCCGTAAATTAACCGCCGCCGCCTGGGCATGGCCCCCACCACCATAGGGTTCCAGCAGTTGGGTTAAATCGGTATCAGGAATACGGGTGCGGCCAATGAGGGAAAACCGTTGGTTATTGCTTACCCCCGTTTTGTCCTGTGACCCATCGCTTCTCGGTTTATCTTTGCCCTTGTCATAAACGTGACCCAGTAGTAGGGCGTCACATTCCGTCAGGGACAATAACCTTTCTGTGAGGTGGGATAGCCCCGGCACAAAGCTTTCTGTGGTTAATAAAACTGAACCTAGCCAATAGCCCCTGACCATTTCCTTGCGGAGATTTTGCATGGCTTCGGCAAATAAAAATTGTAGAGGAGGAGGAAATCCGTGGTCAGTGTATTCCGCAATTAAACGTAAATTGGCCCCCTGTTCCATCAACCAAGCTAGGGCTTTGACATCCCGCACTGTGGTTTGAGCAAAGGTTAAACTGCCCGTGTCTACATGGATGCCCAGGGCCATCACCGACGCTTCCACCATGGAAAGGCTAATTTCTGTCCTTTGTAACTTCTCCACAATTAAAGTTGTACTGGCCCCCACCGCTTCTACTTCTAAAATGTCCGCTTCAATATCCCGGGGGCCGTTGAGATGGTGATCATAAATGGCAACCCGTTGCAAATGGGATAACGTTAACCAAGCGGCCGCTTTGCCAAGGCGATCGCCTTGTTGATTATCGACAATGTAGAGGGAACGGATTTTGTCGGGGTTGACGCTACGGAGTTCAATGAGGGGAAATTCGTTGCGATGGAGAGCTAAAAATTGCCGCACCGTGGGATGGGAACCCCCAGTAATCACAATGCGACTGCCGGGATGGAGTTTGGCTAGGCCCACCGCCGCCCCCAACACATCAAAATCAGCGGTTTGGTGACAAAGGATTAAATCCATGGTTTTCTAGGAAAACTTTGATCACAAGCAAAGACCAACATGGCCTTTTGCCTCCAGCGACGGTGGGATGAATTTGATGCCCCACCTACTGGCCGTGCCATCCCCGTAAGTATTTGTTGGAACAAATTGGAACAAGCTAGATATATCGGGTTAATTGGATGCGATAACGTTCTTTTTTAGTGACTGTAATTTCGCCTATTTCTAGTCTACCTTTACCTCGATAGGTAACTAAATCCCCCGCTTTGAGAGCATAGCTAGACTGGGTAATGGGCTTCCAATTAACCTGGACATTGCCCTGGGTGACTGCATCGGCCATTTTGCTGCGGGACAAACCAAACCCCGCCGAAGCAATGGCATCCAAGCGCAGGGAAGCTTCCACCGTGGTCATTTCCTTGGTTTTGGGGGGGCGAATTTTTAGTTCTTCCAGGGTAATGGCTTTAGCTTTGACGGGGACGGTCCGCACCTGGGTTAGATGGAGACTGATAAATTCTGCCACCTCCGGCACCACGATCGCCTGGGCTCCCCGTTCTCCCAACAAAATAATGTCCCCCACCTTTTCCCGCACTAACCCAGTGCCCAAGAGAGCCCCTAAAAAATCCCGATGGCTAGCGGGATCGAAAAGAAAGTTACCCGCCACATCCAATGCCGTGAGGGGAATGTGCTCTATTTCCAGCGGGATTTCTGCCCTGGCAATGGCTAACCTCTGCCGTTCCGCTTGGGGATAGCCCCCCCAGGCTAAAAAATGCAATTCTGTGAGGGAACCAAAACGGGTTTGAATTTCCGCAATCAGGGTCGGCGCACAAAAATCCGTCACCACCACTTCCCAGGTACGCAGGGCCTGTTCCCCCTGGTCAATTACTCTGGCGATCGTCTCCCGGTCTGGGGCTCCCTTTAACAAAGCTTCTCTTGGCAACATCGAACAATGCAATGAGCTGACAAATCATTGTGGTAACTTTGGTGATCGGTTTGTCAAGGGGCTACAATTCGCGTATCGGTTCTTCCCCCAAGACAGAGACAGTTACTGGTCCATTCTTCAACCCCTGGCAATGACCCAATCAATTATCTTGGCAGAATTAGGCTCCTGGCTGCGGCGATCGGGACAAGCAATTTTATTGTTGGGCAATACTACCTTTCAGCTTTTTACCGGCAGAATTGATGGGCGCAATACCACCCAACAGTTAATGTTTGTGGGCCCCGCTTCCTTACCTATTACCCTGATTACCGCCGCCGTCATCGGTATGATTTTCACCATCCAGGTAGCCCGGGAATTCTTGGCTTTTGGGGCAGGCAGTGCAGTGGGGGGAATTTTAATGTTGGCCCTGGGGCGGGAACTGTGCCCAATTATGACAGCGGTGGTGGTGGCGGGCCGGGTCGGTTCAGCCTTTGCCGCAGAAATTGGCACCATGCGGGTAACGGAACAAATTGATGCCCTCTATATGCTCAACGCTAACCCAGTGGAATATTTAGTGATTCCTCGACTGTTGGCCTGTTGCATTATGGTGCCCACTTTGAGTGTGCTGGCTTTAGTAACCGGCATGATGGGGGGAGCAATAATTTCCAGCAACGTTTATGGCATTGCCAACCAAGTGTTTTTTGAGTCCATACAAACCTTTGTTACCCCCTGGGACATTTTTTGTGGTCCCGTTAAGGGGGTGGTATTTGGCGTTTTAATTGCCATCATTGGTTGCAACTGGGGCTTAACCACTAGAGGGGGAGCTAAGGGAGTGGGGGAATCCACCACAGCGGCGGTGGTAACTTCTCTGTTAGCAATTTTTGTTAGTAACTTTTTTATGTCTTGGATAATGTTCCAGGGCAGTGGTTCCGGGGCGGTGCTGATGGGGAATTAATAGTTAAAAATAACTAGAAATAACTAGGGCGTTAAACTTGAGGCCTTGATCATTGTTTTCTTTTTTAACTGAAGTTAGTCCCAATAGTGCCATTGCAGTGCCCCTCTGGATGGCGGTGGCGATGGCTGCAATTTATCTGGGGGCAATCATTCTATCGGCGGAATTGCTTAATCGTCTTTCCCCCAGTCCAGCGGAAGTGACCCGTAAAATCGTCCATATTGGGGCTGGACAAGTGGTTTTAATTGCCTGGTGGTTGGGCATTCCCGGTTGGGTGGGGTCGATCGCCGGTCTTTTGGCCGCTTTGATTGCGGTTCTTTCCTACCGTTTGCCAATTTTGCCTAGCTTGGAGAGCGTTGGCCGCCATAGTTACGGCACCCTGTTTTATGCCATCAGCATCGGCTTACTGGTGGGGGGATTTTTCTCCGCTGGGCTACCGGTATTTGCGGCGATCGGCATTTTGGTCATGGCTTGGGGAGATGGGCTAGCGGCCCTAGTGGGACAGCGGTGGGGCAAACATCCCTATAAAGTGTTTGGCTTCCGTAAAAGTTGGGAAGGTACCACCACCATGGTGTTAGCCAGTTTTTTAGTCACAGTTTTGCTTCTGGGTTACAGCTTTGGGCTCACTGCCACGGTATTTGCCCTTGCCGTTATGGTGGCGATCACCGGGGCTGGGCTAGAAAGTTTTTCCCGCTGGGGCATTGATAACCTGACAGTTCCCATTGTCAGCGCTCTAATTGCTTTTGCTGGTAGTTATTTTTGGTTGAATTGATCCCTGGAAGCAATGGTTACAATACAAAGACCACCTTGGTTTTCTACATATGGTTTTTACCCTGCCCCAAACGATCAACCTACCGGCCACCAATGTCCGTTTAGCAATCCAAGCATTACACGGTCAACTGATCCAATGGAGACGGCAATTTCACCAATATCCAGAATTGGGCTTTCAAGAACAGTTAACGGCCACCCACATTGCCCAAACCCTGACTAGATTGGGTATTCCCCATACTGCAGGCATTGCTCAAACTGGCATTATGGCAGTGATTGATAGTGGTAAACCGGGTCCTGTGCTGGCAATCCGGGCCGATATGGATGCCTTACCAGTAACCGAAGAAAATCAAGTGGATTACCGTTCCCGTCACCCCGGTAAAATGCATGCCTGCGGCCACGACGGTCACACGGCGATCGCCCTAGGTACGGCCCAGTATTTAGCTCAACATCGAGATAGCTTCCGGGGGCAGGTAAAAATTATATTCCAACCAGCAGAGGAGGGCCCCGGTGGAGCCAAACCTATGATTGAAGCGGGAGTGCTAGAAAATCCGGCGGTGGATGCCATTGTAGGACTACATCTGTGGAACGATCTGCCCGTCGGCCAAGTGGGCATTAAAGCAGGGCCAATGATGGCGGCGGTGGAGCATTTTGAGTGTCAGGTGTTGGGACAGGGGGGCCATGGAGCTATGCCCCACCAAACAGTGGATACCCTGGTGATCAGTGCCCAGATTGTCATGGCCTTGCAGGGCATTGTGGCCCGTAATCTCAATCCCCTCCAGTCGGCGGTGGTCACCGTGGGTCAATTACAGGCGGGGACAACATTCAACGTTATTCCCGACAATGCCTATTTCCGGGGAACTGTGCGTTATTTTGATCCCGATTTTGCTGGATATTTTGCCCAGCGCATCGAGCAAATTATCAAGGGCATTTGCCAAAGCCACGGAGCTAACTACCAGTTCACCTATGAAAATATCTATCCTCCTGTGGTTAACGATCGCCGGTTAGTGGATTTGGTGCGATCAGCGGCGGCGGATGTACTACTCACCGCCAACCATTTACAGCCAGATTATCAAACCCTAGCAGGGGAAGATATGTCCTTTTTCCTCCAGGCAGTGCCAGGTTGTTATTTCTTTTTGGGCTCCGCCAACAGTGATTTGGGTTTGGACTATCCCCATCACCATCCCCGGTTTAATTTTGACGAAGCCGTATTACCCGTGGGAGTAGAAATATTCGTCCGCTGTGTAGAAAAGTTTTGCCATCTCTAACCGCCTGTGGCCCCAGGGGCAATAACGGAGCAGCTATTTAAATTTTTTCACCCAAACCCCTCAGTTTTGTTAGCGCTCCCCTCAGATGACAATGGTTTTGCGCTGGGTTAGGGCCATGGCAATGCCCTTCTCAACATATGCCGCTTCACCAATAAATACGGGATAAACCGTCGACACTCCTTGGTAGGGAGTAATGCTGCCCCGGCGATGATAAAACAATGGGGTACCTGGTTTAATGGCCTCGTAATCCCGAATGTGGGGTGCAATTTCTGCCACAATTTTCCCCTGCTCATCCCTGGGATAATCAACGGTTTCAATTTGCTGGTAGACCGTGCAATTATCCGCTGAGGGCACGTTACCAGAGGCCGATGCCTGGAGATAGGCCAAAATTCTGGCTAAAGTCCGTTGGGTTTTGGCGATCGCCGCTTTGTCATACACCCCCTGGGGCACTGGACCCAACTCAATGGTCAACCCCAATTCACAAAGTCCCCGGATATAGGGTAAATCCTTTTGTTGGGCATATTGCAAGACCCGAATTTCTTCATCCTGGGCACTGAGATGGGCCGCTAGGTTGAGGAGTAAAGGATGGGGACAATTTAAAATCAAAGTGGTGCCCATGGCAGCAGTTGTCGTGTGCAAGTCCACAATAAACTCAATGCCTGCCAGGGAAATTTGATGGGCTAAATGGCGGGCCCGCAACTGCTCGTAACCCATCAGGTAGGGATTTTTTCGGTCCTGACGGCGAAAACAACGGTTCAAATCCTGGTCGATGTATCTACGGTTGGCGGCGATCGCCCGGGGATTAGCCAGGAAATAATGACACTTCAACCCTGGAAAATAACGAGCAAAATCTTTTTGTTGCCACCGACGCACCACCTCCACCCCAGTGCGCTCATTACCATGCACTCCCCCCACAATGGCCAAGGAGCGAACTGCTGAATTTATCATCACCCCACGTAGTCCTATGACAGCTTAAAATTCAATAAAATGTTCTTATATTGTAACTTTGACTACTGTTTTAAAACAATAGAATTGTCGTTTTTAACAGTTTTTAACCAAGCTCCCCCGGGCCATGGCCCACCGTTGGCAGCCTGCAGAAGCAAAGCAAACTGTAGTGTGGATTTTTTGTAAAATTTTCCTGGGGCACTGCCAGAATTAGGGACAATAAGGCCATACGGAGCAGGAGAAAAGCACCTTGTCCCACACTTTCCTATTGGAGCCAGGCCGATGGCATCTAGAAGGCTTTTGGCTGGAACGCAATCATCCCCCTGTGGAGATCAAAGGGAGAGCCCTGGTAGCCTGGAATCAAGAAGACTGGTTTACCATGGTGACCAAGTTAAGTTTCCCCGGCAGCGACAACCAAGACATATCCTGTCAATACCGAGGGCGCCTTAACAGGGAAGAGTGTCAATACTCCTACATTTTGCAACATAGTCAACTGGGGCGGGTAGAAGGGGAAGGCTGGATTTCTCCCCATGCCATTGTCCAGCGTTATTGGGTCCTTGGCGATCGCCAACGACAGAGTGGCTTTGAAACCTTTTACCAGTTTAGTGATCGCCGTTATTATTTAGCTGGTGGAATGCTCACCGGCCACTATCTGAACAGTACAATGGAAGCCACCCTGGAAAAACAGGGCTGATGCCGGAGATCCAAACCATACTTGCCGTCCGTTGCTCGAAAATTAATGTCACGCTCGTCGCCGAGATATTTACCCCATGACCCCTGACTCCCGCCATCGCAGACTATTAGCCAATCGCTATCAACTGGTTGAGTTGGTGGGTAGTGGCGCTATGGGTCAAGTCTACCGAGCCGAAGACAAACTCTTGGGAGGAGTAACCGTAGCAGTCAAGTTTCTCTCCCAAGCCCTGCTCAATCCTCGCATGAAGGAGAGATTTGAGCGGGAAGCCACCATTTCCGCCCTGTTGGGGGAAAAAAGTATCCATATTGTCCGGGTAAGGGACTATGGCCTGGATGAAAAAGAAATCCCCTTCTACGTCATGGAGTATCTACAAGGGGAAAATATCAGTGACGTCATCAAGTACCGCCCCCTCAAGGTGGACCGGTTCATAAAAATAGCTAGGCAAATTTGCTTTGGCTTGGACTGTGCCCACAAAGGAATCATTTACCAGGGGGAAGCTTGCCCCGTTGTCCACCGAGATATCAAGCCTAGCAATGTGCTTTTAGTGGAGGATCCGGCCTTGGGGGAGCTGGTAAAAATCCTCGACTTTGGTATTGCTAAGTTGGTCCAAGCCGCTGAAGAATCGAAAACCCAAGCTTTCATGGGCACCTTGGCTTACTGTTCGCCGGAACAAATGGAAGGCAAAGAATTGGATAGCCGTTCGGACATTTACAGTCTGGGGGTGATGATGTACGAAATGTTAACGGGGGAAATGCCCCTATTCCCTGACAATTCATCCTTTGGCGGTTGGTACGAGGCCCATCACCATACTAAGCCCCATCCTTTTTCTCCCCGTTATAAAATTCCCGCTTCCCTGGAAGCCTTGGTGATGAATTGCTTGGCCAAAAGTCCGAAGGGCCGCCCCCAGTCGGTGGATGTAATTATTCGGGCCCTCGATGTCATTGAAGCGGAAATCAAAGCTCCCCCCATTTCCGACAACGACAAAACCCAGATTGCGCCCCATTTGCTCAACAGCGACCTCGAAGCTACCATGGTGGCTCCCCGGAGTACCCAAGAAAAGCCGTCGTCGTTACCCCCGGTGGGGGAACTGTGTAAGCAGTTGGAGTGGCCCCCCGATAAACCCAAACAAAAGATTGTTTTTCCCCATATCCTCAACGCCGCAGAGGGAAAGTTGGCTAGCCTATGGGTGATGCTCAACCAAGAAGATATTCTCACCCGCATGTCCAGCATCCGCTATAACCAATTTTTGTTGATGACTTCCCCCCATCCCATGGTGCTGTGGATAACGGTGCTATACCACCGGGAGTATGGTCCTCGTTGGTTACCCTGTTACCTGGACTTGAAAACTAAATCGGGTCAGAGTTTTGCCCAAATGCTGGGGGAGTCTGGTACCTATTGGTTACTGTTTTTTGCGCTGGAAAACCCCACCCGTTGTCAGCATGTGTTGACCGCTACCGTTGCCCCCAATCAGTGTAAGTTGCTTAAGGAGTGGGCCCAGACCAGTCAAGCTATGCCCGGTGGCAAACCCCAGGTAACTAAGCGTTTGCTCAAGCAAGAATTGGACCGGCTTAAACCTAAAATTGAGGCAAAATTGTCCCAGGTTAAACCATCTTTCAATAAGGAAGTGTCGGGGCTATAGCCCGATTGCCTAGTGCCGGGAGCTATACCTCCCTCGAGCTCTGCTATGCTATTTTTTTGCTCTTAATTTTGCTTGGGAAACCCACCAAGGCGATCAGCCAATCATTTTCGGTAATTTCGGGCGGAGCACTGGCCTGCAATAGAATAATTGGAACAGGCTATAACCTTTGCCCCTCGACTTGGTGGAGTTAGTCTTCCCTGTGATTTCAGTCGATTGTAGAAGTTAGTCGTAATAATCTCGGCTAGAAACATTGCCGATCGCCGCTTCATCTTGATTGATACAACTAGTATTGCGAGCAAAATTGCAGACTCGGGCCCAAAGTCGAGCCCTTGTTCCTGCTGGCCCGGAAGAAAAAACTACCTTGGAGCCATTTTCGATGGTGACACCACATACGGGACAGGTTTCTGCGGACAAAACACTCATGAGTATTTATTCTTAGTGAATGAATTAAGCGTTACGTTAGGGGATTTAATCGGAGCAGACCGTCACAAATGTTACTGTTTGTCGAAAATAGTTTAAGAATCTTTAAATTTCATTGACAAAAATGCCACTCTATATTTCAAGAATGGCAATCCATACGAGGTTATTGGGTTTGGGGTAACTTACCAGCTGGCAGTACGCCAATTGCCATTGTTGTTGGTAGGCACTGTTTGTACCTGACCGTTGCCAATGCGGAGGGGAGATTGCAACATTAGAGTCAAATCTCGGCTAGAAACGGTTAACACTTCCTCTGAGCCACCACCGAGAATGCCTGCACTGGGCAACCCCCAACCAGCTAGGGCTCCTGCGGCGGCTCCTCCCAACACTTCCAAGGGCGTAATCCGGCGATCGCCAGTGGTACCGGAAATAATCGTGGCGGTGCCAGCCCCGGCTAAAGTTCCCATAATCACATCGGAGGCACTAGCTCCCTTATTAACGGTTTGAAAACCGACCAATTCCCGAGAACGGGCGTTAATAGGTAAATATTCACCATTATTGAGTACTAATTGTTGGGCCACAAATTGCATCGCATTGCCATTGGCGATCGGTCGGAACTGACCAATAATTTCACTGCCGGCGGGAATAATCGTCATGCCGTCCGACTGACGTAGGGCTGTGGTAGTGCGGAGACTGACCGCCCTGGTTTCACCCCTTTTCAAGGTAATCTGTCCTTGGTCAACTGCCACAGGAATCATGGTTTGGGCCGGCACTTCCACATTGTAAAGTTGCCCAATGTTGTAGTTAGAACGGGGAGTGGAGAGATTGTTATTATTCCACCGGTTGGAATTTTGGGACGCATTGCCACGGTTGGGACGGGGGCGGGCTTCCACAGGAGCAGCAAAACTACCAATCAGCCCCCCCACCAATAAAGCAGAAGTCAACAGAGCAGTGGAGCGACGGGCTTGCCAATGAAGCTTAGATAACGAAAGACTATTAAACATCCTAATTTCCTCACCTGATTGCGGATATGGGTTGTGGGGAAACTTTTCCTCCACTGAATCCAGATTAGGTAAGGGAAAAAGGAATGTCAGTCCCCGTCGACATGGAAGTATTCGACGAAAAGACAGTTAAAAAGTAGAAAAAAAGGGAATTCCCATTCCGGAGCAAGCTCGATAGCAGCATTTCCGTTTGATTTGTTCAACCGACAACCGACGGACATAGGCAACCCGCCCCATACGGCTGGCCACAGAGTGGACAATTTCAGCCCTGGTTTCCTGATCCACCACCACCCGAGCCGGTACAGAATTGAGTTGCGTCTCCAAGTCGACAATTCTCTGTTCTAAAAAAAGATTGTCAGTTTCATTAAGGCAATATACAGTACAGTTAAACATGGTCAAAGATGGGCAGAAATAGCTCTAACTAGATCCAGTTTTCGCCATATTCCATCTTTCTGCCAGGAAAACTATCACATCAACTCAGTGATTTAGATCACAGACGAATAGCAGTGCAAATGCTCGATTTGTCCACTAAGAAACGACTGAAAATTAAAAGTAGGGCCCCAAGGAAAATTATCACATCCATCGGAAGAGCAAATCAAAAATCATTCCCCTTTCATTGTAGGATGGGCTCACGATGGCCCCCTCTCTTGCCCTAAGCAGCTTGCTCGGAGGAAAAAGGAAAATCTTTCCCCCAAGTAAACAACCATAGACATACGACTTTTCTGTTTTGCCGTGGGCATCAGTGGGCAAAAGGTTCCCATTGAACATCAAGGAAAATGTTTTGGCGTTAAAGAATTACACAGCGGGCTGAGAAAAGATTAGCAGGAGATGCCTCTCTGCGTTCCACAAATTGGTGACAAGCTGAGAAACCTCCGTAACATTGCTTAACAAAAAAGCAAGAATAAAATTAACAAGACGTAACAGACAGAAGTTGCACCAGCATTGTATAAAGTTAACTGTGGGATTGCAAAAGCATTCAAGCCTAGGCATTGAGCTGTTTGAGCGTCCCGTTGGCCCTGTGTCTGTGTCTGTAACTTTCCCTTGGGTTGAGCTGGATAACGCCTCTCATAAATTCCCTTGGTAACCAAAGAAAGTTTTATGGAGAGCAGCCATAATCATTCCGGGGTCACTGCTTTGGACTCCCTCACTTAATACGAGGGAATTGTGTTTAAGAAAATCCCAACTCATAAAGTCAAGTAGGAGATTAATTCAATGTTCGACGTATTCACTCGGGTTGTTTCCCAAGCTGATGCTCGCGGCGAGTACCTCTCTGGTTCTCAGTTAGATGCTTTGAGCGCTACCGTTGCTGAAGGCAACAAGCGGATTGATTCCGTTAACCGCATCACCGGTAATGCTTCCGCTATCGTTTCCAACGCTGCTCGTGCCTTGTTCGCCGAACAGCCCCAATTAATCCAACCCGGTGGAAACGCCTACACCAGCCGTCGTATGGCTGCCTGTTTGCGTGACATGGAAATCATCCTCCGCTATGTTACCTACGCCACCTTCACCGGCGATGCTTCCGTTTTAGAAGATCGTTGCTTGAACGGTCTCCGTGAAACCTATGTTGCCCTGGGTGTTCCCGGTGCTTCCGTAGCTGCTGGCGTTCAAAAAATGAAAGAAGCTGCCTTGGAAATCGTTAACGATCCCAATGGCATTACCCGTGGTGATTGCAGTGCCATCGTTGCTGAAATCGCTGGTTACTTCGACCGCGCCGCTGCTGCTGTAGCCTAGTTTGGTTATTTTAAAAACCAACTTTACTCGGGCTCTATGCCTGAGAAAATCCAGCCTCAGGCTGACATATCTAGGAAAATTTTCACATTCTAACGGGAGATACCAGAACAATGAAAACCCCTTTAACTGAAGCCGTTTCCACCGCTGACTCTCAAGGTCGCTTTCTGAGCAGCACCGAATTGCAAATTGCTTTCGGTCGTCTACGTCAAGCCAACGCTGGTCTCCAAGCCGCCAAAGCTCTGACCGACAATGCTCAGAATTTGGTTAACGGTGCTGCCCAAGCTGTTTATAACAAATTCCCCTACACTACCCAAACCCAAGGTAACAACTTCGCCGCCGATCAACGGGGTAAAGACAAGTGTGCCCGGGATATCGGTTACTACCTCCGCATCGTTACCTACTGCTTAGTTGCTGGTGGTACCGGTCCTTTGGATGAGTATCTGATTGCCGGTATTGATGAAATTAACCGCACCTTCGACCTCTCCCCCAGCTGGTATGTTGAAGCTCTGAAATATATCAAAGCTAACCATGGCTTGAGTGGTGATGCCCGTGACGAAGCTAACTCCTACCTCGATTACGCCATCAATGCTCTAAGCTAGTCAGTTTTCAATTCTAGCTGGCCTGGAAGGGTGGGGAAGTGTTAACAACTGGTTGACAATATTCCGCTTTTCCAGGTCTTGTCGTATTTATTGACACGTATCTAGGAGAATAAAATGACTAGTTTAGTTTCAGCCCAGCGCTTGGGCATTGTGGCGGTGGACGAAGCCGTTCCCCTTGAACTTCGTTCCCACAGTACGGAAGAAGAAGTAGATGCCGTTATCCTGGCGGTTTACCGTCAAGTTTTGGGCAACGACCATCTCATGTCCCAGGAGCGACTGACCAGTGCTGAATCCTTGCTCCGCGCAAGGGAAATTTCCGTAAGGGATTTTGTGCGGGCAGTGGCTTTGTCGGAGGTCTATCGGCGGAAATTTTTCCACTCTAATCCCCAGACTCGTTTCATCGAGCTCAACTATAAGCATTTGTTGGGCCGTGCTCCCTATGACCAGTCGGAAATTGCGTTCCACTCTGATCTCTATCATCAGAGGGGCTATGAAACGGAGATCAATTCCTATATTGATTCCCTCGAATACACGGAGAGCTTTGGAGATTGGGTTGTACCCTATTTCCGGGGTTTTGCTACTCAACGGAATCAAAAAACCGTTGGTTTCAGCCGTTCTTTCCAGGTGTATCGGGGTTATGCCACCAGTGATCGTTCCCAGGGAGGCGGTTCCCGTTCTCGCTTAACACGGGAGCTGGCACGTAATACTGCTTCTCCGGTATATGCCGGTTCTACGACGGAGAGTCTACGGGGAACTTCAGCGGGGAGTCGTAACCAAATGTATCGTTTGCAGGTTGTTCAAGGGGCGACTACCGGTCGCGGTACCCGGGTACGTCGCGGTAAAGCGGAGTATCTAGTTTCCTACGATAATTTGTCTGCTAAGTTGCAACAAATTAACCGTCAAGGGGACACGGTCACAATGATTTCCCTTGCCTAGAATAAAGATTTTTTGTCAACCTAGTTAGTAAAAGGAGATTATTTAGTGGCAATTACAACCGCAGCTTCCAGATTGGGAGTGGCTCCCTACAACGAGTCTCGCCCTGTGGAATTACGTCCTGATTTCAGCCTTGACGATGCCAAAATGGTAATCCGGGCTGTTTATCGTCAGGTTTTGGGCAACGATTACATTATGGACTCTGAGCGCCTTAAGGGTGCTGAGTCTCTTTTGACCAATGGTTCTATCAGTGTACGGGAATTTGTCCGTACCGTGGCCAAGTCCGAACTTTATAAGAAGAAATTTCTTTATAACAACTTCCAAACCCGGGTAATTGAACTCAACTACAAACATTTGTTGGGTCGTGCTCCTTTCAGTGAAGATGAGGTGATTTTCCACCTTGATCTGTATGAAAATCGGGGTTTCGATGCGGATATTGATTCTTACATTGATTCGGTCGAATATCAGGAAAATTTTGGGGAAAACATTGTTCCCTACTACCGCTTTAATAACCAAGTTGGCGATCGTACCGTGGGTTTCACCCGCATGTTCCGTCTCTACCGTGGTTACGCTAACAGTGACCGTTCACAGTTAGAACGGACTGCTACCCGTTTGGCGACGGAGTTGGGGCAAAACACCGTTTCGGCGATCGTTGGCCCCAGCGGCAGTAATCCTGGTTGGGCCTATCGTCCTTCCCGGGCCGGTAATACCCCCGCCAAGGCCCTTGGTGGCACTGTTCCTTTTGGTCAGGCTACTAAACTATTCCGGGTCGAGATCACGGCTATTTCTGCCCCAGGTTATCCCAAAGTGCGTCGTAGCAATAAGGCTGTGATTGTTCCCTTTGAGCAACTCAACCAAACGTTGCAACAAATCAATCGTTTGGGGGGTAAGGTTGCTAGCATTACCCCTGCTAGCTTGAGCTAGATCTTGATTTAGTTCGGGAGGAGAAGTGGCTTGACTTTATTTTCCCTCTGGGGAATAACTTGGGGTCGCTTCTCTTTTTCTGTTTGCAGATCGATTTGCAAATTAAAACTTTATTATTTAGGAGTTTTTAGAATCGCCATGTTAGGTCAATCTTCTTTGGTGGGCTATTCCAATACCCAGGCGGCTAACCGTGTCTTTGTTTATGAAGTTAGTGGACTCCGCCAGACCGATGCCAGTGAAAATAATGCCCACGATATTCGCCGCAGTGGCAGTGTCTTTATTAAGGTACCCTATGCCCGGATGAATGAAGAAATGCGCCGCATTTCCCGTTTAGGGGGGACTATTGTTGATATTCGTCCCTATCAAGCCGATAGTAATGAGCAAAACTAGGCTTAGTTATTAGTAGCTTTGGGGATAAATGGGGGGGAATTATTTTGTCAAAGGTTTCAACTGGCAAAGGCTTATTGATCTTTTCGTGATTTATCCCAGCATAGCCACTGTCCCTTTTGTTCTAGTCTAATTGAATCCAAAACTTGCAACGGTGGTTTATGAATGGGTGATCCACCGTTTTTGTATTGGGAAAAACTAATTAACCCATGGTTTAATAATTTCGTTTATTTCTTCCAGGAAATAGATTAAATGTAATCCCGTTTGAGAAAATTCTGTAGGACAACGGGAACTTTAACTTGACCGGTGCTGGGCTGGTAATAGTTTTCTAAAACCGCGGCCATGGTGCGCCCGATCGCCAAACCGGACCCGTTGAGGGTGTGAACAAATTGGGTACCTTTTTTGCCTTTTTCTTTGTAGCGGATGTTGGCCCGGCGAGCTTGAAAGTCGTGGAAGTTGGAACAACTGGAAATTTCTCGGTAGGTATTGGCCGATGGCAACCAAACCTCTAAGTCGTAGCATTTTGCGGCGGCAAAACCTAAATCACCGGTGCATAGTTCCACCACTCGATAGGGTAGTTCCAAAGCTTGGAGGATAGCTTCTGCATCCGCCACTAGGGCTTTATGTTCGGCGGCGGATTCTTCGGGTTTAACCAATTTAACTAATTCGACTTTATTGAACTGATGTAAGCGAATTAAACCTTTCGTATCCCGACCATAGCTACCGGCTTCCCGCCGAAAACAAGGAGTGTAAGCACAATGTCTGATTGGTAGTTGTTCTAAGTCTAAAACTTCATCCCGATAAAGGTTAGTTACTGGTACTTCGGCAGTGGGAATGAGCCAGAGGTCATCCTCCCGACACTGAAAACTTTCTTCGGCAAATTTCGGTAGCTGCCCCGTTCCCAGCAGAGAATCACTGTTAACCAAAATTGGGGGCATAATTTCCTGATAGCCCACGCCGATGTGACGTTCTAACATGAAATTAATTAGGGCTCGTTCTAGAGCAGCTCCAACTCCCATCAAAGAAATAAAACGGCTCTGGGCTACTTTTACGGCCCTTTCACTGTCGAGAAGGCTCAATTTTTCGCCAATTTCCCAGTGGGGTAAAGCACTTTCTTCTTTTGTTTTTAGATATTGATCTCCCCAACGCTTTACTTCAACGTTATCAGCTTCATTTAGACCCACCGGTGTGGTTTCGCAAGGCAAATTGGGCAGTTCTAGCAATAATTTCTGCAACTGTTCTTTGAAGTCTTTTTCTTGGGGTTCTAAGTCTGCCAGTTTAATTTTTAAACTATTACCTTCCTCCCGTAAAGCTTGAATTTCTTCACCTTTAGGATCGGCGCCCTGACCAATTTTTTGTCCAATTAGTTTGCCAATTTCATTACTACGACTTTGGAGTAGGGTCCGTTCGCTTTCCTTCACTTTTTGTTCAGCGGCGATCGCCAAAATGGTTTGGAGATCATAATTATCCCCGTCCCCCCGTTGATTGAGACGAGCTTGGATAGCGGTGGGATTTTCACGAATCTGCTTGAGGTCTAACACAAACCAACTCTACTTAAAATTCTGAATTTTTTTAATTATTAACGGTCAACTTTATACAGTTTAAAACGCCGGGGCAGACTTCTAACCGGGCTATTGACTGAGGGCTTTGAGGAAACGATTCAGATTGGCCATGATACCCCCCCGTTTAGGACTGGGGCTAGTACTTTCAGAACCCAGTTGCTGGGGATTAGTGCCCTCCATTAGTAGGCGCTCCAAGGCTTCCCCCACTGGCTTTTCAGGCAATTCCGTTAAAAGTTCATAGTCTTCTCCCTTTTCCAGCAACACTTGCCATTGGGAAGGGTGGGAACGCAACACCACAGCCTCATCTAGGGGGCGGAAATAGTAAGCGCTAAACAGGGTGCTCAAAAACCTTTGCCGCAGTTGCCGAGCTGCATAGCCAATGCCGACAATGGATAGGTCTTCCAGTTGGGGAATAAGCAAAACTACCGGGCGATCGCCAGCTAATTCACAGAGTTTTTCTACGCTCTGAACTTCGACGGCTGAGGGGGAGACCACCAGAAATACTTGATCAGACTCGGTAATTTTGCGGTCGATGGGGGTGTAACGACTGCCCAGATCCCCGATTTGAAAAGGAACTTCGCCCCAGTCCCTTTTTGCCAGGGCCGCCGCTCCGGTATCGGGAAAAATGATTCGCAATCCCAATCCTTGATCGGCAAACAATTGGCTAAATTCCAAAGCAATGGCTTGGGCCTGCAGGGCAATTTCCGGCACAGCCAATTCCACCTGGATACGGCGGTAGCCATCATTTAGGGCCCTTTGGGTGGCGGCGATCGCCTCGGTGATGGCCTCATCAATGGTGGAGGGAACGGGGAGGGACATGGTTATGGAGGGAGGATTAATGACTCGGAGGCTATTTTAGCGCTATCTGATCTTCCCTATCCCTTTCCATGGCGTGGAGGGGTTGCCAGCCTGATTGCCAGAGCAGATCATCTTTGAGTTGCTGGGCATTGAGCCAAAAGCGCACTTTAGGATCGCAACTGGCTACCATTTCGGCAAAAACCCATGGTCCCTCCTGCCTTCGATTGGCCACCTGAAAATGTCGCCAACCCCAGGTTTTTTGTAGGGCTGTCCATTTGGAACCGAGAAGATGGGGAAATTTTTGCTTACGGGCCATGGAGAAAATTGACAAAAAGCTCAACAAAGTTTTTACGATGTTTACCTGAACATTTGGCATCCTCGCTTCCGTAAATGAAAGGGATTCCTAAACCCCAGGATTTAGGTTTCTGCTTCGTAGCAACCGCCTCTACTCTCAAGGAGTTTTACAGTCTTATGTTCGCGATCCCGACTATCCCCCCAAGCCCCGGGGTTCTTAAGTGTCGATTTTTACAACAGAAAGACTGTTATTGGTTGATTCAAGGGATGGACTGCCCATTGCCCTATCCTCTTTTCCCAGTCTACCCATTTGTCTGCGCCGCCAGTTCCAATTTTACTGGACTTCGCTCGTTAGGCTGTCTGAATCCATCGTCTTGGGGGGTCTAGTTATCCATATCTCGTCAAGTGGTCCTAAAGTACGGGTTTTTAGACCCATTCTTTTGATAACTAAATCCGGAGGCCGGGACTTTGCTAAGATCTGCTTGTTCGCCAAAATCAGCTTACTTAAAACCTATGTTCTTACTTCACACCATGATTCGGGTGGGGGATTTAGACAAATCCCTGCAATTCTACTGCGACATTTTGGGAATGAATTTAATTCGGAAAAAAGACTATCCCAGTGGGGAATTTACCCTTGCCTTTGTTGGTTACGGCAAAGAATCCGACAATGCAGTGATTGAGTTGACCCATAACTGGGGCACGGACAAATATGATTTAGGTAATGGTTTCGGTCACATTGCCCTCGGTGTGGAAGACATTTATAGTACCTGCAACAAAATTAAAGAAAAGGGCGGCAAAGTGGTGCGGGAACCGGGACCCATGAAACACGGCACCACCGTGATCGCCTTTGTGGAAGATCCCGACGGCTACAAGATTGAGTTAATTCAGACCGCCCCAGCCAGTAAGAGTTAGGTTTATCCGGCTGGTTAGTCTAAGGGGATGGGGGAAAAATCTGGATTTGTCCCCTAAATCTCCTCAACAAAGCTTCGGCAATGCTGGGGAAATTTTTAAGAGCTAAGGATTGATTTAAACCGATTGGGGAGTGGCCAAAAGCAGTACCCGCTCCAATAATCGGGGGGCAAAGCGCTGACACCACACCGCCAGATGGCTCTGCCAACCCACTAATATTTCGCTGCGATTTTGCTTTAGTCCCTTGACTAGGGATTGGGCTACCCGGCCGGCAGTCATGGCCCTCACCCAACGGAATTTTTGCAGACCTTTGGCCATATCCGTGTCCGTTAGGGTCGGTAGCAGAGTGACTACTCCGATGTTATGGCGGGCCAATTCTCCCCGCAGGGCTTGGCTAAAGCCGAGAATGGCAAACTTGGTGGCGGAATAGGTAGCCATGGTGGGGGCAGCCACTTTGCCCATTAAGCTCGAGACGTTGACAATGGTGCCCTCTTTTTGGGAAACCATGCGCCGGGCCACACAACGGGTGATGCAATATAACCCCATTAAGTTGAGGGAAATTTCCTGGTAAACATCCGGGAAGCGGCTATGGAGAAAGGGATTCTGATAGGCCACCCCAGCACAGTTGACCAATAGGTGAATGGGGCCATGATCCCGCCAAGTCCTGGCGATCGCCGTATTGACGGCAACGGGTTGGGTCAAGTCAAGGGGCAAAGCAATGGCTTCTAGCCCGGGATGACGCTGTTCCAGTTCTTCAGCCAAGCTTTGGAGTGCATTGTGATTGCGAGCCACCAGGATAATTTTGCCTAGGCCTTGTTTTGCCAATTCTTCGGCGATCGCCCGGCCAATGCCCCGGGAAGATCCAGTCACTAGAGCGGTTTTGTTACGTAAATTCATTGCTTACCTCCTATGGAATATGAGGCGTGTTCCCCTCTGTAGATGGGTACGAAACGGATGTTGACAGGGGAATTGTTTAAATTGGTTGAAATAGTTGAGATAGCTGGTCTCATTAACTCCATGGCGCAGGAACCACTTGGCATTCCAGGTGCTAGCGGGGAATGAACCAAGGCAATCCAGAGGACCAAGCTTGCTTGAAAACTGTAATTGATTCTAAATGCGACTGGGAAAATCACCAGCTATGGAGGGAGCTAAGATGCTCCAGACAATGGGGGAATAACTACTGACTCAAGCCCCAGAACATTGTCCAAGTTAGTTCTTCAGTCTAAGGTGTGGTGACTTGACTGGCACTCATAAATGGGGAGCATGGTAAACGCCTCCTAAAGTTGTTTCAGCGTGGTCGAATTCGCTCTCTAAGGCACACGTTAACAGATGAAACAAGAAACAGCAACAATTCTTAATATTTTAGGGCCAGTTTGGCGATCGCCCGTAAGCTAAAGTCTTTGAATAGCCAAACTGTTTCATGAAATAGCAACACGGACAATTTCTCCCGGCAACCTTAAAGGGTATGCAGGGAGATTAATTGGTCGCTCCGACAGTCTCAATGGACGACTTTTATAGTTGATTTAATTGAGAGTAAGACACTGACCGGCGCTAAAAGCGTCATTGGTAAAGACCCTAGTCATCTCAATCTTACTTTGATTGACTATAGTAGAAATTTTAAGCTTGAGCCAAAATTCCAGCGGCGGCCGCCACCCCGGCTCCAGGAGTTACCCCTTCATAACCAAGCTCGATCAAAGTAGCTTCCAAAGCTCCAATGCAACTAAGGATATCCCGATCACAAACAAAACCTAAGTGCCCAATACGGAAGATTTTGCCCTTGAGATGATCCTGACCACCGGCCATGGCAATATCGAATTTTTTCCGCATCGTACTGCGAATTTTTTCCGCTTCTACTCCTAGGGGAGCAACGGCGGTAATGGCATTACTGGCAGCATTGTCGGGGGCAAACAAAGGTAAATTCAAAGCTTTCATTGCCGCCCGAGTCGCATTGGTATGCCTTTGGTGGCGGGTAAAAATAGCTTCTAAACCCTCCGCTTGCATCATTTGCAGGGACGCTTGCAACCCATACATTAAATTAATGGGAGGTGTAAAGGGGGAGCTGTCTTCGTCAGTGGACTTCTTATATTTTTTCAAATCCAGATAGAAACGGGGAATAGTGGCGGTTTCGTAGGCTTTCCAGGCCTTGGCACTGACAGACACAAAACCTAAACCTGGGGGAATCATATAGCCCTTTTGGGAGCCCGATGCCACCACGTCTAAACCCAGCTCATCGATCGCCACGGGAGTAGCGCCTAAACTGGTTACTGCATCGACAATCATCAACGCCTCACCATGGGCTTTAGCAGCGGTATTGATGGCGGCTAGATCGTTCAAAACCCCAGTGGAAGTCTCAGAATGGGTGATAATCAGGGCTTTAATGGTTTTATTGCTGTCCGCTTCCAAGAGAACTTTAAAATCATTGGGGTCGAGAGCTTTGCCCCATTCCGCCTTAACTTCCTCCACTGCCAAGCCAAAGGTTTTGGCAACCTTAACCCAACGATCCCCAAATTTACCGTTATTGCCCACCAGCACTCGATCACCAGGACTAAGGAAATTGATAATGCCTGCTTCCATGGCCCCAGTACCGCTGGTGGTCAGCATCAACACATCGTTTTCAGTTTGATGCAACCATTTCAGGTTTGCTGTCAGTTCAGCAATGATTTTGCTAAAGTCACCACTACGGTGGCCAATGGGATGTTTCGCCATGGCCAACAAAACTTTTTCTGGTACGGGAGTTGGCCCCGGAATCATCAACATCTGCTTATTATCCATCGCGGTCAGTCCTCCCCTTCGCTAAACGCAGTCAGGTAATTTTCTAGGGTTAATTTGTTGTTAATTGTTATCAATGCCTGGCGTATTGGGCATGATAGTCAGGCTTCCCATATTAGCAAAACATGGCGCTGGCAAAATCTGTCCTGTGGCCCCGACTTAACTTTCTCGATCACCTTTGCTCTGGGGGAAAGTGACCCACTGGCAAGGAGATCCCGGATGTCCCCAAGATATCCCCATGCAATCGCAGGACAGACAGTACAATGGGGAACAGTTGGTTAAGTCAATTACAACGATACGCATAACTTGAATGTCCGCCATCACCCTCACCCTTCTTCTACCGGGCAAAAGTGTTCCTGTCCAAAGTTGGACTTTTGAGTCTGAGTCCGCCATTCGTGTCGGTCGGGCAGCGGATAACGATGTGGTACTTTACAGTGCTGTGGTGTCCCGCCACCACCTAGAGTTACAAAGGGAACAAGATGGATGGGTGGCGATTAACCTGGGGGCTAATGGTACTTATCTAGAGAGCAAGACTGTGGACAAACTTCCCCTCGAGGATGGCATGGTACTGCGGCTGGCCAGTTCTGGTCCAAAAATACAAATCAAACTGCAGTCGGAAGTTAGCCCTTCCCCATGGGAGGCAACTAGACAAAATATCCCTGGAGAAGAAGTCGGAGAAGAATATGAACCCCGCCGCTCCCATCCAGGGGATGCGAAAGAAACCATCATTAACTGAGTTAACCTTTCGGCTTAGTGTTCACACTCACCGGGCCATTGACTAGGGTTTGGCAGGCGAGACGAAAATTCTCTGGCTTTTTCCGCAACACCCTATTTTCAAAATCAGTTCTGGGAGAAAGATTCTCCATGCCCGCTGTGATTTCCACGATACAGGTGCCACATTGGCCGTAGCCGCCACAGTTCATCAACTTGCCCTTGAGGGTATAAATATCAACCCCATTTTGTAGGGCTTTCTCCCGTAGGTTTGCTCCCTGGGCTACCACGACATCTTTTTGCTCTTTAACAAAGGTGATGGTCACCGCAATTTCCTCCTGTCCTCAGGGGACGAACTGTATTAAGAAAGTTTACGGGATTATGTTGCTCGGGGAAAATCTCCCAGTGGAGGGTTTACCGACCGATCGCCAGGGGGAAATGCCCCTGCTCTTTCATAAAGTTTTGTTACAATAGCACCATGAATTCTCAGAAAACTATCTATGTCAGCCCTGACCCTCGAACAAATTGCCAGCCAACTAGACAGTCCCAACTCCCGCGATCGCCTCATTGCCCTAGCTTCCCTGCGGCCCTATTCCAGTGAAGAGGCGGTGCCCCTGATCAAAAAAGTCCTTGATGACGAAATGTTACAGGTGCGGTCCATGGCGGTATTTGCCCTGGGCATTAAACAGACGGAGGAATGTTATCCCATTTTGGTTAAGCTGTTGGAAACTGATGAGGATTATGGCATCCGGGCCGATGCGGCGGGGGCCCTAGGTTACCTGGAAGACGAACGGGCATTCTACCCCCTCTGCAGAGCTTTTTATGAAGACACAGAATGGCTGGTGCGGTTCAGCGCTGCGGTTGCTTTGGGCAATTTAAAGGACATCCGGGCCAAAGAAGTTTTGCTGGAAGCCCTGAAAAGTGATGAGGCCGTGGTACAACAAGCGGCGATCGCCGCCCTGGGGGAAATTGGCGCAGTGGAAGCAGTGGAAGCAATTTTAGCCTTTGCCTCCCACGAAGATTGGTTAATTCGACAAAGATTGGCAGAAGCCCTGGGTAATTTACCCTGCGACCAGAGTCGTTCTGCCTTGACATTTATGGTCCGGGATGAACATCCCCAGGTGTGCCAGGCGGCCCAGCTTTCCCTACAAAAACTAGATTTATAGTCAATTCAAATAAGATTGAGATGACCAAAGTCTTTACCAAAGACGCTTTTAGCTTTAGTCAGTGTCTTACTTTCAATTAAATCAACTATACTTGGCTAGCTATCTAGGTCGAGTTGGAACTCTACCCAAACTGAGTGAGCCCTTGGTTGCCCTATTCTGGCTGGAGAAGCTGGGAAATTTCCCTTTGGGGCTGGTAGTCTTGGGGGTATTGCACTGCGGCATGGCGGGCATCGGTAATTAGCCAGTCTAAAGCGGCGGCCTGCACATCGATCGCCGCCCCGGTTTTATCCACGCAGTAACGACCAAACACCAATTTGTCCACTAAGCGGGCACCAGGGCCCAACCGAGAATACTCAAAAATAACGCTGTTATCCACCACTGCCCCCTGACAAATCAAGCAACTGGGGCCAATCATGGAAGGGCCAACAATTTTTACCCCGTCTTCAATGCGGGTCATGCCGCCGATGTACACAGGGCCGCGAATTTCAATGTTGTCCCAATTGGCAGCCACGTTAATGCCGGTGTAAACCCCTGGTCTGACCTCAATGCCAGGAATTTGTACGTTTTTGATTTCCCGGGACAATACTCCCCGGATTGCTTGCCAATAGTCCGGCACCTTACCAATGTCTACCCATTCAAAGTCCATATTGACTGCATAAAAGGGCAGGCCGTTGTCCACCAATTTAGGAAAGAGATCTCCCCCCAGATCGTACTCCTGTCCCGAGGGGATATAGTCAATTACTTCCGGTTCAAAAATGTAAATGCCTGTGTTGATTTCCGTGCTTAGGGCTTCCCCCACTGCGGGTTTTTCCTGAAAAGTTAAAATTCTGCCCCTATCATCCGTGACCACTACCCCATAGCTAGAAACCAATTCCTTGGGCACCGTTTTGGTGATAATGGTGGCGATCGCCCCCTTTTCCCGGTGGAGCTTGACGGCGGTGGTGAGGTCTAAATCAATGAGTGCATCGCCGCAAAGAACCACAAAGGTGTCGTCAAAAAAGGGATTAAACTCCTGTATTTTCTTCAGTCCCCCGGCTGATCCCAACGCCTTACCCACCAGATCTCCATCGACAATATTGCCCTCAAAAGAATAGGCAATTTGCACACCGAACCTCTGCCCATCGCGAAAATAACTTTCTATTTCCTCCGCCAGGTGGCTCACATTAACCATGATTTGGTCGAAACCATGTTTCCGCAGTAATTCCAACAAAAATTCCATCACTGGCTTTTGCAGAATAGGAATCATCGGCTTGGGAATGGTATGGGTGATTGGTCTGACCCGAGTGCCCTTGCCGGCGGCCAAAATCATGGCTTTCATCAACAATTTTCCTCAAACTCAATCACAGAAATTGGCATAGCTTCCCGCCAGTCTATCAAGATTCTTCCCGCTACTCCAACCAGCATAGCTGAAAGGTTAGTGTAAGAGTGAACTAACCAGCTCTAAAAACGGATGGGCAGATGGGAGTAAAATGCTCCTCGATTCCTAGTCAGCGTTTGCATGACGGCTTTCCATAGCTAGGGGAAGAAAAATAGGTAATTCCCAGGGAGCTTCAGCCACAGGAATATTGGCCTTTTCAAAGGCCTGCACCGTTTGTTCAACGCTGGTCAGCAAAGGGCGCTTATGGGAAAGTTGATTGGCCACAATGGTCAAGGAATCGCCAAAATGTCGTTTAATCTTGGCCCCCCGTCCCGCTAGATAGGCCACCACCGGTTTTTCGATGGCGGAAGCCACATAGTCCGCCGCCCGCATTTCCCCATTGCTGTTGGGTTGACCGAGTAAGAGAATGGTTTCCGTCCGTTCGTCCTCCTCCAGTACCTGGAGCCATTGTTCAAAGTTAGAGCCATTCAGGCCGTCGGTGCCCAGGCTTACTACCATGGATTGTCCAAGGCCGGAAGCACTCAAGGTTTGGGCAATGTCGTCGGTGAGGCGATCGCAGTGGCTGATGATGCCGATGGGGCCGGGCAAGTAACAACTGGGGTCAAACGTGCCCACCGAAAACTGTTCGGGCACCATGATGCCCTGACTGCCGGAACCGAGGATCAGAGTGTGGGTGGCTTGGGCTTCCCGCAGGAGGGTAATCATATCCAACGGTGGCACCCCAGCGGAAACAATTACCAATTGACGAATACCGGCGGCGATCGCCTCTAGGGCTGCATCAAGCACCCGATAGGGGGGATTGAGAATGAGACTAATGTCCACGGGGCCTAGGGCTTTGACGGCCAAGTCCACCAGGTCGAACACCGGCAGATCCCCCACTAGTTCCCCCCCATGGCCCGGACTGACCCCCGCCACTAATTGGGTACCACAGGCCCGCATCTGGTCGAGATAGATTAAACCGAGGGGATGGTGTATTCCTTGCAATAATACTTTGCTGTCTTTGTGCCACTTCATGGGGGAAGAGTTTTGGAGGAAAAACTATAACTTGATCCCCTCACTGATCAAATCGAGGTCAAGCGGTGCAAGCTTCACTGTATCGCCAACCAGAGCAAAATGTCTCTTAAGCTTCGCTTAACCTTTGTCCGGACTTTCGATCCCACAGGGGCACCTGGGCCAACTGAGCTAGATTGGCCGCGTCACAACAAAAGGCGGCGATTTGTAGTTCCTTTAGCCGAGCTTGGTAATGGTCGTACACCCGTTGGGCGTTTACCGTTGCTTCTGCTAAAACCGGAGCGGCACTACCCACCAAGGTTGCCCCCAGGGCGATCGCCTTAGCTCCATCAACCCCAGAACGGATACCACCGCTGGCAAAAATTGGCAGATTTTTAGTGTTTTGTACTACCTGACGCAAACTTAAGGCAGTGGGTAATCCCCAATCGGCAAAGTTGTGGGCCACTTCCTTGGCTTGGCGATCGGTCTGTCGATGGGCTTCCACTTCACTCCAACTGGTGCCTCCGGCCCCGGCTACATCGATGGCGCTGACTCCACATTCCTGCAATCTTTTTGCCACCGGACCACTGATACCGTTGCCCACTTCCTTGACAATAACTGGTACTTCCAAAGCCCGCACTAAAATTTCTAACTTTGACCACAGCCCGGACCAAAGGCGATCGCCATCGGGTTGCACTGCTTCCTGGAGGGGATTGAGATGCAAAATTAGGGCATCGGCTTCAATCATATCTACAGCCCGTTGGGCCTGCTCCAAACCATAACCATAGTTCAATTGCACCGCTCCCAGGTTGGCAAAAAGCAAAATATCCGGGGCCACGGAGCGGACCTGGTAGGTGATAGCTAAATCAGGATTTTCAATGGCGGCCCGTTGGGAACCCAGTCCCATGGCAATGCCCAAAGCCTGGGCCACTTCTGCTAAAAAGAGATTAATTTGTTGGGCTTCCGGCGTCCCCCCAGTCATGCTGCTGATCAGCCAAGGATAAGTCAAAGATTTACCCCAGAGGGTCAGACCCAAATCCACCGCATCTAGATCCACCGCAGGGAGAGCGCAGTGTTCCAGCATTAATGTTTCAAAGCCGGTGGAAATGCCTTTGCCCAATACATTTTCTTCTAGGACAATGCGAATATGGTCAGCCTTACGGTGGGGGGTGCTATCCATTGAGTAACTTAAACTACCGGCAGATGGAGACTCTTCTCACCCGTGGGGGAACGGGGAAATTCAGTCCAATAATGGGGCGGGATTAGGGCGGGAGCGGGTTTTGTGTCCCCTAGAAACACTAGTTTGAGAATAGTTCAGGAGTCGGCTTGGATAGGTTCCGATTCCCAGCCGGTGATGGTGATGGTGGTGCCCTCCCCCGGAACACTGGCGATCGCCAACTTGCCGCCGTAGAGTTCCGTCAATCTTTGGGCTAAGGTCAACCCCAGTCCAGAACCCTGTTGTTCGAATTTAGAACGCTGGAATTGCACGTGGGCTCCAATAGAACGTAATTCCTCTTGGGCCATGCCCCTACCCTGGTCTTGGATGGTCAACTGGCAAGTGCCGTCCCTGATTATAGCTTCCAGCTGCACCAGCGTACCGGGTAGAGAAAACTTGAAGGCGTTGTCCAGTAATTCTCCCAAAATTTTTCGAAAATCCGGCTCTGCCACCTTGATCCGCTGGGGGACAATCATCATTTCCAGGTCCTGGCGGCGGGGACGATTCTGACCCAAATCTTCCAATGCCTGGGCTAAACTCGCTGGCAACTCACTGTATCGACTTAGACGGGATTGCCACACCTCCAGGCGATCGGGGCTAGCCACCAGCAGGTCCAAATCCGCCATTAGCAGAAAATTCTCCACCAACCGGTAAAGTCTCTCCCCGGAAGTTTTGATATCGTGAAACGATTCCATTGCCTCATCCCGGGAAAGGGCATCGTAGAAATTAATCAACAATTCGGATGTGCCCAGAATACTGTTCAGGGGAGTCAGTAGCTCATGGGGCAGGGAACGGGTAACTTGCTGACGCAAATCATCCAGGCGGCTTTCGACTTCAGCCTGGCGTTGGTGATGCTGATCTAAACGGGTAGCGATGGCATGGAGCAGTTCATCGATGGTGAAGGGTTTAGTCAGGTAATCGTCAGCGCCCAACTCCATACCTTGGCGAAAAGCATGGTGGTCTGCCTTTGCTGTTAAAAGAATAAATGGAATAGCCGCCAAATGGGGGTCCTGGCGTAGGGCCTTTAATACCTCAAACCCAGTTACCCTGGGCATCATCACATCGCAAAGAATAAGATCCGGCAGATGTTGCTTCACCAAAGCCAAACCGATTTCCCCATCGGGGGCAGAGATAACTTCATAATCCTCTAGGGAGAGAATGTCCTCTATATTCTGTCTAACCTCTGGCTGGTCTTCGATCACCAAAATCTTAGTCATAGGTCATTTTAACTTCTATTTACTCTTCTCATTTTTTCAGACTAATGCATCGCAATGGTAACTTCTAGGTCCTCCTTGCACTGGTTATCTTGACCATCTAAACCAATTTTTTGTCATATCTTCCCGGCAGCAACACTCCTCTGCATTGGATAAAACCTGTAAGCATTACAGGTTATCGGGAAAAGAGTAAATCAGTCCGTGTACTTTCATCCCCTTCCAGGGGGGTATTGT
Organism: Synechocystis sp. PCC 6714; assembly: GCF_000478825.2. NCBI lineage: Bacteria > Bacillati > Cyanobacteriota > Cyanophyceae > Synechococcales > Merismopediaceae > Synechocystis > Synechocystis sp. PCC 6714. The sequence goes on along the minus strand of NZ_CP007542.1, from coordinate 1,852,462 downwards.
GGAAATGGTGGATCATGCCTTTGGGGGAAAACAAAGTTTCTCTCTTTGGCTGCACAATGGATCTCATTCTAACTGGCTCCCTGCGTAATATGTAAAGAATTGTTTTGGGAAAGTCGGGGGAAGGGGGAGGACGCAGAATAAAGCTGGTAGAATTTGGCGTTAAGTGGGCTGGGGCGTTGCCCGGGGATTCCTTGGGACACCAGCAAACGGGATAGTTTTTTACAAATCGCAATTATCTAAGGAATTAAATTATGGCCTTAAATCGTGGTGACAAAGTTAGAATCAAACGCACCGAATCCTACTGGTACGGTGATGTTGGCACGGTTGCTAGTGTGGAAAAAAGCGGTATCCTCTATCCGGTGATTGTCCGCTTCGACCGGGTGAACTACAACGGTTTCAGCGGTAGTGCCTCCGGGGTAAACACCAACAACTTTGCTGAAAGTGAATTGGAATTGGTGCAAGCGGCGGCAAAATAGTCTTGACCGTGGACTAAATTTGCATCGTTGAACTGTGCCAGAACTACCGGAAGTTGAAACAGTATGCCGAGGCCTCAATCGTTTGACCCTCGGCCGGGTTATTAAGGGGGGGGAAGTGCTACTTAACCGTAGTCTTGCCTACCCCGTTTCTGCAGAAGATTTTCAAAGTCGAATTACCGATTGTCGTTTCGTGAGCTGGCAACGGCGTGGTAAGTATTTGCTTGGGGAACTGAGAAGAAATGAAGCCGAGACTCCAGCGGGATGGTTGGGATGTCACCTGCGGATGACGGGGCAGTTGCTCTGGGCGGAAAATAATCGGGACAGACCCCTCCATACCAGGGTGGTGATTAGGTTTGAAGGGGGAAAGGAGTTACGTTTTGTCGATATTCGTACTTTTGGGAAGGTATGGCTCCTTCCCGGCGATCGCCCTTGGGTGGAGGTGATGACGGGGCTGGGGAAGTTGGGGCCAGAGCCATTTGGGTCTGATTTCACTCCAGAATATTTGTACGCAAAACTTAAGTCTAGCCGCCGTCCCCTAAAGAATTCCCTTTTGGATCAGGCCCTTGTGGCGGGTTTGGGCAATATTTACGCCGATGAGGTGTTGTTTTTTTGCGGTTTACACCCCACTACCCCAGGGAATCAGGTCAGTCACCAAGATTGTGAACGACTCCATCAACAAATCCAAGCTACGTTGACGGCGGCCATTGACGCTGGGGGGACTAGTTTCAGTGATTATCGCCAGGTAACGGGCATTAACGGCAATTATGGTGGCCTGGCCCAGGTTTATGGCCGAGCTGGACAGCCCTGTCGCCATTGCGGTACGGCGATCGCCAAACTTAAATTGGGAGGACGATCAGCTCACTTTTGTCCCCAATGTCAGCCACAATCAGACTGGTAAGCATCGGTCAATATTGGGTCAAACGAATTATCACAAAATCCTATGGGCCAGCCTCGACAAAGCTATTTAGCCGACTTTAAAGTGGGTGTGGATAACGTTATTTTTTCCGTCGATACCCAACTTCATCGTTTATTGGTCTTGTTGGTTAAGCGGGAAGATGAGCCCTATGGAAATTATTGGAGTTTTCCCGGTACATTGGTGAGAACGGGGGAGACTTTAGAGGGGGCAGCCCACCGAATTTTATCGGAAAAAATTGCCGTCGAAAATCTTTACTTAGAACAGCTTTACACCTTTGGTAACCCTGGTCGAGATCCCCGGGAAGCACCGGAACAGTACGGAGTCAGATATTTATCAGTGAGCTATTTTGCTTTAATTCGCTACGAAGACGCCCAATTAATGATTAAAAATCTTAATCGAGTCAGTTGGCATAATGTGGCCACCATTCCCCCATTGGCTTTTGATCATAACCAAATCCTTGACTATGGTTATCAACGACTGCGGAACAAATTAGAATACAGTCCCATCGCCTTTGAAGTTTTGCCGGAACTGTTTACTCTAAACGATTTATTCCAACTTTATACGACGGTTTTGGGGGAAGATTTTGCTGATTACTCTAATTTTCGCTCCCGCTTACTTAAGCTAGGATTTCTTAAAGATACTGGTAAAAAAGTTTGTAAAGGGGTGGGGCGTCCTGCTAGCCTCTTCCGTTTCGACGCTAAAGCCTTTGCTCCCCTCAAAGATAAACCCCTGGTGTTTGTCTGAATTGACTCCCCTAGATTAAAGTAATAATTACCATAATATCCCCCTAGCCATGCTCACCATTGCCCTTGCCCAGCTCAATCCCACCATTGGGGCGATCGCCGAAAATGCGGCAAAAATTGTCACTGCGGCCCTCCAGGCCCAGACAAGGAGAGCAGATTTACTGTTGACTACGGAATTAGCTCTCTGTGGCTACCCCCCCAAGGATTTGTTGCTTAATCCTAGTTTTGTCCAACAACTTGAAGGGGAACTCCAACAGTTGGCGGAAAAAATCCCCCCTTCCATGGCGGTTTTGGTGGGGACTGTCAGCCCCCAAGACCAGGAGGAGTACCGGGGGAGAAAAAAGCTATGGAACAGTGCAGTACTAATAGAGAAAGGGCAGATAAAACAGCGATTTCATAAATGTCTATTACCCACCTATGATGTATTCGATGAAGACCGTTATTTTGTCTCAGCGCCAAGGAGTGAATATTTTGTCTATAAAAATGTCAAAATTGGGGTTACCATTTGTGAAGATTTGTGGAATGATGAGGCGTTTTGGGGACAAAAATTTTACCAAGTTAATCCCTTAATAAATTTAATTGATCAGGGGGTCAATTTGGTAGTTAATTTATCTGCTTCCCCCTACAGTTGCGGCAAACATCTCCTGCGGGAATCTTTAGTGAGCCACAGTGCCAAAAGATTTAACGTACCCCTAATTTATGTTAACCAGGTGGGGGGTAATGATGATTTGATTTTCGATGGTGGCAGTTTTGCTGTCAATGATCAAGGGAAAATTGTTGGGCGATCGCCATTGTTTCAAGAAGACTTGGCCCTATTAAATTACGACTTAAACCAAAGGGAATTGACTGGACAAAAATTGGCTAGTTTACCGCTGGTAGGCACGGAAGAATTATGGCAAGCTTTAGTGTTGGGAGTGGGGGATTATTTCCATAAATGCGGTTTTAGTAAAGCAATTTTGGGTCTGAGTGGCGGCATTGATTCTTCCCTAGTAGCTGCCATTGCTGTGGAGGCTTTAGGTAAAGAAAATGTGCTGGGAGTTTTGATGCCTTCCCCCTACAGCTCTGACCATTCCGTCCAGGATGCCCTAGTCCTGGCAAAAAATTTAGGCATTACTACCGAGACCATCGCCATTGGCCCCCTCATGGCTACCTACGACCGGGCCTTAGAAACCCTTTTCCAAAACACTCCCTTTGGCATTGCCGAAGAAAATCTCCAGTCCCGTATCCGGGGTAATCTACTCATGGCGATCGCCAACAAATTCGGTCATTTGCTCCTCAGCACAGGCAATAAATCTGAATTAGCAGTGGGGTACTGCACCCTCTACGGAGACATGAATGGCGGCCTAGCGGCGATCGCTGACGTGCCCAAAACCCAAGTATTTGAACTCTGCCGTTGGCTTAATCGAGGGCAAATTGTTATTCCTCCCAACGTCTTAACCAAACCCCCTAGTGCCGAACTGAAACCGGGGCAAGTAGACGCTGACTCCCTGCCCTCCTACGACATTTTGGATGGCATCCTGGGTGGGTTGATCGAAAAACACCAATCTCCCCGGGAAATTATCAGCGCGGGCTTTGAGGAGGAAACCGTACTAAAGATTTGTCAGCTAGTGCAAAAGTCAGAATTTAAACGCCGTCAGGCTGCCCCTGGATTAAAGGTCACAGATCGGGCCTTTGGCAGTGGTTGGCGTATGCCCATTGCCCAAGCCTTCCATCAGCAAAGCCGATAGACCCTACCAGAGCGAAGGTATTATTAGGGGGAAACCGGCCCTAGTGATCATTGAATTTTTTCCCTGAACTGAGTTAGGATTTGTCAGTGTAAAGAAAATATAAACAGGCCAAAGTCCCTGTAAAACTTTGGTGTATAAGCCTAACTTTTGTCAAAAATAGCTTGACTTTCATTCATTCAAAAATCAATAACTTCCATGACTTTCGTGATAAACAAATGTTATGAACTTCCTGTTTTCCCATGGTTCCATAACCCCCCATTGGTTCCCTAACCAACATCAAAACTTTGTATCCTCACCTCAACAAATGTTGGCAGACTTATCAAGATGGTTTCGCAGTTTCCGCCCCCCAAATCCTAGCAGCAGCTCCCATCATCCCAATGACGTCAATAAATTTGTTCAATCTCCCAACTTTAACCATCAGATTCAAGACCTTGCTTGGGAAATGACACGTTGCCTGGAGCAGGGCAAATTTCACCTCAATTACCAGCCTCAAATTGAGATCAAAACGGGTCATTTATTGGGAGTAGAAAGCCTGATTCGTTGGCAACATCCTCGCTTAGGTTTTATCTCCCCTGCAGAGTTTATTCCCATAGCTGAACAAACCGGTTTAATCGTGCCCATGGGCTATTGGGTGCTAGAACAAAGCTGTTTGCAATATCAACGCTGGCTTTCCCAGGGAATCCCCCCGTTTAAACTATCGGTCAATTTATCCCTACGTCAATTACAAGAACCAAATTTAGTAGCCGAGGTAAAAAATATTATTGAACAAACCCAAATAAACTGCCAGAAAATAACCTTGGAAGTAACAGAAAGTTTGATGCTCTACGAACCAGGAGAAGCAATTAAGCGGCTCAATCAACTCAGCGAAATGGGTTTACAAATTGCCATTGATGATTTTGGCGTGGGCTATTCTTCCCTCTCCTACCTGAAAGACTTGCCTCTCCATACCCTAAAAATTGATAAATCCTTTTTGGACGACCTTCTCACTAGGGAAAAAAACCAAGTAATTCTCCAAAGTATTATTGAATTGGGTCACCGTCTAGCATTAAAAATTGTTGCTGAAGGAGTGGAAAGTGTAGAACAATTAGCTGCCCTTAAATCCATGGACTGTGATTACGGCCAAGGTTATCTTTTCAGTCGCCCTTTAAACAGTGAGGATGCCACTGCCCTGTTTAAAAAATCATCCTTTGTGGAAGTGCGCTCCTTAACGAAGGTTTAGAGAGTGTCTTTGATGCTTCAGCTCCGTTGGGATTGTGTAATTAATGGGCCCGTAATTACCAGCTAAAATTGGCTAACATTAGCAAAAATCAGCCCACTATCAACAGGCAACTAACTAATCAACCATAGCCCAGTCTTTGTCCCCATTAACTAGCCTAATTAACTTACCTCCCTATCCACCGCCCAACCATTATAATGAGCAGCTCAGTTTTGTCTCTATCTTCCCCAAGTAACTCGCAAATTCAACAGGCAATTCCCGCCAAACTTCTTTATGCCCTTGTTCAGCAAAAAGCTAGTGGTAAACTGGTGGTGCAGAACCCTTTCGACGAATTTGTTTACTGGCAAGTGTATTTGGGGGACGGTCGCATCCATTTAGCTAACAGTGCCAATGGGTGTACGGAAAGGCTGAATTATCTCATCGGCGGCACTCTACGGCAAAAAGGCATCGAATTGCCATCAAGAATTGCTGATGATTATCTATTTCTTTCTGATTTGTGGAAAAGAGATATTTTTTCTTTCCAGCAAACCCGTTCGATCCTAACCCAAGCCACCCAAGAAGCCCTGGTTCAGGTACTTTCTTTACCGAAAGCATCCTATCGTTTTAACCAGGAAAAAGAACTCAGTGAACTGTTTTTAAATTTGGATTTAGAAAGGACCATTAACCCCATCAAGCACAAAATCCGCTATTGGTGGGAATTGAGATCCTACATTAACTCCCCTTTCCAACGACCCCTGGTGGAAAATTGGCTAACCCTACGGCAAAATCTGGCTAAAAATAATCTCCATGGCCAACATTGGCTTAAGCGTCTCCACCACTGTCTGGAAAATTTGAATTGCTTGTATGAAATCGCTAGTCAATTAGAAATAAGCACGCTAGAGCTAGCACTGATGTTTCAGCCAATGGTCAAAACCGGGGAGATTAAAATGCTCCCCTACCAGGAAATACAAATGGACGATCGCCCGTTGGTGGCCTATGTGGACCATAGGGAGGCCCACCAGCGCATGATGGGTTATTCCTTGGAAAAAGCAGGTTATCGCACTTCAGTCTTGGATGATCCGTTCCGAGCCTTGACGGTTTTGTTGAATTCTCCCCCCAATCTGATTATCATAAACACTGACTTGCCAGATATGAACGGCTATCAGCTTTGCTCGTTTTGCCGTAAGTCAAATCAACTTAAGGACGTGCCAATTTTACTGTTGGGGAAAGGAGACAATCTAATCACCAATATTCGTACTAAATTCTGCCAGGCTTCTGGATATTTAAACGAGCCCTTCACTCCCCAGGAACTACTGGGGCGCGTGGAGGAAATGCTTCCTGCCAACAAAGTCGGCTCGTAACAGTTTTTTCGGACTGTTTGGTGGTAATTTTAAAAGCTAGTTAGGGCTTGTTTAAGAATGTACTACCACTTATTCTAGATGGCAAACTGAAAAACTTTTATCCCAACTTATAAAACAACCAAAGACAAAAGATGAGTTTGTATCGTTTAATCTACAGCAGTCAAGGCATTCCTAGTTTGCAGCCCCAGGATTTAAAAGATATTTTGGAGTCTTCCCAAAGAAATAATCCTGCTAATGGTATCACTGGACTACTTTGCTACAGTAAACCGGCTTTTCTGCAGGTATTGGAGGGGGAATGCGAACAAGTCAATGAAACGTACCACCGTATTGTGCAAGATGAACGCCACCACACACCCCAGATCATTGAGTGTGTGCCCATCAGAAGAAGAAACTTTGAGGTTTGGTCTATGCAAGCCATTACGGTGAATGATTTGTCAACAGAGCAAGTCAGGACACTGGTACTAAAATACTCGGGCTTCACCACCCTACGCCCCAGTGCCATGGACCCGGAACAATGCCTAAGCTTTCTGCTAGACATTGCCAAAGTTTACGAGTTGTCCGACAACTTCTTCCTTGATCTTTAATGCTCACCATATCAACTATCCACGCCAAATCGAAGATTCCGACGTGGGTCTTTCCTCCCCAGAATTTCTTGCCATGGCGAAAAATATTAGACCATAGACCAATATAAATTAACCTAACTACGTAAACTGACAGCAAATTGTCGGGTCAGGGCCTCGCGGACTTGGTTATGGACTGGCTCCACGTCGGCATCGGTGAGGGTACGATCGCCTAACCGATAGGCTAGGCTGAAGGCAAGACTACGCTGACCATCGGGGACGGATTGGCCCCGGTATTCATCAAACAGTTCCACCTGTTCGAGCAGATTGCCACCGGCCTTGACCATGGCCTGGGTCAGTTCTGACACCGTTAATTCCAGGGGAGCATAAAGGGCTAAATCCCTGGCTACCGCTGGGTAGGAAGAGTAGGGACGGAAATGGGGCGTACCAAGAATTTGAGTTTCCATGGCTTGGTACAGAGGAGCTGAATCTATTTCAAAGGCGTAAACTTCATCCATCAGACCCTTTTCTTGGCGTAGTTGGGGATGGAGTTGACCAAAGCGCCCCAATACTTTTCCGTCACAGGTTAATAGGGCAGTGCGACCGGGGTGAAATCGGGGGTCTTGGCGGGCGCCTTCGACATCGCCGCTGTAGGTCACGGTCACCCCTAAGCGTTGAAAAATTTCTTCTAGCAAGCCTTTGGCATGGTACCAGCCCATGGGTTGGGGTTTGCCTCCTTGGGGCCAAGTGCCCTCGGTGATCAGGGGGCCACCACAAATTCCAGCCAAGTGATCCGCTTCAAAAATTTTCCCGTCGTTTTGCCAAAAGACCCGACCTACTTCAAAGCCATTGAGGGCGCCGTTGTTTTGAGCTTGGTTATTGGCAAAGGCGGTGATTAACCCGTCCAGTAGATTAGTCCGCAGGGCAGAATATTCAGCAAAGAGGGGATTGGCCAGCACCACTTCGGGTCCTTGGGGTTTCACTAGGGAGTAGTGCACCACTTCTGTCAAACCTGCTCCTCGACAGGCTTCCCGTAGGGCCAACTCCGCATGGTAAGCGGGGGATAAACCACCGGCAATCGTATTGGGGGGTAACTGCTCACAGAAATGGTCATAGCCGTAGAGCCGGGCCACTTCTTCGATCAAATCAATTTCCCGCTCAATGTCCCGTTGACGGTAGGAGGGCACTGTCACAGCCCAGACGGGATGGTCGCCATTGGACTGTAGGGTTAGCCCACAGCCTAGATCGGACAAAATCCTTTCCACATCGACGGCGGTAATGTTACCAATGCCATGGGGGGTATTAATGGGGCCTAGCAATTGTTGCAGACGCTCTAAACGGAGGTTAATCACTGCCCCGCCTAGGTTTTGCCGTTGATCGGCCTTACCTTGCCGCACCACAGTGCCCCCGGCCAATGCTGTCATTAAGGCGATCGCCCGATGTAGGGCCACGTCCAATTCGCATTGGTTAACGCCCCGTTCATAGCGGGTGGAAGATTCACTGCGGAGATTAATTGCTTTGCTGGATCTGCGGATGGTTACCCCGTCAAATAGGGCTGATTCAAGCACGATGTTTTGGGTATTTTCATCTACCTCCGTGGCCGCTCCCCCCATCACCCCGGCGATCGCCACCGGCTGATCATTGGCAGTGACTAATAAATTTCGGGTATGCAGTGTTCGTTCCTGGTTATCCAGGGTGACCAACGTTTCTCCATCCTTGGCGAACCGCACACCTAAAGTGAGCCCATTGTCCCCAGTTAGTCTTTCTAGCTTATCCTGGTCAAAACTATGCAGAGGCTGACCCCATTCCAGCAGAACGTAATTGGTCACATCCACCACATTATTGATGGGACGGGTTCCCGCTGCCAGTAGCCTTTGTTGCAACCAATCCGGGGAAGGGCCGACTTTTACCCCCCGGATCACCGTGCCTATATAGGCTGGACAGGCTTGGGTGTCCTGCAGCTGAATGGGTAAATCCTGGGTGGATACCGATACTTCTTCCACCTCCGACAGACTCAACTTCCCCCCGGTGAGGGCCGCCACTTCCCGGGCTACACCGACCATACTGAGGGCATCGGCCCGGTTAGCAGTGGGACTAATTTCTAAAATGACATCGTCTAAGCCCAGTAGGGGAGCCACCGGGCTACCTAGGGATAAGTCCAAGTCCGGAAAAATATGAATACCTTCAGACTCCTTGCTCAGTCCCAATTCCGCCAGGGAACAGATCATGCCCGAGGATTTTACGCCCCTCAACTTAGCGGGTTTAATTTTCAGATCCACTTTAGGCAAATAACTGCCTGGGGTAGCCACAGGTACTAAAATATCTGCACGCACATTGGCAGCCCCACAGACGATGGTGGAAGGTTCTTCTGCCCCAATATCTACTACGCAAACACTGAGTTTATCGGCATTGGGGTGTTTCTCCCGGGAGATCACCCGCCCCAGCACAACCCCCGCCGCCCAGCTCCGACGGTCCTCGATTTCTTCCACTTCCAAACCGGCGATCGTCAGCAATTCCCCAAGCTCTTCCGGAGATAAATTCAGTTTCACCAGGGATTGGAGCCAGTTGACAGAGATACGCATGGGTTGCCTTTTCTACTAATTTCCGTTGATGCTTGCTTGGTTTTCTGGGGTGCCAGCGGGATCCATTGTATCGCTGAAGGCATTCTCCTAGACCAATCCAGTGGATGTTTTACCCCTTTCGGAACAAATTTATGGATGTGGAGGCTCAATGGGCCAACGTTTCCCGCTAACTAGCCTAAAATGGAATGGCCCTAACTATCTTGATAACTCAAATTAATTAACTTTTAGAAAATTTAGCTAATTCGACGAAGCACAGGTTTGTCTCAACATCACACCATCTGGTGAACCGGAATGAGTTTTTGCGTTAATCCCAATTGTCCCCATCCCAAAAACCCCAATAACATACAGGTGTGTCAGGCCTGCGGGAGCAGTCTGAGGCTCAACGGTCGTTACCAAACCTTGGGCTTACTCGGAAAAGGAGGATTTGGGGCCACCTTTGCGGCGGCGGATGTGGGACTGCCGGGAACCCCTATTTGCGTGGTCAAGCAGTTACGCCCCCAAACTGATGACCCTAATGTATTCCGCATGGCGAAGGAGCTATTTGAGCGGGAAGCCCAAACCCTCGGACGGGTGGGTAACCATCCCCAGGTACCCCGTTTATTGGATTATTTCGAGGATGATCAACAGTTTTATTTAGTTCAGGAATATGTTAAGGGTCATAATTTACACCAGGAAGTGAAAAAGAATGGCACCTTTACCGAGGGCAGTGTTAAACAGTTTTTAACGGAAATATTACCTATTCTTGATTACATCCATTCCCAAAAAGTTATTCACCGGGATATTAAACCTGCTAACCTGATTCGACGTCAGACAGATCAAAAATTAGTGCTAATTGATTTTGGGGCGGTGAAAAATCAAATTGATTCAGTCCTAGCTTCCAATACTTCTGCTCAGACGGCTTTGACAGCTTTTGCGGTGGGAACAGCGGGTTTTGCCCCCCCGGAACAGATGGCGATGCGCCCCGTTTACGCCAGCGATATTTACGCCACCGGGGTAACTTGTTTGTACTTACTAACTGGTAAAACTCCCAAGGAGATTGATTGTAATAGTCAAACGGGGGAAATGGATTGGGAAAAACACGTCACTGTCTCCAGCAAGTTTGCCGAGATCATCCGTAAAATGTTGGAACTTTCGGTGCGCCACCGCTACAAGAGCGCCCAACAGGTGTTGGATGCCCTGGAAATGTTGCCTTACGAAGATGGCATGATGCAAGGTATGGTCTCCACTCCCTTCACCACCCTTACTGGGGCGGGTAATGAGCCGGTAACAGGCATCCGCACCGGGAATAATTCTCCCTCAGACTATGGGGAGCCATCCACAAGATTGAACACTAGTGTTAACCCAAAGGATCCTAGCTCCACTAGCTTGAACACTGGCATTAAAACCCGCACTGCTAAGCCTCCTAACGCTCCTAGGGAAAGAATTAAAGATGTAGATTCCCCCACCACAAGGGTACGCCCTGCTTCTAATCCAGGGGGAGCGGCTGGGGCCCCCGGTAGCATTGATTACAACATGGCCAGCCAAAGACGGCTTTCTCGACGGGAAGAGGACAAGCCGGCGATCGCCAATCAACAGGAAATCAAACGCTGGAACAGCAAGAATTTTTTAGCGGAGTATGCCCAGGGTAAACGGGATTTTGCTGATCAAAACTTAGTGGGTATCATCCTAGCCAAGGCATTTGTGCCGGGCATTAATTGTTACCAAGCTAATTTGACCAACGCCAACTTTGAACAGGCAGAACTTACTAGAGCTGATTTTGGTAAGGCACGGCTGAAAAATGCAATTTTAAAGGATGCTAATCTGAGCGATGCTTACTTTGGTTACGCCGATTTGCGAGGAGCAGACCTGCGGGGAGCCAATCTCAGCGGCGTCAATTTTAAATACGCCAACCTCCAGGGAGCAAATTTTTCGGGGGCAGATTTGGGCTCCGCTAAGGTATCTCCTGAGCAGTTAAAGTTAGCCAAAACAAATTGGCGCACAGTAATGCCTGGTTCTGGGCGCAGGAGATAAAACCAAGGGTAACTCCATCATTGGTAATTGGCAAAGTCTCTGCCCGTTTAAATCTATGGCCTAAACCCGGCGATAGTCTAAGGTTAGTTAGTCTAGGTGACTGTGAACAGGGAAATTTTTGGTCATCCCAAGGAGTCCATCCCCATACGCCTTAGCGATTGGCAAGATAGGATGTCAGAATTATCCTAAACCGTTTTTCAAATTTTCTTCTGCCCCTGCCCGATTTATCCATGCCCAACCCCCGACGCATTATCTTTGGTGATGTCCACGGCCACTTCAATGCCCTCAATGCCCTCTTTGAGGCGATCGCCCCCAGTGAAAGAGACGGGGTTTACTTTGTGGGGGACTTGATTGACCGGGGTCCCGAAAGCGCCAAAGTAGTAGACTTTGTCATGGGCAACAAATACCATTGCCTGCTGGGAAATCACGAACAAATGATGTTGGACGCAGTGGGGGGCGTTAACTTTTCTCCCCAACTTCTCCATGCCTGGATCTACAGCGGTGGCCAATCTACCCTAGAAAGTTATCAGCACCAGATTCCCCAAAGCCATGTGGATTGGATGCGAAGCCTACCCCTCTACTTGGACCTGGGGGATGTTTGGTTAGTGCATGCAGGGGTAGACCCCCATTTGCCCATCGAAGAACAGGGGGAAACTCAATTCTGTTGGATCAGGGACGAATTCCACCGTTATCCCTACCCCTATTTTGCTAATAAGCTAATCATCACCGGCCACACCATTACTTTCACCTTTGCCGATGTGGAGCCTGGCAAATTAGTGGCGGGACCAGGCTGGTTGGACATCGACACCGGAGCCTACCATCCCAGAAGCGGTTGGCTTACCGCCCTGGAAGTTAATAACCAAGAAGTATACCAAGCTCATATCTTCACTAATGAAGTCCGCCGCCTACCGTTGGAAGAGGCAGTGGTAGCTCTCCCACCCCAGAACTTCCATCGTTCTCGACAGAAAAACAGGAAAAAAGGATTTTTTGGATAAACCAGCCAGGAGAAATGGTTGTTTTAGACTCAAAAAACAACTCTTCTGATTATTAGTCCAGGTCAAACTATATCAAGTTCCCAGAGGCCCGGAGTACGGGGAAAATTTGGCCCCAACTCGCCATTGCTGAAATTGGGGTTTCCCTACTTGTTATTTGGGGCAAAGCCAAAAATTGACCGATGGGGGCAAGGCGATAACGAAAATTCGTTAATCCAAATTAAATTGGTTACCCCGTTTATATTGGAGATAGGCCGCCACGAATAGTCCCGCTAGGGTCACAGGGATCAGTCCAAGAACAATGCCGAGCAATAGGGGTTCAATCACAGATTTTCTCCAAAGGGTTATTTAATATCCTTGCTATCGTACCAAAAATCTTCCCAGTACTCCCCAATAAAAAAGCTTGCGGAAGTTCGACGCCCTATGATAGTGTTGTAAGTCGTCAGGTAAACGACTAGGGCTTGTAGCTTAGTGGATTAGAGCGCGTGGCTACGGACCACGAGGTCGGGGGTTCGAGTCCCTCCAAGCCCGTTACAAACATCATACCGGTCGACTTCAATCAGGTGTGGTCAAAAAGCGAGTTCAGTAAACTGGGCTCGTTTTTTCGTCGTATAGTAGTTTCCAGTAAGACTGAGGCAGTCAAATTCACCGAAAAGCTTGTCAATAAAGACTTAAGCAGTCTCGAAATTATTTGAAATGAATATAAATGCCAGGCAGAGGATATCAAGTTCTCTGTTGGTTAAACTGGGCAAGTTAGAATTAAAGGTGTGTGCGAGAGTTCAACTCAACCATATTTTGCCGGACCATAAATAATGGGGCAGGAGTTTCCACCATGGGCTACCCAAAAATCCTTGTGGCCTTAGATCGTTCTGAATTGTCAGGGGAAGTCTTAAAGCAAGCAGTGGCCCTTGCCCAGAAAGAATCGTCGCAGTTGATGCTTTTTTACTGTATTCCTGTGGACAGCAAGGATTTGAGCATTTACCCCAGTTTCTATGGAGAGGCTTCCATTGGGTTTTCCCGGGTGATTCAAGAACACTTGGAGCAACAACAAAGGGAGGCTCGTCAGTGGCTGGAATCCTTTGCTCAACAGGTCAAAGAGCATGGAGTGGAGTGTGAATGGGATTGGAAGGTCGGAGAGCCGGGACGCTGGATCCGCGATATGGCTAAAAATTGGGAGGCGGATTTGGTGGTGCTTGGTCGGAGAGGACTGAAGGGCTTGGCGGAGGTGTTTTTGGGCAGTGTCAGCAGCTATGTTATTCACCACGTGCATTGCTCAGTTCTAGTTGTTCAGTAACAACCTACCCCCATTGCTGTTGGTGGACAGAAAGTTCTGATAGTCTTGAATTCAGGGCTTCCATTTGCGGTCCCCATTAGCGAGGAAAAACACTCCATGGAAAAGATTTGGGTTAATGAACAACTAGATCCCACCGGCATTGTCTATGCTTGCATTGCTTGTTTGGATGAAGTCGCCGCCCAGGATTGTCATCGTTCCTGGCAGGAAAATCTGACTCCGGATCAGAAAGCCCAGGGATGGGTTGCCCAAATCCGCACAGTGAGCTCTTGGGATGATGTACCGGTCAATGCTTTGAAGCTGAGTTTTTAAGGTGAAATTTTAGGAGTGAAGCAAGAAAACTGGGGCTCTAGGGGTTTGAACCGGGAAAGTTGGGGAAAAGCCTGAACATTCCACCGGTATGCTTCAGAGTTAGACTGTCAGGGGAAGGGTAAACCAAAAATGGGAACCTTGGCCCGGACTGCTAGTGACGCCAATATGACCACCGTGGGCTTCGACAATTTGCCGAGACTGATAGCAACCAAGACCAATCCCTGTAAGCCTTTGATTGTGACGATTGCGTAAATACAGACGAAAAAGATGTTCACATTGATCTTTGGCCATGCCTTTGCCATTGTCACTTAGGATAAAACGCACCATATTTCCCTCCGGTTGAGCAGTTAGGGTGAGGGCGATGCCAGGGGGATTATGGTTCAGAGCATTGGCTAAAAGATTGTCGAATACTTGTTTGATGTAGTGGGGGTCTCCCTGGAGAGGAGGCAAATTATCGTCGCATTTTAAGTTTAAAGTTACTTGGTGCTGTTCACAGGCCGATCGCCATTGTTGGCAAATTTGTTGCAAAAAAGGCTGGAGTGGCAAGGATTGGGGGTTGAGGTGTAGGGGACGACATTCGGATGTTTGTTCTTCGCAGAGGGCATTGAGGAGGGTCAACTGGCGATCGCCACTGCGGATCAGACTATCCAAAAGATGGCGGGGGATGGTCAGAACTTCCCCTTCGGTGGTCAATAAGTTTTTCAGCACCATCAGTAGGGCCATCACCGAAGTGCGTAAATCATGGGAAATAGCTTGCACAAACAGAGCCTTCATTTGCTGCAAATCCCGTAGCTCCAGCATTTTGTCCTCTAACTGGGCGGTCCGTTCCCCCACTTGCTTTTCCAGACTGGCATTCAAGCTTTGTACCCGTTGATAAAGCTGGGCTTGCTGAATGGCGATCGCCACCTGGGTGGCTAATTGTTCTAGTAAGCGTACTTCTGCTTTTTGCCAATGGCGGGGCTGTTGACAACGGTGCGCCACAATCAGACCCAAGTCCCCATCCACTGTGGCCAGGGGAATGGCCAGTAAACTTTTCACCTGATAGCGTAAAAAACTGCGGCGGAGTTGATCTCCTTTGGGCAATTGGTCAGGGTGGTGAATTATCATCGCTTGGCCAGGAATGGCCCTAATCATCATCTCCCGGGGTTTATCAGCGGGTAAAGCATGGGGGTTGATCAGGGGAACATAGTCAGAACTGCAGGATTCCGCCACCACTGCCAATTCCCCTTCCCCCTGCAAAAGGGCAATGTAAACCCGATCAGTCTGCAACAAATGCCGTACTTCGGTGACCGTGGTTTGAAAAATTGTGCCCAAATGTAACGATTGCCGCACCCGTAGGGCCACCTCCGCTAATAATCTTTCCCGCTCCCAACTGCCCCGTAACTGTTCTTCCGTACGTTGTCTTTCCCTCACTGCCCCCGATAAAAGTAAACTGGTGGTGCCCAGCACCAAAAAGAACATTTGCAGCAAAATCATCGCCCCAGTTTGATCGGCGCTTTGGACGTTAAATGAGCCATGGCCTTGCATTGTGGCGGCGATCGCCCAAATGGCTAATAGGGAAGTCGAGAGGATTCCTCCCCAGGCTGGAAAACGGATACTGGCCCAGACCACAATGGGAAAGGGTAAATATTCTAACCACTGGGTATAAATGGCTCCCCGGTCTGCCAAGGGAATTAATGCGTCCCCCGCAAAAACTAGTCCGGCCACCGTCAATAAAAGACCACCACAGACTAGGGCTTCCGTCAATTTAATTCCGTTAATCGGGTTAAGCCAAGGCCAGGTCCAGCGGCCATATCTCAGCTTGAAGATCAATGGAGCGGTCAGTAAAATTCCTGTGGCACTACCTAGCCAAGCCAAAGATCCCGTCCACCATAGGCGACCATCCCCCTGCCAAAGAGATAATAACAACCCGGCGATCGCCGTTAAAATGGCGCCAAAACCCACTCCGGCCACCAAAAAAACCATACCGTCTTGGAGCCGCTGACCTTGGGGGGAAAATTCCAACATCTGTAAACCTCGGCCGGCCAATAACATGGTGCCGGTGCTAATCATCCCTAGGGCCAATGCCAAGGGCAGATTGTCTTGCACTACCATGGGACCAATGGTTAAACCTACCGCAAGGGCCACAGGGTTGCTTCCCTGCCACCATAGGGTGAGGGCAATGCCCTGGCTAATTCCCAAACTAAGCCATTGTTGGCCAACACCCAGAATCCCATAGGTCAAGGCTGTGCATAACCCCAAGACGATCACCGATACCCCAGAGGGAATAGTGGTGGCCATCCTCTGGCGTAGGGACTTGGGTAGATAAATTAGCATTGGTGATGGCAATCACTAAGCAAGTACAAAGAATTGCTAAGCACTGGGGATTACTATCTCAACTTTGCCTAAACTGGAGGGGATTTTACTTCCCCCCATAGGGTGAAAATCGAACTTTGCCTGTTTATGAAAATTTTGATCGTTGAAGATGATCCATTGATGCAATTAGGTTTGGAGCAAGCCTTGGGTGCCCATGATCGCTTTGAAATTATTGGTCGGGTGGACAATGGCTATGGGGCAGTGCAGCAAGCGGCGGCCCTCAACCCAGACCTGATTGTCATGGACATTGGTTTGCCAGGGCTAGACGGCATTGAAGCCACCAAACAGATCAAAAAAACCTCTCCTCAAATCCATGTGGTGGTGTTAACGTCTCACACTCTCCCCAATGAAATCATTGCTGCCTTGGCCAGCGGGGCCGATGCCTATTGCGTTAAAGGAGCCACGCTGGAACGTTTAATTTTAGCGATCGCCGCCGCCCAGGATGGGGCCACCTATCTTGATCCCCAGATTGCCCGGGTAGTGGTGGAAAATCTCAAACCGCCGGTGCCGGAAGGACAAACCAATGTATCGAGCCTTTCGGAGCGGGAGGTCGACGTGCTGAAATTAATTGTGGAAGGAAAAAGTAACCAAGAAATCGCCCAGACCCTATATCTCAGCACCAATACTATTAAAACCCATGTACGAGGCATCATGAATAAGCTGTCCGTTGATGACCGGGTGCAGGCCGCCGTCATTGCCCTCCGTTCTGGTTTAGTTTGACTGCAGAAGGGGCTATAATCCAAGGCGTTTACTTTATCTGTCCTACAACCATGGCTAAAGCAATCTGGAATGGGGTTGTCCTCGCCGAGAGTGACCAGTGTGAAATGGTGGAGGGCAATTACTATTTTCCCCCTGACAGCATCCATCCCCAGTATTTTGAGCCCAGCAACACCCACACCGTTTGTGGCTGGAAAGGTACCGCCAGTTACTACACCCTAGTGGTGGATGGTCAGGAAAATGCCGACGCAGCTTGGTACTATCCCGATCCGAAGTCCAAGGCAGAAAACATTAAGGGCTACATTGCTTTTTGGCGGGGCGTAAAGGTGGAAGCCTAAATTGCCCAAGGATTCAGAAATTTAGCTAACTACAATGGAATTAATTGGAAAAACAGCCCTGGTCACCGGGGGAGGCATACGGGTGGGCCGGGCGTTGGTGGTGGCCCTAGCCGAAGCAGGGTGTAATGTCTTTATCCACTATGGCAATTCCCAGGCAGGGGCCCTAGAGGTTCAGCAGGAAGTGGAAGCATTGGGAAGAAAAGCCTTCATCTACTCCGCTGATCTGAGTGATGCCCAAGCAACAGAAACAGTTATACCCAAAGCCCAGGAAGTTTTTGGTGGGGTAGACATTCTGATCAACAGTGCTTCGGTTTTTCCCCTCGAGGACAAATTTTTCCAGGTGGATCTAGAACTATGGGAATGGATTTTCGCTGTTAACCTCCGGGCCCCTTTTCAGCTCTCCCAGGCCTTTGCCCAACAGATTTCCGGCGATCGCCAGGGGAAAATTATTAACATTAACGATGCCCGCATTCCCCGGCCCCGGCCAGATCATTTTGTTTATCGTCTGACCAAGCGGGGCTTGTGGGATATGACAGAAATTTTAGCGTTGGAATTGGCCCCCAATATCACCGTTAACGGCTTAGCCCTGGGGCAGATTTTAGAAGCGCCGGAAGCACCGGATCCGGAACAGTTTATGCGGGATTATGCCGAGCGGCGTATTCCCCTTAAGAAAACTGGTAACCCAAAAGTGGTTACCGATGCGGCTTTGTATTTACTGCAACAGGACTTTTTGAGTGGCACCACCATTCGTTTGGATGGAGCAGAGTACTTGAAATTTTAGGGCACCACCGCTAACCTTTGAGTAACCATCACCATGCCCCCAGGAGTTACCAACAGAGCCGATAACCATTGGGGATCTTCACTGGCGATCGCCCGTTTGAATAGGCCGCCAGCCTGCAACAACTCCAACCTCACTTGGGATGGGTCCATATAGTTGCTGGGGTCTATATTCTGGGCAAAAGCGGTGCCTGCCAGGAGATCTTCACCAATGGGTTGCCGCAGAATTACGTCAAAATCAAACTCTTGGCCTACTTGCACCTTTTGGGGCACATTAACATCCACTTGCGGCGGATCTTCCCCAGCGGTCAGCACCATTTTCTCTGAAAGTACCTCTTGGCGTACCAGCTTATCATCAATAAAAGTTTGGCGGGAGCTA
The DNA here is from genome assembly GCF_000478825.2 of Synechocystis sp. PCC 6714. Classification (NCBI taxonomy): domain Bacteria; kingdom Bacillati; phylum Cyanobacteriota; class Cyanophyceae; order Synechococcales; family Merismopediaceae; genus Synechocystis; species Synechocystis sp. PCC 6714. The sequence continues at coordinate 1,833,731 of NZ_CP007542.1, read as the reverse complement.
ATTTCCCCATTCAGCTGGGCAGTGCGACCCAACCAAGGTCGTTCCCCACTGATAGTGGTTAAAGTTTCCACTACCACCGCTTGTCCTTCCTGTTTCCAGTTTTTCAACTCTGTGCTGTAGGTTAAGTTGTCATAGGTTTCCCAGAGCTTTTGCAAGCTGGTTTCCATCTGGGCAAAGGTTAGACCATCGCTGTTGCTAAATTCAGCACTAAAAAACTCCTTCAGGCGATCGGTGTCATGTTGGTTGGCCACCGCATCAAATTGTTCAATCAAAGCCCGCACCTGGCGATCGGTAACATTCCCTTGGGCAATGGTGGCGGCATTCAGAGGTACTGCTCCCAATGCCATCAAACCCATGCCCCACCCCAAAGCCATCAACCGACGGGCTGGGAAAAAACGGAAAGGAGAGCGGTGAAGGCGGGTAAATCCTTGGGGCTGGGAGATCATATTTTGGTCAAACTCTATGGCGATGGAAGACTGAGGAGCGGGTGCTCAAAACAATATCAAGGTCGATGGATAAAGCACCTTGCTCCCAGAATACCTTAAGCTCAGTGGTGTTTGGCCGACAATGATGGGGGTGGCAGTTATTTGCCGTGGCCATGGAACGATGGCAACCCGGGGGCAATTGCTTGATAGGATAGCGGTTGGTCCGTTGGGGCTAGCTTTGACACATATTTGATTGATATATGGGCGTTACTTGGGAATTGGATTTTTATTCGCGGCCGTTATTGGATGATGAGGGAAAAAAAGTGTGGGAAGTACTAATTTGTGAATCTCCCCAATCCGTGCAACAGTCACCAGGGGATTTGTTCCGCTACAGCCAGTATTGCCCCAGTGCCACTGTCAATTCCGTTTGGCTCCGGCAGGCCATCGAAACGGCGATCGCCGAAGCGGGTCAGATGCCCCAAAAGATCCGTTTTTTCCGGCGTCAGATGAATAACATGATCGGCAAAGCCTGTGAAGAAGCTGGCATTCCCCCATCCCCCAGTCGGCGTACCTATGCCCTGGAGCAATGGTTAAGCGATCGCCTAGAGAATTTTTATCCCCAACAACCGGGCTACGACCCTAAGTTGGCTTCCTCCACATCGGTGCAGTATCCAGAACTTAATGCCATTGCCTTGCCCGATGCAGTGCGGGGCGATCGGGGAGACCAGTGGGCCTTGGTGAGTTTGGCTGCTGCTGATTTCAATGATTTACCGGATTGGGAGATTAGCTTTGGGGAAAGTTTTCCCCTCTCCCCCTACAATTTGGGCCCCGATTGCCGCATTCCGGGTTTAATCCTCTTTTCCCCCCGGGCCTTACCCTTTGCCGCTTGGTTATCCGGGTTGGAATTGGGCTATTTGCAATACAACACCGACCCCCGTCCCATTATGCGCCTGGAAACCGGCGCCAGTGATAGTTGGATTGTGGCCAACGTTATCGACAAAACCAGTGAACAGGAAGCGAAGGGCTTTGAACAGGCCAAAAAATTGGCCCACGGCATTCACTTTTTAGCCATTCAAGCCAGTCCCGACAGTGAGGCTTTTGCCGGTTTTTGGTTATTACAGGAAACGGAACAAATCTAGGGTTTAACGTCCTCCCTCGCCCCCTTTACAAGGGGGAACTTTTTAGGGGCCAAAGTCAGCTAGTCTAGCCAATAAATGATTAATTTCCTCCTCATCGGTTATGTAATGGCAACAGGCCCGGATACAGTCAGGGTCAGCGATGGTACGGAGATAGATGCGTTGCTCCTCCAGTTTCTGCACGATCGCCCGGTGGCCCAAGGGAGAATCCACGGTGAAGGAGACCAAACCTGCTTGGGGAGCCGATGTAGCTAAACAATGGACATGGGGTAACTGGTTCAAGCCCCGCCACAGGAATTCACTACGTTGACAAATGGCTTGGTAACGTTCCTCAGCGGTGCCTTGCCGTTGGTGCAACTGGAGAGCGGCCAACAGACCGGCATATTGGGGATAGGCGGAGGTGGCCACTTCAAACCGTTTGCCCCCTTCAGCCCAGCCGGTGGGTTCCCCTTTAGCGCCATAGGTGATACTGCGCCAACCCACATAGGTCGGATTAATTTCCCCCAGGCAATCGCCATGGATATACAATCCCCCCACCCCAGCGGGGCCAGCAAACCATTTATGGCCGGTGAAAGCATAATAATCCACTTCTAACCGGGAAAAATCTAGGGGTAAGGAACCGGCAGATTGGGCCCCATCCACTAAAACCCGCACTGGATAATTTCCTTGGTGACGGCGACAAACGGCCATAATTTCTGCTAGGGGCAATACTTGGCCAGTGTTCCAGAGTAAATGACTGAGAATAACCAAGCGGGTTTTTGGCCCCAGATGATTAGCCAACACTGCGGCCGCATCTCCCTGGTTTAACGTGGCCGCCACCGGGAAAAAACGGTAGGTAATGCCAAACCGGGCGGCGATCGCCTGGACAATGGCAATGATGCCGGGATGTTCGCAGTCGGTGAGCAAAATTTCATCGCCCTGGTGCCAATCCAAACCCCAAAGCACAATGTCACAGCCGGTGGTGACGTTATCGGTGATTGTAATTGTGTTGGGATCAACGTTAAAAGTTTCCGCCAAAGCCTGCCGTAGTTGGGCAATTAACTGCTGAATATGTTGATTAGCGGCAATGGAAAAAGGGCCATTTTCCTGTAGATAGCCATACATAGCCGTAATAGCTTCCAGGGCAACGGTGGGCAAAATACCCTGGCCGCCAAAATTAAAATAGGTCTTATTGGCTAGGCCAGGAAATTGGTGGCGATCGGGTATTAGGTTCACAGGGTCAGCCATTGGTGGGGAAACATCAACAAAATACCTTAACAAAAACCTAAACTTCCCCCAAGAACGTGGGAAAATGCGAGCCAAGTCCAATAGTCAGAATCTGTCCATACTCAGCCCTTGAACTTTTTTTCCCTGAATTCAGACCGGAAATATTTATTGCTACTCACCGGAGTGGCCCTAATCCTGGCGATCGCCGGTTTGGGCAATGTGCCCCTGCGAGATTTTGACGAGGGTTATTATGCCACCACAGCCCAGGATACTTATCTGCGGGGAGATTGGCGTTTTCCCACCTATTTAGGACAACCCTTTTTATCCAAACCGCCCCTGATTACTTGGCTGGTAATGGGCAGTTACCATCTGCTGGGCATCAATGAATTTAGTTCCCGTTTGCCCCTGGCTCTGGGGTCAGCCCTGGCGGTGCCCTTGTTATATCTGGTGGGGAAGGAAATTTTTTCTGCCCCTAAAGCGGCACTATGGAGCAGTTCGATATTGCTAACCCTGCTTCCCACCGCCCGTCTGGGCCGTTTAACCATGTTGGATGGGGTGATTAATACCTGTTTGCTTTGGTCGATACTTTGCTTACTCAAAGGGCGGAAAAATCCCCATTGGTTAGGGGGTATAGGTATTGGTTTGGGGTTAATTGCTCTAGCCAAGGGTTTACTGGTGCTAGCTCTGGGATTATTGTTGGGAATTTTGATTTTCTGGCTTGGGGAAGGACGAATTTTTCAGCGCTGGCAATTCTGGTTCGGGCTGTTGATCGGTTTTGGTCCGGTGTTGTGGTGGTACCAACTCCAATTTGCCCAGTATGGGGAAACTTTTTGGCAGATTCATTTTGAGTTTCACAGTTTTGAGCGAGTTACCAAGGAATTAGAAGGCAATACGGGGCCCCCTTGGTATTACCTGCTAGAAATTACCAAATACACTGCGCCTTGGCTATTTTTCCTAATTCCCGCCATGGTAATGACCATAAAACAATGGCGACAGGACTGGGCTAAGGTTGCCATCACCTTTGGCTTCGGCTTTTTGCTGATTATTTCCGTCATGGGCACTAAATTGCCCTGGTATGTACTCCCTTGTTACCCTTTTTTCGCTCTGATGGGGGGATATTATTTAGCAGATTTAGAAGGTCGCCAACGTTATCCTAGGCTAATTGGTTATCTACTTGCCCTCACTGCTGTGGTGGGTCTGGTGGGAGGATTATACGCTGGTTTCATCGAGCAAAAACCGGTGATTATCATCATGGGGGTGGTGCTATTTATTGGCATAGGTTGGAGTGCCAAGCAATATTTGCAATCTTCCCCTAAATTTGCCAAAACCCTAGTGGTGGGGCTCTATGTAGCCCTTCTATTTCTTTTCTCCAGTCCCCTCTGGAACTGGGAAGTGAACGAAGCTTTTGCAGTCAAACCCGTGGGGGAGTTAATCAAAAAAAGCATTCCTGTCAATACCCTGGTTTATACTTCCTTTGCCTATAGTCGTCCCAGTTTAGATTTCTACGGCGATCGCCAGGTGATTGCGGTGGACGATAATCAGTTGCATACCAAGGCTAAGGAAGGAAATTATTTATTGCTCGACCAAGATGCCCAAAGCAGACTAGCTTTAGCCAATTTACAAAAGCGGGGACAAGCAGGAGAATTTACCCTGTTTTTTGGTTCGCCGCAATAGTTGAGGCAAAAGCTTAATGCTGGCCCGTCTACCTATTCGGGGGCGATCGCCGTTGAGATTGCTAAGGAATAATGACAATAGTGGCGCTTTATTGATTGTCGATTTCTCCAGCCGCTATGGAAGCTAGAGTAAAGCCCTCAGTTCTAACAGGCTTCACCTGCCCTTGTATGATGGTGGGACGGAATAATTTTTAGAATTTTTCAAGGTAAGCGGATGAAAATTTTGGTCACCGGTGGTACGGGATTTTTGGGCACAACCCTTTGCAATCAACTCGAGGCCCAGGGCCACGAACTAACCAAAATCAATTCCCGCAACTGTGACCTGACCCAAGCCGGTTCTCTGCATCAATTTGCTAAAGGCAGTTTCGACCAAATTTATCACCTGGCTGCCTGGACCCAAGCGGGGGATTTTTGTCTATCCCATCCGGGGGAACAGTGGCTGATCAACCAAAAGCTAAATACTAATGTGCTTGATTGGTGGCACGGTCAACAACCCCAAGCAAAGTTAATTTTTATGGGTACCAGTTGCGCCTATGATCCCCATTTACCCCTAGAAGAAGAATACTATCTTACTGGTTTACCCATTGATAGTTTGTTCACCTACGCCATGACTAAAAGAATGCTCTATGCGGGGGCGTTGGCATTGCACAAACAGTATGGGCTGAAATATCTCTGTCTAGTTCCTTCCACCCTCTATGGCCCCGGCTACCACACGGACGGACGGCAGATGCATTTCATTTTTGACCTGATCCGCAAGATTATTCGGGGCAAACTTTACGGCGAAACGGTCACCCTCTGGGGAGATGGTTATCAACAACGGGAATTAGTTTTTGTGGAGGATTTTGCCCACATTGCCTTGGAATTAGCTGCCACAGTGGATAACAATTTGGTCAATATTGGAGCGGGGGAAGAATTTACCATTCGTCGCTTTGCGGAATTAATTTGCCAGGAAGTGGGCTACGATTTCCACCTGATTGAATTTGATACCAGCCGTTACGTAGGGGCTAAGTCTAAATGTTTGGGAGTGAAAAAACTCCAGAGCCTAATGCCGGGTTTACAATTAACCAGTTTGGATCAGGGCTTAGCCAAAACCATTAAATGGTTCTGGAGTGAACAGGAAAAGTTGGTGCCAGCTTCTGTATCCTGAAAGGGTAACTAGTTCCCCTTCTCTGTGACTTCCATGACCACTAAACAGACCGCCCCCTACGGTTCTTGGCGATCGCCAATTACGGCTGATGCTTTGCTGGCGGGCAGTATTGGTTTGGGAGCAGTGCAGAATGATGGCCAAGAGGTCTTTTGGCTAGAGGCCAGGGCAATGGAGAAAGGACGGAATGTCCTAGTTCACAGGCAACCCGATGGCACTGTGCGGGATGTGACTCCCGCCCCCTTCAATGTGCGAACCAAAGTTCATGAATACGGTGGAGGAGCCTTTTTGGTGGCGGCGGGGAGAGTTTATTTCAGTAATTTCAGGGATCAACAGATTTACGTTCAAGGTATTGGGCAGGAACCGCAACAGTTAACTAACACACCGGACTGCCGTTTTGCAGATTTTGTTTTGGATCAACCCAGACAAAGATTAATTGCCGTTGGTGAACGCCACAGTGCAGAAGCAAAGGAACCAGAAAATTTCCTGGCCGCCATCAGCTTAGAAACTGGGGAAGTAACGGCGATCGCCCTGGGCCATGATTTTTATTCATCTCCCCGCCTTAGTCCTGATGGCAACAAACTAGCTTGGATTACCTGGGATCACCCCCATATGCCCTGGGATGTCACCAAATTATGGCTTGCGGATTTCAATGGCCAAGGAGCCCTGGAAAATATTCGTTGTATTGCTGGCCATGCTGGGAATGAATCCATCCATGAACCCCGATGGTGTCCCGATGGCAGTTTATATTTTGTCGGCGATCGAACCGATTGGTGGAATTTGTACCGCTATCACAAAGGGGAAGTGGATAACGTTTTTCCCCTCGATGCGGAATTTGCCTATCCCCATTGGGTGTTTGGTCTACGGAGTTATGCCTTTGTGGATACGGATACCATTCTTTGCGCTTTTACCCAGGATGGTGCTTGGCAGTTGGGCAAACTCAAACCGTCCCACAAACAACTAAGCATTTTGGGATTACCCTACAGTGATTATTCTTCCCTTTGTAGTGACGGCAAAACCCTCTGGTTTTTAGGCGGTGCTCCCACCATACCCACCGCAGTAGTGGCCCTTGATGTTGCCGCCCAGCAAACGGAAATTCTCAAAGTTGCCAGCGATTTCTCTTTAGACCCGGCCTATCTAGCCCAACCCCAGGCCATTAGTTTTCCCAGCGAAGAGGGCCAAACTGCCTACGCCTGGTACTATCCCCCCACCAACACTGATTTTCAAGGAATTCCTGGTACGTTACCGCCGTTATTGGTCAAAAGCCATGGGGGCCCCACAGCGGCGGCCAGTAACTCCCTTAGTTTAAAAATTCAGTATTGGACTAGTCGGGGCTTCGCCTATGTGGATGTGAATTACGGTGGTAGTACGGGTTATGGTCGCAATTATCGTCAGCGTTTACATGGTCAATGGGGCATCGTCGATGTGGCGGACTGTATCAATGCGGCCAAATACCTAGCGGCTCAGGGTTTAGCAGATCTCAATAAGTTGGCTATTTCCGGCGGCAGTGCCGGGGGCTACACCACCCTAGCGGCCCTAACCTTCCATGATATTTTTCAAGCCGGGGCTAGCTATTACGGTGTTAGTGATTTAACAGCCCTGACCACCGATACCCATAAATTTGAATCCCGTTACTTCGACGGTTTGATTGGCCCCTATCCTGAAAGAAAAGATTTATACGAACGGCGATCGCCAGTGAACCATGCGGATCAGCTAACCTGCCCAGTGATTTTCTTCCAGGGCTTAGAAGATAAAGTTGTGCCGCCCAACCAAACGGAAATGATGGTGGAAGCCCTTAAGACTAAGGGCATCAAAGTGGAATATGTCGCCTTTGCCGAAGAACAACACGGTTTCCGCATTGCCGCTAACATCAAAAAAGCTCTAGAGTCGGAATTGGCTTTTTATGGTGAAGTGTTTGGTTTCAACCCCGCCAAAGATTGATGGGGAATATTCCCCTGGATCGGCCCCCAGGTTCACAGCGCTGGCAATCAATGGACTCCAAGCCTCAGCTTAGATGGAGCCAATGGCTGCCCGAACTCCCCATTAGCTAGAATAGTGGACCGAAAATGTTTTTCCCACACCACCATGGCCCCAACCAATGCTGACCCTTGTTTCACAGCCGGACACATTTGTCCCATTCAGCACGTGGTGGATTTACTCGACAATAAATGGTCAATTTTGGTCTTGCGGGAGTTATTCCAGGGACAACGGCGCACGGGACAACTATTGGACGCCTTGCCCGGTTGCAGTACGAAAACTCTCACCCTAAGGCTACGGCAACTGGAAGCCCATGGCATCATCAACCGGGATGTGTATCCGGAGATTCCCCCCAGGGTGGAATATTCCCTGACCGATAAGGGTAGAGAAATCCAGCCAGTGCTGGCCGCTATGCACCAACTGGGCTCCCAATGGCTGGAGCAAGAAGTCTGCAACTGCAGTATCGTTACTGTTTCCAGAGAAAGCCCTTGACGAGGATTGAACTCGTGACCTCACCCTTACCAAGGGTGTGCTCTACCACTGAGCTACAAGGGCAAAAGGGATGGGCCGAGCTGGATTTGAACCAGCGTAGGCATAGCCAGCGGATTTACAGTCCGCCCCCATTAACCACTCGGGCATCGACCCATTGCTTTCACGATTAGCAATCATAACACCTTTTGTGGATGGTCAAAATATTTTTTTCTCCGCCGGTCAGATTATTGTCTGGTTTGGGGGCGATCGCCTGCTGGGTCGGAATTGGTTACCCTAGGATTGACTCAGTGCCATGGTTTAATAATGGCACCCACTGTACCTCTTCTATCTGTTATCCGTTAATCCTTTGGGGTTTATGAACAAACGCCGCATTATTGAAATTCTCCGCCACGGTCAAGCCGATGACCAGGTTATGGTCCAGGGTTGGTTACGGACTAAACGCACCCTCAAGGATTTTAGTTTTGTGGAAGTTAATGACGGCTCCAGTTTGGCGAACCTCCAAGTGGTGCTGGCGAGAAGTTTGCCGGATTACGATCGCCTATTGACCCAACTGCAAACCGGGGCGGCGGTGGCCATTGAGGGGAAATTGACCCCTTCGCCGGGGAAAGGTCAACGGGTGGAGTTAAATGCATGCAAGCTGGAACTGCTGGGGGGAGCAGATCCCAGTAGTTATCCCCTACAGAAAAAACGCCATAGCTTTGAATTTTTGCGGACCATTGGGCATCTCAGACCCCGTACCAATACCATTGGAGCAGTGATGCGGGTGCGGAATGCCTGTGCCACGGCCATTCACCAATTTTTCCAGGAAAGGGGTTTTCTTTGGGTTCATACCCCGATCATTACCGCCAGCGACTGTGAGGGGGCAGGGGATTTATTCAATGTCACCACGTTGGATTTGCAGAAGGTGCCCAAAAATGGCGAGGGCATTGATTACAGCCAGGACTTTTTTGGTAAACAGGCTTATTTGACGGTGAGTGGACAATTGGAAGCGGAGGTGATGGCCCTAGCATTCCAGAATGTTTACACCTTTGGCCCCACCTTTCGGGCGGAAAATTCGAACACCTCCCGCCACCTGGCGGAATTTTGGATGGTGGAGCCGGAGATGGCCTTTTGTGACCTAGAAGGCGATCGCCAATGGGCGGAGGAATTTTTAAAATATATTTTTAAATTTGTGCTGGAAAAATGCCCTGAGGACATGGAATTTTTTGACCAGCGCATTGATAACACAGTGCTGGCCACAGCGGACAATATCATTAACAACGAATTTGCTTGGCTGACCTACACCGAAGCAATTCAACTGCTAGAAAAAGCGGATCAGAAGTTTGAATATCCCGTCACCTGGGGGGTGGATTTACAGTCAGAACATGAGCGATATTTAGCGGAAACTGTGTTCAAAAGACCCACCATTGTGACCGATTATCCCAAGGATATTAAGGCATTCTATATGCGCTTAAATGATGATGGGAAAACCGTCGCCGCCATGGATATTTTAGCCCCCAAAATTGGCGAAATTATTGGCGGTTCCCAACGGGAAGAACGATTAGATGTATTAACTCAACGCCTGCAGGAACAAGGGATACCGGAAAGCGATCTATGGTGGTATCTTGACCTGCGCCGTTACGGTTCTGTGCCCCATGCGGGCTTTGGCCTGGGCTTTGAACGCATTGTCCAGTTCATGACCGGTATGGCCAATATTCGGGATGTGATTCCTTTTCCCCGCACCCCCATGAATGCGGAATTTTAAAGACTTGAGGAATTTTAGCCATTGAAAAAGCTTGAAAATCTGTGATGTTCTTGCCTAAAACCTTTACTAACCTGGGGCAGTGGCCCCATTCTTTGCCTGGAATTTCCCTCATGGACCGCTATGTGGCTAGGCAATTGATTCCCCCTTTTTTATTCAGTGTGGGAGTAGTAGCCAGTTTAGGGCTGGCGATCGGTAACTTGTCCGATCTAGGTAACAAAATTGTTGAAAAAAATCTCCCGGTGGCTAAGGCCGCAGAAGTATTACTGCTCAAAGTACCGGAATTCCTGGCCTATTCCCTACCTGTGGCGGTGATGCTAGCCACCATGATGACCTTTGGTCGCCTTAGTGGGGACAGTGAAATTGTCGCCATTCGCAGTTGTGGGGTGAGTTTGTATCGCCTTATTTTACCGGCGGTGGTGCTGAGTTTGTTGGTGACGGGCTGGGCTTTTGTGCTGAGTGAATGGGTGGTGCCGGTGGCCAACTATCGAGCCACCAGTATTTTGATTGAATCCATTGATGAGGAGCATCCCTTTTGGCAAAATCGGGATGTTTTTTACCCTGAGTTTGAAGAGATTAAGCTTGAGAATGGCCAAACTGCCCGGCGCTTAAAAAGTTTGGTTTATGCTGAAAAATTTGACGGCAAAGAAATGCAAAACTTGACGGTGTTGCAATGGACAGAAAACCACCTTAAACATATTGTCCTTTCTGATAATGCCACCTGGAATAATAACAATAAACGCTGGGATTTTTTTAATGGCACTCTTTATCGTTTGACGGAAACGGAAGATTACCAAGAGGCGGTTCCTTTCACCAATAAACAGATTGCTCTACCCAAATCGGCGTTTGATTTTGCCCGGCAGGGTCGGGATCCCTATGAAATGACCATTGCGGAAGCCCAGGACTATATCAAAATTCTAAAGTTAATTGGCGATGAAAAGAAAATTCAGTTTTTTCAAGTTAGAACGGAACAAAAATTAGCCTTTCCTTTTGTTTGTATTGTTTTTGCCGTGGTGGGTTCGGCGATCGGCGCTAGGCCCCAACGGATTAGTCGGGCAACGGGCTTTGGTTTAACCATTGTGATTATTTTTGCCTACTACATACTGGGATTTTTCAGTGGTAGCTTAGGCATTGTTGGGTTAATTTCCCCCACCTTGGCGGCCTGGCTGCCTAATTTTGTCGGTTTGGGGGTGGGAATTTGGTTGTTATACGAATTTAACCAGGGTTAGACCCCTTCAGAAAATTCTTTTTGAGCCGTTAAGCCTAATCAAATTTTTTAAATTCTTTAGTTCTCCTAGGGCATTGGAAAATTGTTGATGAAAGCAAAGCACAATCAAATTTTCTTCACAAAGCAGGTTTTTAAATCCCCTGGGTGACGGTACGCAGTTCTTCTATTTCTTCTGGGTTTAACTGCCATCCCAATGCTCCGGCATTCTGTTTAGCTTGGGAAGCGTTTTTTGCCCCCGGAATGGGAATGATGTTCCCTTGGGCAATAAGCCAATTCAGAGCAATTTGGGCCGGCGTTTTGTCATGCTTATCTGCCAGGGTATCCAAGAGGGTAAGTAAGGGAACTAATTTTTGCAATCCCTTAGCACTAAAACGAGGATTGAAGCGGCGGGCCCCCTGGAGAGTAGGGGAGTTTTCCGGACGATATTTGCCGGTCAGTAAGCCTTGGGCAAGGGGACTGTAGGCCAAAATAGTGACGTTGAGCTGGCGAGCCTGGGCCAAAATACCGTTACTTTCAATCTCCCGGTTCAGTAGGGAATAGGGCACCTGATTGCTGGCGAGGGGAATACCTTGGGCGGCTAAACATTCATGGGCGATCGCCATTTGCTGGGCGGAATAGTTGCTAACTCCCACAGCTTGAATGCGGCCTTTTTTAACTTCGGCGGCCAACACAGCCATAAAATCCGGTGTTTTGAGCCAAAATTCCAAAGGCCAATGGATTTGATACAGACAAATGGTATTCATCTGCAAACGTTCCAGACTGGCGGTCAAAGCTTGGGAAATGTCAGAACGCTGCCAACGCCAGGGCAAAGGAAAGTATTTGGTCGCAATTTCTACTTTTTCTTCTGCTTGCCGGCAAAAGCGACCAATCAGACGCTCAGATTCACCAAAACCATAAATTTCAGCGGTGTCAATTAGGGTAACTCCCGCCCCCAGGGAAGCATGGAAAGCCCCCTCTATATCTTCTAGGCCAAAGTCTTTACCGTAGGCCCAAAACAGGGTGTCTCCCCAGGACCAAGTACCCAAGCCAAGGGGAGCAATGGAGGGGCCGTTGGGGCCAAGGCGAATAGTTTCCATGGGTTAGGTTGAAGGAAATCCAGAATTAGCTGGCAAAACTGAGTCATATTTTCCCCGATGATAAACCAGTATTTCTGGAAAAGCTTGCCCGTCTGGGAGGGAGGATGGGGAAATGGGAGAATGGTCTTGATTGATTCTTTAAAAACATCAAAACTATAAATAGGGACAAATAACCATGGCTAACTGGGAAAATTTTCTCAAAAACTTGGGGGAATGGCAGGGCAGTTTTACCCGCCTATCTCCCCAGGGGGAAGTGTTGAGTAACACCCCTTCCATCCTCACCCTGGAAGGCTTAGAAGATAACAAGTTGGTCAAGTTTCGTCTGCGCCGCTACGATAACCCCGATTATCAAGACCCCCCTACCCAGGACTATAGCCAGGATTACCGTTCCCTGGGGCGACAAATTATCTTTTTTGGCACCGGTGCTTTTTCCAAGGGGCCATGGCAGTTGGCTCCCTTCAGTGAATTTGGGGCGGAATTTGGCTTTGTGGACGGCGATCGCCGCATGAGATTCGTGCAACTGTATGACAAGGAATTAACCCTGGCCAGTTTGACTTTTATTCGGGAATTTCGCCGGGGGAGTAACGCCCAGGAAAGACCAGCATTAACGGTGGAGCAACTGTTGGGTACTTGGCATTGCGAAGTTTATACTGCCTACCCCGACTGGCGGGAACCGGAAGTTAGCGAGGGGGAAATTACCCTAAACCAAACCGGGGATTTGGTGGAACAAAGGGTAACCATGGGGGGACAAACTGCGGTGATCCAAGGGAAAGTTAGCGGTCATCAGATTAATTTTCTCGGCCCCAACCCCAGCAAAGTGCTATTACTGCCGGATGGTGCTTCTTCTTGCACCCCCGATCGCCTGCAATTGGGACAACCTTTCTTTGGGGAAATGGGCTGGTTGGTGCGCCCCAACGAACGCCAAAGGCTGATCCGTTACTATGACAATAGGGGGGCTTGGACCCATTCCGCTTTTGTTGTTGAGCATCGTCAGTAGGTGACGGTTTTCTTTGCAGACCCGCTATGAAAAATCGCTTTGTTGCCCTAATTTTTGCCGTTTTCTTCGGCGGCTTCGGCTTACATAAGTTTTACCTCGGCAATATTTTTGCTGGCATAGTTTATTTCCTTTTTTCTTGGACGTTCATCCCTTCTATTCTGGGGTTTGTTGATGCGATCATCCTCGGCACCATGGATGAGAGAAAGTTCAATGCCATTTATAACCATAAACATTATTTCCCCCCTGCCTATACCTCTCCCATTGTCACCGCTCCCCCATCGGTCACCCCCATAGAACGGCTGGATGTGTTGATTATTAAAACCTGTGCCACCAAGGCGATCGGCGCTACGGTGAGCGAGTGCATTGTGGCCACCGGAGAAGATCCCCAAAAGGTGAAGGAAACCATTGATTCCCTCTGCCGTAAAGGTTTTTTACTGCCGGATAACCGGGAAGGGGACTATGCGGTGGTGTACCGCCCCATTTAACAGGTGCGAGGAGAAAGCCCAGGTTGTCTCGACTCTGTGGTAACTAGGGAGACCACTTCCACCTTTGTCTCCGGCTCAAATCCAACTGGGAAAAAGCATACGGAGGGAAAATCCCCTGGGGGTCAACAGTAATCCTAAAAAAATCGGCGACCAATACCAAAAGGCGATCGCCACTAGGGTTAAAACTGTCCAAGCAATGATGCCATGGCTCCTTTGGGGACTGTCTAGCAAGGTGCTCAAAATTAATGCCAAGGCCAAAATACTAAAGCCATAGGCAGGCAGGTAATGGTAAAAAAAAGTACAGCGACTAACCCCTAGCCAGGGCAAAAGATTAGCGGCGTAATTGACTGCAATGTAGAGGGTAACGCCTCGCAACGGTACATTGATGGGATTAATTCCCCTAAAGAAAAATTGGCGTATTTTTTGCCAGATAACGGTGCCGAATAACAACCCCATCGCCCCGGTGGAAAACCAGAGCAAAATCGGATTGGCCATGGCGTGGACATCATTAACTAAGCCAAACCGACTGGACTTTTGATAAAAATAGGCGATCGGTCGAGCCATCACCAGCCAGCTATACCAGGGAGAACAATAGGGATGAATATCAGGGCTATTGCCCACCCGACGGTGATATTGCCAAGTTTCCCGTTGAATGCGCCAAAAACCAGCCAGGGAAGCATATTCTCCATTCATTAACAAATGGGGAATCCAAATGACGCTATAGGTAATGATCGGTGCCAGCACCAACCAGAGCACAAATTTCAGCGGGGAAATAATCAACCAACGGGAGAGAAAGTCTTGATTATTTTGTCCATCCCCATCCAATGGTTTCAGCGAATTTGCTTGCCTCTCCCTCGTTATCCAACCCTGGTTGAAGAAAGGTTTGACCCAGGCGATTGCCCAAAGGAGATAAACACCCAACAAAAAAGCAAAACCATTCCATTTGACGCTTCCGGCACAGGCTAAACTAATGCCCCCCAGAATTAACTGCCAAAGTTTCCCTTGGCGTAGATACCACAAAACTAAAGCTTGCCCCAGCAGCCCGAAAAAAACTAGGTAAATATTATTCAACGCATAGCGAGATTCCACCAAAAATAGCCCATCTAAGGCCAATAGCCCCATGGTTAACAATGTCACCAGGCGCCGTTGGGTCAACAGATAGGCGATCGCCCCCAGGAGTAGGGGAATGGTGGCCCCAGTGAGGGCATTGAGCCAACGGTAACTCCAGGTGGAACGCACTGCCCCCGTCAGATCGTTAACCTGGTCTGGATTGACAGGAAAAAAATCCCCCAACCCCATGGCTAAAGCAATCAGGTAATGGCTCAGGGGGGGATGGGATGGGAAAAAATTATTGCCAAGCCAATAGTCACCGGCAAATTTGGCGTAGTAAACTTCGTCGAAAACTAACTCGTTGAACTGTCCCAGGTTCCAGAAACGTATGACCAGGGAAAAGATAAAAATGCCAACGATGCTTGCTTGGTAGGGAGTTGGGCGGAGCTTTGGGAACTGGTTAACCATTGACCATAAATCAATTTAATTATTTGTCCCAAAACTGATTTGCCCTTGGCGATCGCCCCTCACCTTAAATACTAAATTCAGCTAACTGACAATTTATTCTTACTCTTCTTCCCCTTCTTCCTCAGCGGGGGGATAGAGGAAAGTAGAACGGCCAGATAAAATAGATTTGCCGAGGGATAAAGCCTTTTGTGCTTGGGAAGAAGCTTGTCTGCGCCAGTGGGCCCGGCGTTGATCACGTTTTGCTTTGGAGGTTTTCTTCTTGGGAACTGCCATGACTTCTCTGGGATCTTAAAAATTGACAACCTTTCTATATTACGCTTTTAGGTGGGCCATTGCACAGCGGTGATTATGCAAGAGTTTTCCCACTACTACGAAATCCTGGGGCTAGAGGTGGGGGCTAGCCTGGAGGAAATCAATGAAGCCTACCGGGATTTGGCCTTTGTGTGGCACCCCGATCGCCTGCCCAGGGATAATCCCCGGCTGTTGGCCAAGGCAGCGGGGAAACTGAAAGAAATTAACCAAGCCCGTGATCGCCTCAAGGAAATGTTGGAGTTGGAGATAACCACTAAAGCTTCCCAAGCATCTCAAACCGATCAACCCGGTAATACGCCCAAAACTAAACCTAAATCCAAGCCAAAGGCCAAATCTCCTCCACCTTACCCACCCCCCGGCGATCGTCAACCTCGGCCCCATCATAATCAGCAGAGCAACCATAACCATAGTCCTAACTCCCCCCATCATCAAGAAAACCACAATCGACCCTACTATCGAGATTTAACCGGGGCGGATTTGCGTTGGGCTAACTTAAAAGAAAAGGATTTATCCGGACGGAAAATGGTCTCGGCTAACCTAAGTAATGCGGATTTGAGCGATAGTTTTTTACACCAAGTTAATTTGGAAAATGCCAATCTTTTTCGGGCTAATCTTTTCCGGGCTAATTTATTAGAAGCGAACCTACGGGGGGCTAATTTGCAGGAGGCCAATTTAGTCGGTGCGGATCTGAGCGGGGCAGATCTCAGTGGAGCTAATTTACAGGGGGCTAAAATTGGTGCAGGCAATCGGATTATGGTCAAACTAACGGCAGCTAAGTTAACCGGGGCTATTCTTCCCGATGGCAGTAAACATAGTTAAATTTTCATACTTTTTGTCGTTTGCGACTCTGGAAAAATTTCCTGGCAAAATTAGGTGGAAGCAAAAAGCGTGAGTTTAAACTAACTAACAATGGCTAACTGGGAACCAAATTCCGTTTTACACACTTCAATGCGTTGTTGAAAGGCTTCCTTAAATTGGGGCATATGGGTGACAGTGAGAATACAGGCAAAATCTGAGGCAATGGCGGTGATGGCGGCCACCAGGCGATCGCAACCGTCTGCATCCTGGGTACCGAAGCCTTCGTCAATAATTAGTAATTGCAAAGCGGTACCAGACCTTTGGGCCAATAATTTTGCCAGGGCTAAACGGATAGAAAAATTAATCCGAAAAGCCTCTCCTCCGGAGTAGGTTTCATAGGGGCGGGTACCCTGGGCGTCGGCAATGAGAATGTCCAAAGTATCAATCATTTTGGGTTTATTTTTAGTGCTACTTTTACCTTCTTTTTGGGTGACAAATTGGATATGGTGTTGGTTGCCCGTTAACCGAGCCAAAATATAATTAGTTTCTGCTTCTAGCTGGGGTAGAATGTTTTCAATCATCATTGCTTGAATACCATTTTTGCCGAAGGCTTTACCCAGTTCTTCGTGGATACGAAATTGTTTTTTAGCTTGCTCAAATTGCTGTTTAGTTTCTTCATATTCTCCCTGCAACGTGTCAATTTGAATCAATAATTGTTCCAAGCCACCTTTTTTTGCCAGTAGGTGATCTAAGTGTTGTCTTCGTTGCGTCAATTCATTTTCTAAAAGTCGAATCTGCTCCCCATGATCAGCGTATTGGCTAATCTGTTTTTCCAAATGCACCAACTCTTCTTGCCTTTCCTGCAAAGCCTGCTGGCGATCGCCAATGAGAGCTTGGTATTCCTGTCCTCGTTGCATCAGGATTGGTAATTGTTGCCGAGCTTGCTCTAGTTCCTGATGTCGTAACTGCCAGGGCTGTTGACGCCGTAATTCTGCCAATAATTGTTGGTGACTTTCACTGTCATAGTTTAATTGAGCGATGGATGCTTCCACCTGTTGCCATTGTTGACGCAGGGGAGAACTGGTGCCCAAACTTTGTAATTGGGAACGCAATGCCAGTAATTTTTGCTCCAACCCTGGGCGATCGCCTGTTAATTGCCGATACTTAATTTGGGCTTCTTTCAACTTAGCTTGGCGAATTTCTCCTTTCCTTAGCTGATCTACGGTGGAACGGGCTAGGGCATGGGTTTGTTCGTCGTAGGCTAAGTTAGTTAATTCTCGCTCTAGAGCCGTCAATTCAAGTTGGAGAGATTCAGCAAAAGTTCCTTGGGTTAAGCTCAGCTCTAAGTCAGCAATTTGCCCATTTAATTCCACCAATTTTTCATGGTTTTCTCCACTTCTTTCCAACTCCGCTTCCATTTGTCCATAGTGTTGCAGTAATTGTTCTAAATTACTTAAACCATCAGCAATTTCTTTATATTCATTCCGTAAAATATCTAATTCTTGATCAGCAAGGGTAATTTGTTCCTTGAGAATCCAAATTTGATTACGTAATTCTTGGCATTCTTGTTCAGTTTTCTCCATTACCTGTTGATGATAATGGCCATCTAAACCCTGTTCACACAAAGGACAAGTGGCACCAGGACTATCCAGCAAATCTAACTTTTGCTCTAGTTCCCGCAACTGCTTTTCAAATAACCTTTGATTTTCCTGCAGTCGTTCTTTGAAATGGCCCCGTTCCTGGCCCTTTTCTTCTACCCGTTTAAGATAAACTTGTTTATTTTTTAATTGGCAAATTTCCTCGTCTAAAGCCTGAAAAGCTTTTCTTTGCTCGGGAATAGCAGCAATCGCTATTTTTAATTGTTTGGCGATCGCCTGGCGTTGTTCTAATTGAGCCTGACATTGGGCCTTTGCTTTTTCTAAATCAGCTTGTAGAGCATAACGACGTTGCAAAAGGGGAGCAACTTGATTTTGTAGGTTATCAAGCTGAATGAGGTTTTGTTTGGCAATTTTTAATTTATTTAATTCTGCCTCGATATCCTGTTGTTGGGCTAATATAGGTTCTAATTCTGCCACCTGTTTATCTAAATGCTCTAAGCGTAAGAGCTCTTGTTCTATTTGCCGAGCTAATTCATTTTCTGTGCGCTGTAACTGTTGCTCTAAATTCTGGCGTTGTTGCTGTAAAGTTTGATATTGTTGGAAAGATTCTGCTAACGCTACTTCCTCAGTTTGTAACCTCTGGTAATTCTGGAAATTGGCTTTAATTACTGTTTCTTGTTCCAGTAATTTATCTAAATTTTGACATTGCTGTTTTATTTCTTCCTGTTGATTATCTAATCGTTCAATTTCAATCGCTAATTCCTGGCATTGCCGTTGTTGCCAAGTTGCTTGTTTTTGCCATTGTTGCCGTTGATTTTGACTAGTTTGTAGTTGTTGTAATTGCCATTCAGTTTGTTTTTGCTCTGTTTGTATTGCCGTAATTTCCTCAGTTAATTTAGCTTGATTAGCCACCACATAAGGTCGTTGATTTAAATCCTGTTCTAATACTTGTAAGCGGTCATTAAGAATATTGATTTTACCCTTAGCTTCTTTGGAAATATCCTTAGCCCTGGTCGCCAATAATTCATACTGGTCTAGCTTTAATAAATCCGCCAGAATTTGTTTCCGTTCACTGGGCTTGCGTAACATAAATTCATCGGCTCGGCCTTGGCGAAGATAGGCAGAGTTGACAAAGGTTTCGTAATCCAACTTTAACGTGGCAGTAATCTTTTCCTGGGTCGCCCTGAGACCCTTAGCAGAAAGGGTGCGAAAATTATCGCCGCTTTTAATTTGAAATTCCGCTACGCTACTGCGGCCCCGTTGGCGACTGCGAATAATTCGGTAGGTCTGATTATTACTAATAAATTGAAAGTCTACCCTAACTTGATCAGTGCCATTATGGAGCACATCATCTTCACTTTCAGCCCGACATTTACCCCAAATTGCCCAAGTGATAGCCTCCAGCAAAGAAGATTTTCCTGCACCATTGGCACCGCAAATACAGGCAGTATGCAATCCCCGAAAATCAAGACTAACATCCTGATAACTTAAGAAATTTTTTAAAATTAATTGTTGGGGTATCATTGGTTAATCATCCCCCATAACCCAGCTAATTAAAAATATAATTGCTCCCAATATTACAATCCTTCCCACCATGGTGCCTTGGTTGACAATATATTCAGGGACACTAATCAGCACCTTGCTAAATATGGCATTGGTTAAGAGAAAAAAGATGACTAAAAAGATTAAACTCATAGGCTTATTGATTATTAATTGGTAATTAGTTTAAATTTCCTCCCATAATTCTAATTATCCACATTGAAAAGATAAAACCTTGCCCCTGGTTTGATTCCGTCCAGAAGCCTTGGCCGCATACAAAGCTTGATCCGCGATTTTAATTAAATCACTGGGTTGATAATGGAGTAGAGGTACGGTAGTGCCAATGCCCAGGCTTACGGTGACGTACCGACTAGTGGGAGAATCTGCATGGGAAATTTGTGCTTCCGCTAGATAGCAATGGATACGCTCGGCCACAGTGTAGGCCCCAGGTTGGTCAGTGTAGGGAAGAATTAAAATAAACTCCTCTCCCCCATAACGAGCCAACACATCTGATGGGCGCTTTAAAGCACTTTGGACAATTTTAGCTATACTTTGTAGGCATTGGTCCCCCACTTGGTGGCCGTAAAGATCATTATAGTTTTTGAAATAATCCACGTCACATAAAATCAAAGAAATGGGGGATTTTTGTCGCAAACATTGTCGCCATTCCTGTTCTAAATAGGTAGTGAAATAACGTCGGTTAGGTATTTGGGTCAGTTCATCATAAATAGCTAAATGTTTGAGTTGTTGATTGACCTGCTCCAATTGTTGCTTAGCAAATTCTAATTCCAGAGTCCGTTCCCTAACTCTAAGCTCTAGGGTTTGGGAATAATTTTTAATCGTTTCGTAATACTGGGCGGTGCGGATAGCGGCAGCGACCTGGCTAGTAATGGTGGAAAAAAGGTTTAAATCGGTGGAGTCAAAATATTTAGTCTGGTAATGGGCTAAGCCCAAAACACCAATAATCGAGTTTTGTACGGTCAAGGATGAGCAAAGTAGGGAACGAATATCGGAAGGATGGTTGAGATAATCATGATCATCTTGGACGTCATCAATCACTTCAACTCCATTAACTTCTAATATCCGCTGAATGATATTTTCAATAGCTTTTAAATTCCGAAGGGATTCTTCTGTTTTATACAAAAAAGGAGTTAACTTATCTTGACTTTGATCGTACAGATATAAGAATATTTCATCTACATTAATTACTTGACGAATTTCATCCCTAATAACAGTAATCACCTCATTTAAGCTGGTGCAGGTGGCAATGGCATTGGAAAACTGCGAGAGGAAAACCACTTCTTCATATTTTTGCAGAGTATCTTTGGCTAACTGCTTTTTCTCGTATTCCGTTTGTACAATATAGCCCAGTACTATGGCGATCGCCTGGGCGGAATGCTCGGCAATTTCTCCGGTTATGGCACCCACCAAAATTTCATGGCAATAAATATCGGCTTTGTGTTGGGAACAGGCAATATTTTTGCCCCACAGACAATGGCTATCAGTGTCAATAATAGTTAATTTTTCTCCACAACACTCTTCCAACTGCCGGAGTAGGATTTTAATCTCCGGCTTTTTAAATACTTTTTTGAGGGAAAAGTTTTGCATGGACGTTCCGCTGGAAAGGTCATCCGCCAGGGGATGGTAACCGATGCGTAATGGATTTTGCTTGAATTTAAGTCCCTTACAGACCCTCAAACAATATTATTGTTGTCGATTTATAATTTTTCTTCGCCAAGTGTTGGCTAAAAAAATTAAAATATTTGAGTGGATCTGAACAGATTTTGGAAGTGGGACAAAAACCCAGGTTATAGTCCCTATAACTATCAAATATAGCTTACTCCTCCGGTTGGTTTATTCAGATTGAGGCCACTGCCGTTACCCCCATGGCCACTACGTTGA
Source organism: Synechocystis sp. PCC 6714 (assembly GCF_000478825.2). NCBI lineage: Bacteria > Bacillati > Cyanobacteriota > Cyanophyceae > Synechococcales > Merismopediaceae > Synechocystis > Synechocystis sp. PCC 6714. The sequence continues at coordinate 1,812,484 of NZ_CP007542.1, read as the reverse complement.
CGAATTATTCCCACCGCGGCGATCGCCAGACAAGGCTAGGCAAAATTTAGCTTGTTTTTTCTGGGCTATTCTCGGGGGTTTTGCTTTCTTCTAGTTCTGCCTTAATTTGCACTGACTTTTCTAAATTTTGGGCTTCCCGTTTCAGTTCAGTCTCAAATTCTTTGGAAGCTTCTTGGAAACCCCGCAGGGCTTTACCCAAGCTCCGACCCACTTCCGGTAGCTTTTTTGGGCCGAACACCAACAGAGCGATGACAAAAATTAAACCTAGTTCGGGTAAGCCAATGCCAAAAATATTCATAGGGCGGCGGTGTGCTGTGAAAAAGATAAAAGAATTTGTTTAACCGACTTTAGCAGAGCTTTGTCCCCACAGAAACCCGGAGGAGCAAAGGGCAAAATCCAAGTTAATTCTGGAAACTAGCCGAGGGTGGTGTCGCCGGTGCCCTGGAACATTAACCAGGATAAAAAGAAATTGCTGATGAAAATGGCCAACAGGGAAGTGACCACAGCGGTGGTGGTGGATTCCCCGACTCCCTTGGCTCCTCCAGTGGTGGTTAAACCCCAACTACAGCCAATGATGGCGATGATGCCACCAAATACCAAGGATTTAAGTAAACAGGCGAAAACATCCCATAGCTGGGTAAAATCTTGCACAGAATTTAAAAAAATAGTCGGATTGATGCCATAAAGACTGGAAGAAATTACTAATCCTCCTGCCATGCCGACAAACAAGGACAGTCCGGTCAAAATGGGCAACATCAAAGCACAGGCAATTACCCTAGGTACCACCAGATAGTCAATGGGATCCGTCCTGAGCATATAAAGCGCATCCAACTGTTCCGTTACCCGCATGGTGCCAATTTCCGCAGCAAAGGCCGAGCCCACTCGCCCCGCAATGACCACCGCCGTCAGCACTGGGGCCAATTCCCTGGTTAAAGATAGGGAAAGTACCCCCCCAATGGTAGTAGTTGCTCCGTAGTAGATAAATTCCCGAGCTACTTGAATTGTGAAAACCATGCCCACAAAACCCGCTGTGATTAAGGCGATCGCCATGGATTCCGGCCCCACCATATTCATTTGCTCCAAGGTGTTGCGGCGATTAATGCGCCCCTGGAGAATATGCAAAAAAACCTGCCCTGTGAGGAAAAAGGCCGCGACCAAACGCTGGAACCAAAGACTAAGGGAGTGGCGGGAGCCTTGATCGGCCATGTTTTTCCTGATTTACTTACTTTCTACCCGGAACCGTTCTACCGAAGTTAACAGATCCCGGGAAATGGCCACCAGGGTTTGCAAAGATCCTGCCACCCGTTGGGACTCCTGGGATGTCTCCTGGGCCGTCAGTTCAATGGACTGCATAACGTTGGACACCGCCCCGGAATTCTCCTGTTGTTTGACTGTATCCGCAGTGATGGAACGCACCAAAGTGTTAATGCGATTAGACACCTCAATAATATCCTCCAGGGCTCGTTTCGACTGTTCTGACTTATCCGTTACATCAATTACCTGTTGAATGCCTTCTTCCATGGCAGTCATTACGGAACCGGTCTCACTTTGAATTTGCAAAACGATCTGTTCAATTTCCTTGAGGGATTTAGCCGAACGATCCGCCAACTGCCGCACTTCGTCCGCCACGATGGCAAAACCCCGCCCCGCTTCCCCTGCCCGGGCTGCCTGGATGGAAGCGTTTAGGGCTAGCAAGTTTGTCCGGGAGGCAATTTGGGATATAACCGCCACAATCTTAGAAATTTCCTGGGACGCTTCCGCTAACCGTTTCACTTTCCGGGCCGTTTCCGACACCGTTTCCCGAATTTGCAGAATTCCCCCCACCGTTCTTTCCACCGCCTCTCCACCTTTCAATGCGGTTAACGATGAGGTATGGGCTACTTCCTCCGCTTCCCGCGCATTTTCTGCCACCCGTTCAATGGATTCCGTCATCAGTTGAACTGAGTTGAGGGTGACGGCCAATTCCTCCGCCATCCTTAGGGCGTCGCTGGAATTATTGCGGGCAAAGGATTCACTGTCTTTACAGTTATTATTCACCTGCTTGGCAGCATTTTTTACCTGGAGGACAATTTCCCGCAGATTCTGGATAGTCAGGTTAAAGGCATCGGCCACAGCCCCTAGTTCGTCCGCTGTCACCTCTGCCTGGACAGTCAAATCTCCCCGGGAGGCCCCCTCCACGTCATCTAGGAGGCGGATTACCTGTCGTTGTAATTTTTCCCTTACTTTTTCGGTGGTGGCGGCCCTTTCCTGGGCTTCGCTGGTGGCAGTGAGAATAACTTGAGAAATGTAGTTAAACCTTTGGGTCAACGCTCCCAATTCGTCTTCCGATCGCACCTTGGCCCGGACGTTGAAATTACCTTCGTAAATGGATTCAAACTGATTTTGCAAATCATCGATAATACTTTTAATCTGTCGCATCAAGAGACTGTTGATTAAAAAGACACCGACCACCGTGGCTAGAGCCGTGAGGAGGGCTAGATTCAATAGGGAAGGTTTGCTTGCTTCTTTCTCAGGGGATGGAGGTGTTACTTCCCCCTGGGTCGGCGCCCCTTGTGCGGGAGCTTCTGTGGTTTGCCCCGGAGGCGCAGGCACATCCCCAGGATTTCCCCCTAGACCCACCACATTGCCCAATACCAAAACCACCACCCCGGAAAACAGTCCCGAGGCGATCGCCATATAAATTTGCTTCTTGAAGAGAGAAGCATTGGTGAACCAACCGAGAAAACCAGCATCCACTTCGCTGGTGGGGCGGTCATTAAAGGGACTAGTGGCACTGGATAGATCTCCAGTGGTGGCCCCCTCCGGTTTTAACCAAGTAGCCATGCCCGGCGGTGCTGCATTAGCGCCTCCATAAACTGGCTCATCACCACTCTGGGTGTCATAGGCCTGGCCCATGGAGCTTAAATCCAGGCCGGTGCTCTGGGTAAATAGGGAAGAATCTGGCAACTCCGGAGCAATGTCCGTCAAGTTAAAATCTGATAACTCGTCGCCAACACCTTCCTCGAAAGCATCAAAACTAGGTAATTCCTTGCCACCATAACTCCCGGAAGTGGGGGTCTGCACATTGGGAACAACTTCTGGCTCATCCAAGCCCAGGCCTTCGCTCCAATCGCCTCCATCCCAACTTTGGTAATCCGGGTATTCAGAAGCCGCCGCTGCTCCCATGCCCGCAGAGGGGACTTGCGCCGCTAAATCGGCAAAATCCACCACTCCTTCGCCAAAGGCCGGTGGCACCACAAAGGTAGATTCCCCTGTTTGGGGCATCATGGTTTGTTCATCGTCCGAGTCGAGATCGTCGGTGAAGGCCTCCGGACTCCAATCTAAATGTTCGATTTCATAGCTGCTTGCCCCACTGGTACCAAAGGACCCAGAGCTACGGCCAAAGGGATGATCCATGCCCGGATTGGTGGGAGTAGGGGCCCGGCCTAGGGTTGGTTCCCCAAAATCCTCCTCGGTAAATACCCCAGTATCCCAATCCATGCCCTGATCGATGTTATCTAGGCTGTTTTGCCAATCCTGATCCTGACCAAAGGGGTCATCGGCCCCATTGTCCCCGGTTCCATTCCCCTGGATTTGCCCCAGGGCCTGGTGGGCACAATCAATTAAATCCTGGCGATCGGAAAGTCGAATTACAGCTTGGTAAGCCTCGTTGGCCAAGGCGTACTGTTCCAAGCCAACATAGATATGTCCCCGGAGCAACAAAACATTGGGATCATCGGGGAAATCAGTGGCCAATTGTTCAATGTGGGAAGATGCTTCTTGATAATCTCCCTGTCCATAGGCAGCGTAGGCCAACCCATAAAGCTGCGAAAAATTGGTTTCTGTTGCCATTTTGCCGGTTTCCTCAGTCGGATTTAGGTGGGCTAGGGGGGATCAAAATCAATTAATTGCCTCAGCCGGATTATCAAGTTGCCCAGCGGGCGGAGCGGAGTAGCGCCACGTGGTCCAGAAGGCGCAAAATTTGGGGAGGAGAAGATGGGGCATCGCCAGCGGGAATTTGCCACTCCCCTTGGACGTAGGGGGCAATGTGATCTGGCACATTGTTGGCCGGCTGAAGATTATCCGTGTCCAACCATTCCATATTACCGAGAGAGTCAATTGCCAAACCCAAAAGGGTCTCTTGATCTTCCACGGCAATGACAGGGATTTCCGCCCGGTCAGTGTTGAGATTGACGTTATTACCCAGGAAACGCCCGAGGTCTGCCACCCAAATCACCTGACCCCTTAGGTTAATGGTTCCTAACAATAGGGGGGATGCATTGGGAATAGGGGTAATGCGGTCGGGTTCCTGTTGCATCACTTCCCGAATGGACACCGCTGGGAGGGCAAATTCTTCCCGGGAGGGCAAATAAAACCTGAGATGAAGTTCCCCTTCTAGGGCCTGCAGTTCCTGAAACTCCGGATCAAATTCCTGCCTACTATCGATGAAAATGTCAGCCGGATTAGAACTAACCATAAAATCCCTTCACCTCACTAAAAACCCTCAATGACCATAACCGAAGTCGCATTGTAATCTTTGGTTCCCAATTAGCCCCGTAGTAGTTGTTTGATGGTGCCCACCAATTCCATCGGTTGAAATGGTTTGGCAATGTAGGCGTCAGCCCCTTGGCGCATGCCCCAAAAACGATCAAACTCTTCCCCCTTGGAAGAACACATAATCACCGGCACATTTTTTGTTTTCGGGTCGGATTTGATGCGGCGACAAACCTCATAGCCATTCATGCGGGGCATGACAATATCTAGCACCACTAGGTCCGGACTAAAGTTCTGCAATTTTTCTAGGGCCTCTACCCCATCACAGGCGATGGTGACCTGCCAGCCATGGTCTTTGAGGATGCCAGATATCATCTCGCGCTGACTAGAGCTGTCTTCAACCAGCAAAACTGCGTTCATAAAAGTCCTTTCTGCTTGGCACTGCAAACCTGGATCCGAAGCAAATTGGCGAATCCTGCCTGGTTTATTTTCCATCATAGTCGCTCCCTTAACAATTCAGTCAGTATTATTTTTTGTCGGGGAGCCCGTCGATGTGGTTAATTTCCCCACAAGTTGTCGGCAATGGGGCTGGGGGGAGGAGGCAATGGTCAATGGATCATCATTTTTTACAATATAATTCAACTAACGAAATTAGTTCCTGTTCGGTGAACGGTTTAGTGAGGTAGTCGGTGGCTCCGGCCATCCGGGCCAGTAGGCGATCAAGATAGGCGTCCTTGCCGGTCAGCATAATTATTGGAATGGAATGCAAACGCGGGGAATGGCGGATCATGCGACAGATTTCGTAGCCGTCCAGGTGGGGCATGGTGATGTCACACAGGATCAGGTCTGGTTGTAGGGTCAACAGAGTGGTCATGGCTTGGAGGGGGTCTTGGAGTACCACCACTTCGCAACCTCGGTTTTGGTTAGTCAAAAAAAGTTCAATCTGTTTACCGATGGCGTAGTCATCATCTAGGCAAACAATTTTATGGATGGTGTGGTCCGTTAAGGTTTCCCAGGATGGGTCTTTGGAGTTATGGGGTTCATGGCTCGGAAGGATGTTGATCGCCCCTGATTCGATGTAGGGATAGATTCCATGGGCAATGGCCGGCAGACTTTTTTGCAGATAGCGGGAGATTTGGCGGAGGCTGATGGCTCCATCGGTCCAACTACGGAAATGTTGGGCAAATTTGGCCGGTATTTTACTGGCTAAGGCTGGATCCTTGGCGATCGCCACCTGCTGATCGGGGGACTGGATGTGTAAATATAACTGTTTCCAAGCCTGGATTTGTTGCCCCATCTGCCCCAATAGGGGAGTGATGGCAAAGGAAGTCAGGGCCGGCTCCAGGGCGGAGCCCAACGCAAAGACAAAATTTCCCTGTCGCAAACTCAAAACATCGAACAATACTTCCTGTACCATGCCTAAAACAAGGCGGTGGGCCTGGGCTGGTGTCAAAATATTCTTCGACAGCAACTGCCATAGACAGGCATATTCCGGGATGTGGTTGAGGGCTAAACTGTCCAGCTCCATTTCCCCCAGAGACAGGGCGATGTCGTGATGACGCAAATAGTCCTGGAGGCGGGACAACTTGACACAATTCTGATCCGCGGCATAGACCAATTTGCCATCGACGAAAAATAGAAACCAATAGCCAGTCTTACCCAGTAAAACCTGACCCCGACCCTGATGAGGATAAACCTCGATAAAAAGCTCTCCCGTCCGTTGACCCAATTCAATGAGCCGCAGGATACTCCGGGGATCAATTTCGTTCAGGGTTCCCTGCATGGCGTTTTCCCAAGATTGATGTGTATATCTTATCGGACTTACCGTAGGCCTACCCACCATCAGGACTAGGGTTTTGCTTCCTTGCCTTGACCTATTCAAAGCGGAAATTGAGCTAAGCTCAATTTCTCCCCCCCATGGGTCCAATTTGGGTCGTTTTAAGAAGGCGTTCCAACCCTCCATTATCGGCGGATTTAGGAGTCAAACTAAGGCTGTGTCAATAGGCCCTAAAACATTTCATCAATCAAATGTTGGTAAGTTTGGGTCACCACGGGGCGCTTTAACTTCAGAGTTTGGGTCATCATGCCATTCTCCAGGGAAAATGGAGCTGGCACAAAACGGAAATCTTTAATTTGGTCATCGGCCCGGTACCCAGGGCGATCGCGCACTTCCCGTTGTAATTCCGCCCGCAATAGGGCCACCACTTGGGGGTCATACAAACCGCTGGCGTTGAGATCCTCCGTTGTAGCTGTTGCTTCCGGCAAAGTGATATGCAAATTTTTAGCTTCCGCCCATTTTTGCAACGCATCAAAGTTGGGCACAATCAAAGCCCCTAAATATTTTTGATCCTGTCCCACCAACATAATTTGGTCAATGTAGGCACTGCGTAAACAGGCATCTTCAATGGGTTGGGGTTCCACATTTTCCCCGTTACTGAGCACAATGGTGTCCTTGGCCCGACCGGTGAGAATTAGATCGTTTTGGGGGGTGACCCAGCCCAAATCTCCGCTGTCAAACCAACCGTCTGGGTCTAAAACTTTGGCGGTGGCCTCCGGTTTGTTGTAATAGCCTTGCATCACCTGGGGCCCGCGAATTAACACTAACCCCTGGGTTTCGGGCGGTAAATCCCGTTTTGTTTCCAAATCAACAATGCGGATTTCCGTCAGGGGGACCGGGCGACCGGAAGAATAACGTAAATTGTGTTTATGGACCCTGGCATTGGTAACGGGGGCTGTTTCCGTTAGCCCATAGCCCACCAGGACAGGGATGCTGGTGATTTCATAGAAATCGTCCAAATGTCTTGCCAGGGCTCCTCCCCCCGAAATGAGGGTTTCTAGTCTGCCCCCGGCGGCCTGTCGGACTTTGTGGTAGACAATTTTGTCCCCCAGGTGATGCAGAGGACTGAGCACCAGGGCCTGGCAATGGGCCATCAATCGAGCGATCGCCGAAGCGTGGAGATGGTTCAAACTGAGGTTATGGGCAATGCGTTTAGCCAGAATATATTTTTGGGAAATGCCGAAAAAGAAATTAATTAGTTTTTGTTGCCCCGAAGATTTTTCTCGGAAGGTTTTTTGCACCCCTTCGTAGAGGGATTCCCACAGACGGGGTACTCCGACGATGTGGTGGGGCTTAATCTCTTTCACGTCCCCTTTGAAATGGCGGATGCTGGTGTAGTTCAACGTACAACCCCGGGAGAGAAGAAAATATTCGGCGCTTCTTTCTAGGGAATGCCAACAGGGCAAAATGCTCAAAACCTGATCTCCAGGGCGGGGCATAATGACCGAATCCAGTTCCCGCACTTGGTGTAATAGGTTGCCGTGGCTGAGCATTACCCCTTTGGGTTGTCCTGTGGTGCCGGAGGTGTAGATTAGGGTAGCCAAATCCTCCTCTTGGCGAGGAACGGGAGTGGGGGTTTTACCTTCCCCGATCGCCATAATCTGGGCAAAGTTATATTGGGGAATGGCGCCGTCTTGATCTGCGGCTTCGTCGGAGAGGAGCACAATTAGGTTGAGATCAACCTCCTCGCTGTCCAGAGCTAGTTTGGTCAGGGTTTGCCGATTTTCCACAATCAGGGTGCGGCTGTTGCTGTCCTCCAGGATGTAGAGCAATTCCTGGCGATCGGCTTGGGCAGAACGGACGGCATTTATCGCCCCGGCGAGCATACTACCCTGGTCAGCAATGAACCAACGGGGGCTATTGTCGGCGAAAATGGCTAGGTGTTGATGGGGAGCAACTCCCAATTCCTGTAGGCCAGAGGCAAAAGCTTCAATTCTTTCCCGCAATTGAGCGTAGGTTAAAGCTACGGGGGGATTGCTGTGGCGATCGTTGAGGGCCACAATGTCAGCAAAATTTTCCCCGGTGATGGCCCAGATGTCTGCCAGGCAGTGGATAGAGTGATAGTTAATTGGCGCAACCATGATCAGATAGAAACAAGGGAGAAATCTTTATTTTTAAGGCTAGAGAGTCTAAGGAAGGACAATTTAAATCTATTCAATGTATTTGACCTTGATTTTCCGCATTGGGCCCACTTTTACAGGAATATGTTGACAGTTTATACCCAGTCTGACCAAGCTTTATCCTGGATAGAACGCCATGGTCATTGTCCACCGGCATTTGTCTGTGTGTTGGGCTTCACTGACACTGGGTTAATTCCGGGCATTTCCGCCGCCGGTAAAACCCCCGCTGATCGAAAATTTACGGCGATCGCCGATGCGGAATTTTTAGTTAGGGGCACTGTGGCAGGGGCTAAATATCCTTTACCGCCCTTGATTTCTGGGGTTTCCCCAGTGTTCATCACCAAAGCATTGGTGGATGCCCTTAATACTCCGGTGTATTTGTTTAATTCCGGTTTGCCCGTCCCTCCGTCCGTATCCGCCATTGATCTGGGGGGACAAGCAGCCCGCTGTGTCTCCACAGGGCAGGCCTTACCGTTGCAGACAGTGGAGCATCTTTTTCAGCAAAGCTTACGGTGGGGCGAAAAGTTAGCCCGGGCCCACGCCGATGGCTATCTAGTTTTGAGCGAATGTGTGGTGGGGGGCACTACCACAGCCCTGGGGATATTGTTGGGGTTGGGCATCGCCGCCGGGGGTAAAGTCAACAGTAGTCATCCCCATTGCAATCATCAACAAAAATTAGCTTTGGTACATCAGGGGTTGAGCCATCGTTCCCCAAGTCGAGATCTGGACCCGATCGCTGTGGTGGCCGCCGTTGGAGATCCGATGCAAATCGTGGTGGCTGGAATGGCGATCGCCGCTAGCCGTAGTACGGGGGTGATGTTGGCCGGCGGAACCCAAATGTTGGCAGTGTATGCCCTGATCCAAGCCCTGGCTCGACAAAGGAATCTAGCAGTGGATTTTTCCCGCCTGGTGGTGGGCACAACCAAATGGGTTTGTGAAGATGCCAGCGGTGATACGGTCGGTTTAGCTAATTTGCTTTCTCCGGTGCCCCTGTTGGCTTCCCAACTGAGTTTTGTTTCTTCCGTCTATCCCCAACTCCAGGTCTATGAACAGGGCTTTGTCAAAGAGGGGGTAGGGGCTGGGGCCATGGCGATCGCCGCCCACCTTTACAAAAATTGGGGTCAGGAACAGTTGCTAGAGTTGATTGAAAATTTAATTGCTCGGGAATTGGGACAGAACAAGCAACAACAATGACGGTAATTATTGCGGGGGAAAGAAGCGGTGCTGGTAAAACCACCATTACTTTGGCGATGTTGGCCTACTTGGCCCAACAAAAATTGGCCGTGCAGTCCTTCAAAGTGGGGCCGGACTACATTGACCCCATGTTCCACAGCCAAATTACCGAGCGACCCTGCCGTAACTTGGATCCTTTTTTAACTTCTGAAAGTTATGTCAAAGATTGTTTCCACTACCACAGCCAAAGCACTCCCTACAGTTTGATTGAAGGGGTCATGGGCTTGTTCGACGGGGTTCCCCACCAGGGTTTGACAGACTACAGTTCCACTGCCCACGTTGCTCGCTTGCTCAATCTGCCCGTCGTTTTCGTGGTGGATTGCCAACGTTTATCCGGTTCCGTTGCCGCCATTGTTGAAGGTTATCGCCATTGGCAACCGGGGGTGAATTTAGTCGGGGTAATTCTCAATCGGGTAGGAGGCGATCGCCATTTAGAATTACTCAAAATTGCTTTGGAACCTTTGGATATTCCTATTCTGGGGGTATTTTTCCGTCAACAGGATTTAACTTTACCCGATCGCCATTTGGGGTTGGTACCCTGTGGTGAATTGCCCCAAATTCAGCAATATTTTGACCAGTTAGCCCATTTGGCCGCTCAGCAATTGGACTGGCCCCAACTTCTTCCGCTACTGGCAACACCCAACAATTTGCCTACTCCCATTAACCTGTTTGATTTTGCCCCCAAATATCCCCAGGCTCGGTTGGCCATCGCCCAGGACCAAGCGTTTAACTTTTACTACGCCGATAACTTAGATCTACTCACCCGCTGCGGCTTTGAACTCATTCCCTTTAGCCCTTTAGAAGATGTCGAACTCCCTCCGGCGATCGACGGAGTTTACCTCGGCGGTGGTTTTCCCGAACTGTTTATGGAACCCCTCAGCCTCAACCAGCAGTTAAAAAATCAGTTCAAGCAACTAATTAATCAAGGGCTACCGGTGTATGGAGAATGCGGCGGTTTGATGTATCTTAGCCAAGCCATTACGGACTTTACCGGACAAACTTTTCCCATGTTGGGGATTCTTCCCACCGCCTTTACCATGGGGGGAAAACTCAGTTTGGGATACCGCCAAGCCCAGGTAATCAATCCCCACAGTTGGTTGTGGCAAACAGAATCCCTACGGGGCCATGAATTTCACCGTTCCCAGATGACGAAATTCCCCGGCCAAGCTCTCTACCACCAACGGGGACTACTGGCCATAGACCAAATAACAACGGATGGTTGGTGTTTAGGCACCGTTCAGGCATCCTATCTCCACCTCCATTGGGGCAGTCAAATTTCCCCCGCGGAAAAATTTTTAGCCGCTTGCCTTGCCTTTCAAAAAAACTTGAGCTAACTTGGGAGACGTCCACCCTTTAAGTCAGTACCGTTAAGGAATACAGGAGGTGATGCCCATGGTAGAAAGTAGTATGTGCCTGGGTCGTTTGGTTGAAGTTAGCCGGCTGTGGGCCGGGGCCGTTCTTTGAAGTAACTATTCCCCAAAACCCGAATTAGCTACATTTAAAGTTCCTTCCGGCAGTCAGGTTTCAACTAAGCTGACCCCCTAGACCGCTCTCCCGAATTGCTGAAAACCAGCCTTTGGGGGGGCGGATAGCTTTTTGGTGAGAAATTAGATTATTGTGGGAGTTTTGATCGGTAGATTCACGATTCCAGTCGTAGTAACTGCCCGTTATTGTTATCGGTTAAAACATAAACACGGCCATCAGGGCCTTGGCGAATATCCCTCACCCTGTCGCCGATGGGAATGGTGGTTTCGCTAATAATTTCATTATTTTCATTAACCCGCAGATGACGAATGCCTTTATCCACTAAACCCCCGGCAAAAATGGTGCCCTGCCACTCGGGATGGCGATCGCCGTTATAGATGGCTAAACCAGAAGGAGCAATGGCGGGAGTCCAAACCTGGAGCGGATCTACCGTATCCGGGCGAGATGTGACGGGGGCAACGAGCTGACCTGTACTGTATTCTTTGCTGAAGGATACCACTGGCCAACCATAATTTTTTCCCTTCTCAATTAGATTTAGTTCATCCCCACCCCTAGAGCCGTGCTCCGTGGCCCATACCTGTTGGGTAACGGGATCATGGACCATGCCTTGGATATTGCGATGGCCATAACTCCAAATTTCTGGTGCGGCCTCGGGATTATCTAGAAAGGGATTATCGGCGGGTATGGTGCCATCATCATTGATGCGAATTACTTTACCAAGGTGACTAGCCAAGTTTTGGGCCTGTTGCCGAATAAAATCTCCCTCCAGTTGAACCGGGGGATTACCGCCATCACCAATGGAAACTAGTAGGGTTTCGTCCGGCAACCAAGTTAACCGGGAGCCAAAATGCTGACCGCCGGGCTTGGCTTGTCCCACTTCAAAAATGACTTGCCAATCCGTCAGTGTTTCTCCGTCAAAAACCGCCCGGGCCACCCTGGTGCGATTAGCTTGCTGGGTGCCGTGGGAGTAAGTGAAATAGACGAAACGATTTTCTTCAAAACGGGGATGCAAGGCAATATCTAGTAAACCCCCCTGTTGGGAAGCAAATAATTGGTTGGCGGCCACAGTGGAAACCTCCGTCACTCCGGCGATCGCCTCTGGGTCTAAGACGCCATTACGGACAATGCGGAGTCGCCCCGGCCTTTCAGTGATTAAAATATCGCCATTGGGCAGCCAGGCCATGGCCCAGGGGTGTTCCAACCCATTGATAACGGGAACCGCTGTAATTTCTTTTTGGTTTGCCTGGGCAATCTCAGCTGAATTGTTGAGTTGGGAGGAAGCTTGGCCTTGGTCGGCGTTCATACGCTGTGCCTCCGGCAGTGCCCCACAGTTTAGGAGGGCAATACTGCTGACCAGTGGCAAAGATAATTTGAGCAGAGAAGGAATAGTCATAATAGTTGATCAACTACATCTTTTTGCATCAACTACCCACCTTAACTAATTTGGCCAAATTGCTCTTCTTCCCGCTGCAGGTTTATTAATTGGAGACAAGTTACACTTTGATAGCAGGCTTAATCCTATCTAGCAGCATTAGTGGTCATTTTTTTAATCGTCCCTCCTAAGGATAAATTGGTCAAATAAAACCACCTCGCTATCATCTTTAATGGTGTCAAAATAATAGCTTTTCACCACTGCGCCATCGTCATTGGTTTCCAACACGCTAAAAACTGTAATTTTATTACTGGCAATGTAAGGTAATGCTTCTCCCTCATCATTGAGTAGAGGGGCAATGGTGGGAATAACGGGCGATAAACCATTGGGATTGCCTACGGGAAAATCGTTGCTCGGGTCGATAAAATCCGGCAAAGAACGGGGATTATCTGCTAAATGAGCGCCGTAACTATTGCCCACATTGGAAGTTTCTAAAAAATGGGTTCCCCTAGGACTAACAAAACGATTCCAAAGATGGGAATGGCCGTAAAAAACTAGCTGAACTCCCGCGTTTTCCAGCAAAGGAATCAAATATTTAATAATCTGATCATCCCCTTTGGGGTAATGGTAACGGCGGTGCACCATGGTGCCATTGGGGGAATATTCTTCGTAGGGCTGGGGGTCGGTGTAGGGTGGGGTAACGTTGCCCCCTAAACTATGGGGTGGATGGTGAAACATCACAATTTTGTATTTAGCCTGGCGAAAAGCTTCCCCGCCTAATTCCTCCTTTAACCATTCATATTGCCTACTACCGGGGGTAATGGGTTCAAAAATATGTTGTCCATGGCCCCAATTTTCTGGTTCGTGCAACTGTTGATCGCTTTCTTGATAGCGCCCAGCTACAGCTAAATTCTGTTGGGCGGATCGCCAAACATTGGTGACCATGAGGGAAACGAGACGAATATTGCCAAAACTGACTGCATAGTATTGTTTTTCTGGGGCTGGGGTGGGGGGTAAGGAAAAAATTTCTCGATAGGTTTGGAAGTTAAAGGAATGGTCCTGAATCCATTGGTTAACTTGAACGGGATCGTATTGCTGGTCAGAAAAATCCTGCTGTTCAAAATATTCTTCTTCGGCGATCGCCTGGGGTCGTGCGTCTTTAAACTGCAAATGTAATGCTTTACTTTGGGAATTGCGTCCCATTACTTCATGGTTACCCGGGCAGGGAAACATCGGCGTTGATTGCAAAATTTGTCCGCCATGGTAAATTCTGTTCCCTAACTGTACGGAAGCTCGACCTTGGAGCACTGGAAAAAATGATCTACCCCGGCGATCGTCAAACCATTCCGAAGCCCGATCCGGCACATTAACCATGTCTCCCGCGTGGAATACCGCGTCAAAGTCACCATAAACGGCGATCGCCTGTTGAATATTGGCCGCCACCATAGGCATGAGCTGATGATCGGAGGTGAGCAAAATTTTCAATGGTTTTTCCGCAGGAGGACTAGGTTGGAGGGAAAAAATCTCACTGTGCTGAATTTGCTGGTGCTCTTCACTAAAAACTTGATAGGGCAGAGTCTCCCCAGTTGTTAAACCAGTAATCACCGCTTGGTGCCGCCAAATCGGTCGGGGGGAAAGCTGGTCATAGGTTTTGAATGTGTAGGACCATTCATCTTCCCTTGTGCGGCTTAACTGTTGAGTGGTGGCTTTTGTGCGATGTTCCAGATCGTGGCCCCACTGCACCCAATGGTTATCCCCAGCAAACTCAGTAAACCAGACCACTTGGACACTATCGGGGGTGGGAAGTTGCAAAAAAGGATCACTCAACATAACCAGGAAATGCAGTAAGAATGAAGCAGTAAAAATCATTGCCCAGGCTCAATTTTATCTCTCCAGCAATGGCAAAATTAGACAGGTTAAAGATCTACTTTTACTTTTGCTGTGACCATTTCCCGCACCATTATCAGCACCAGAATTGACTGCACCGACTACAGCCAGGCCACCCTCACCATTATTAATTTAGCCAAAGCGGCGATCGCCAGTTATGTGGTAGCGGCTAATGTCCATGTGGTAATGAGTGCCTATGGGAATAAAAGCTATCAAACAATTATTAACCAAGCGCTACTAGTCACCCCCGATGGTATGCCCTTAGTGTGGGCTTTAAAATTGCTTGGCCGTGGAGAAGCTACCAGGGTTTACGGCCCAGATTTGATGTTAACAATTTGCCAACAAGCCATGGGGGAAAATCTTGGCATTTATCTCTATGGCGGCACAGAAGATTGTTTAATTAAACTCAAAGTAAACCTAATTAAACGTTTTCCCCAGCTTAATATTGTCGGCACTGATGCTCCACCTTTTCGCCCCCTGGAACCGGAGGAAGAAAGAATGGCCCTAAGGAAAATTAAGCAGTCCGGCGCTCGTATCCTCTTTGTCGGTTTGGGTTGCCCTAAGCAGGAAATTTGGATGGCTAACCATTATCAAAAACTAGATCTAGTGATGATAGGAGTGGGGGCCGCTTTTAATTTTCACAGTGGTTTGGTCTCCCAAGCTCCCCGCTGGCTGATGGCCATGGGCTTGGAATGGCTTTATCGTTTATTAATGGAACCAGGGCGATTATGGCGACGATATTTAGTCAATAATCCTGCTTTTCTTATTTTATTTACTTGGCAATGGTTAACTAAAAAATCAACGTTATAATCTAATTTATTCCCAGCTATTTATAAGAAATTTTCAACAAAAATTCGATTAATTTACGACAGGATCGGTGGGACTCATGCCATAGAAAGGTTGGGCCGCTGACCAATGGGGCCGATCGCCAAGGAGCCACCGTTGCCGAGCTAGGGTGAGGAGTTGGGGGGCATTGATACCAAGCCGATCTGGAACACGATGAACCTGTTCCACCTGTTTATCTTCCATAAATTGTTGCCAATCTTCTGGTAACCAAAGGCGATCGCCGTCCAGAGTAATTAATGTACCCTCAGCAATCCGGTACAATGCACCATAAAGGTAACCCCTGGTTGCGGACATGGTGACCGCTAATAATTCCCCGTTGTTGCAGATATTAATTAGGGATTGGGCAAAACAAGCCAAGGTGGAAATGGGGAATAGGGGAATTTGTAATTGCTGGGCTAGGGTACGGGCTGTAACCATGCCAATGCGGACACTGGTAAAACTACCGGGGCCTTGGGCAACGGCAAGATAATTCAACTGTGACCATTGCTGGTAGGGAAAAAAATCCGCTAAACAACCATGTAATTGATTGAGTAATTGCCGATCCAACTCCCAGGCCTGCTGATGGAGAAGGGTTTCACCCCGTTGCAGAGCTAAACCTAGCTGGCCAGTGGCGCTGTGGAGAGCTAGGCCCAAGCTTTCGTCGGGAGAAGAAATGGAGGGAGGTACGGTCATTACCAATGGGTTTAAGTATCGTTGCTTACTGCAACCTTTAGTTTATCGGGGATAGGATGGGGGCAAATGGGCCACCACTAGCTAATGTTTTGCCCCAATCTGGCGATCGCCGGAGGGTGAATGTGTATAAATGCTTACGTCAACCGCTAAAATCTCAGTTAAGATCTCGTTACAATCCATCACATTTCGCCGGATTTTAATTTCCCGACCCTAGGACATCATCCCATGCAAACGATTTCCCCTGCGTCGAGCTTTGCCCAAACTGCCCGTTTTGACCATCCCCTCAAGGTTTTGGCCATGGGGGACAGTCTTGTTTACGGTTACGGAGATCCCGTTGGTGGTGGTTGGGCAGAAAGACTGCGGCGGTTTTGGATGGAAGAAGATGGCCCGGTTTTGTATAACCTCGGCATCCGTGGCGATCGGGTATCCCAAGTGGGTGAGCGCTTGGAGCAAGAATTCCGTTTACGGGGAGAAATCCGCAACAAAGTTCCTGATTTGCTAATTCTCTCCGTTGGTGTTAATGACTCCCCCCGGCTAGGTCGTCCCGATGGCCGTTGTTTCACCGATGAAATTCTTTTCCAAAAACAGGTGGAGCAGTTATTAGATAATGCCCGTCAGCTCTGCCCGGTATTATTTATCGGTATGGTGCCGGTCAATGAAGCCAGGATGCCTTTCCTTGATTGCTTTTATTTCAACCACGCTGATCAACGCCGTTTTAAAACCATTACCCAACGGGCCTGTGGTGATCGCCAAATTCCCTACCTAGACATTTTTGAAATTTGGCAACAACGGGGTACGGAATGGATTAACAACCATTTGATGGCCGACGGGCTCCATCCCAACGTGGCGGGCTACAAAGCGCTATTGGACGACATCCACCATTGGCAACCCCTCAAAGAATTAACCGCTAAAGTATCCCAAGCGTAAATTTGCTAATGGCTAACCGGTAGTTTTTTCCAGGAACTCAACGAAAATCTGGACTATAGTCGTTTCTAGTAAGACTGAGGCAGTCAAATTCACCGAAAAGCTTGTTAATAAAGACTTAGGCAGTCTCGAAACTATTTGAAATGACTATATATGCTGGACTTCCATTTCTAGTTCTTTAGAGCCCCATTTTCCAGGATATAGTCTTTTCTAGTAAGACTGAGGCATTCAAATTTATCGAAAAGCTTGTCAATAAAGACTTAAGCAGCCTCGAAATTATTTGAAATGACTATCAGTTCTGGGTCACCTGGCTCAATGGGTTCCGCCATTAGTCAAAAGGTTGACTTTCATTGGTGGAGAGCAATTAGCGGTCGATCCTGGCCGATCGCCGTGTTGGAACAAAGGGAAAAAACTAGAAAAACCAGCCGTAGGAATGGAGACCTTTCCCCAACAGATTTACTCCCAGGTAACAAACCCAAACCACCATAAAACCACTAGCAGCGAGAATAGCAGGTTTGCGGCCCTGCCAACCCTTGGTAATGCGGGCATGGAGATAGGCGGCAAACACCAACCAGGTAATTAGGGCCCAAGTTTCCTTTGGATCCCAACTCCAGTAGGATCCCCAAGCTTCGTTAGCCCATACTGCCCCGGCAATAATGCCAATGGTGAGTAGGGGGAAGCCCAGACCAATAATGCGATAACTGATATTGTCTAGGGTGTCTGCCAAGGTGAGCCGTTGGGGGGAAAGACTAATGGCAGCAGAAGCAGCAGTTTTTTCTAGTAGCGCCACATTACCGGAAACAACACTAATTCCCTCCAAAGAAGGATTGGGATCATTAGCTCCATTAAGATTATTGCTTTTAACCATCCCTTGGCGGAAGCCCCCGGTACCCACGGAACTGCCCCGTAACTCCACCGCTTGTCCTCTGGTAACAAACAAAAAGGCGATCGCCAACAGAGAACCCACCATGAGGGTGGCATAGCTGACCATCATGACGCTAACGTGCATCATCAACCAGTTGGACTTCAGCGCTGGCACAAGGGGGGCTGATTGTTGCATATCCACCGGCAAGGTTAAAGCGGCAAAGGCCACAATACCCAAGGCGATGGGACTAGTGACTGCTCCGACAAAACGGCTTTGGCTCATACGCTCGGCAATGAAATGCACCGCTGTGATGCCCCAAGCTAGGAAAAAGAGAGATTCGTATAGATTACTAATGGGAAAATAACCCGCTTCCAGCCACCGGGCCCCCAACAGAGCCGCTATGGTCAAATTGGCGATCGCCATGGCCCCACTGGCCCCCTGCACTAACCATGGTTTAGGGAATACCACCGCAACCCAGTAAGAAAACATGGTCAGCAAAAGAACCAGGAATGCAGTATTGTCTAAAAAATTTTCGAGGCTGACTAAATTCATGGTGACCCACTTTAAACGGATAAGCAAACGAAGAAGCTCTTTATATCCTATCGACCCTTGAGCCTTTCAGGTTGGGGTGAATATCTCAATGGATTTATCCTGCCCCTAGATCAGTTTTCTTTATTTCACTTATGCGAGGCTAGCTAAAAACCACGTAAAAGCTTCCGGATTCCTTGGGAACGGTTCAAATTGTCACTGTACCTCTGCCCTCTAACCCTAAAACTTATCGGTGGCCGGTCTTGGCCCCACCGCCCCCGGTTGATTAGTAAATAAATTGCCCGCCGCTTCATTTTGATAGATACAGTCAATGCGGGGAGTTCCCTCCAAAGGCCCGGTAAAACCAAAGGTATTCATGCGGTTTTTGCAGTCGTTTACCTGACGGCTATCCACCAATTTTTCCCGCTCTAAAATGCTCCAGTTATTACGGCGTAACACACAGCCTGGCTGCATCACCGGTTGGGTGACAAATACGTTGAAAGGATTAAGGGTCACAAACACCCGCATATCGGTGACAATGGCACTGGAACCAAACTGTACACACACCTCGGCATTGGGAGCACTGCGGTCAATGACTTCCCGAGAAGCAACATTCTCCGGGCTGAAGCTGGCGGTGGAACTAAAACCAATGCCCACACCGATGCCTAAAACAAAAATTCCCGCCAATAAGGCGATCGTGCCATAGTTGAGCGTTCCTAGGCTAAATTTGCCGGGGGGTTTCCCTGACGGGGGGCCATAATCACGGTCATAGCTAGGACGGGGGGGAGGAGTGTACCGGGGGGGGGGTCTGCGGGCCATAGGGAAACAGGAAAAAAGATTTAAGATTAACTCTAAGCTCAATTAGACTGTAGGCAATACCATCAGTCACATCCAAACAAGTCTAAACGAACTCCAAGGTTAAGCTGGGCATTAATCGTTGCAGATTTCTCAGAGACTTAGTCTGCCAGAGAATGTTCTTGGAACCTTTAAAAGCTAGAGTGGTGCCTTCTTTACCTCGTACTTTCATGACAAACATTGAAAGCATACTAATGCCAGAACTGTTGAGGAATTCTAGTCCCTCCAAATTAATGGTCAGTTCATTACAGTTGTCTAAAATTGCCAACATGGTGTTCATCAAGGGCTGATATTCTTTCATGCCTTCCAGCCTTAAAAAGCCCCGAAAGTAAAGGGTGTTATTTTCTTCTTCAAAATAAATTCGATAGTCTTCGGTGGTTATTTCCATGTTTTATAAGTTCAGTGAATCTCAACAAATCTAGGGAAGTAGCCGAAAATGAATTAATGTTTTTTCTTGCTACCGCCGTTCAAATTTCTACACTTAAGTGGGCCATTACCGTTACTTGAATTAAATTTTGGCCATCGGGAATCGAGACAAAGCGCCAACCAAACTGGGCTTGGTAATCATTGATCATGGTCAATAAACCAATTTGTGACGCCTCGCAATCTTCCAGAGCGGATTTTTCCAACCGTTCTAGATACAATTCCATGGGGTCCCTCTCCTCCAACGCTTTGATGAAGTTTTCGTACTCGACGATGGTTTGCTGGGGAGCAATGTTGCTGGTCTCAAAAATCAATTTATTGTCGTAGAGATGCAGAGTAATGGTGATGGGGTAGTCATGGTCGATGGTGCTATATTTAACCGCGTTTTCCAGCAGTTCGTTAGCGATATAACTGACCGACCCCTTGATGGTGTCCCTCTGACTAAGGCCGTCATCTGTCCCATTGCCAGGGAAAAAGGTCGCAAAGTAGTCCCCCAAAAAATCCGCCGACAGACCATAGTTGCGCCAACGTTGCAAACGATTTGCTCGGTCTAGGGAAAAGTTGAGGGTGAGGAATTCATCGCTGGGGGGAATAGGCTCAAGGAACATTCCCCAATGTCTAACACTAGTTGGGTCAGTAGTCATGGTTATGTTTATAGGGCTGACTGAGTGATGGAGAATTTAGTGGCCAACAATGCGATTGCGGCCCTGACGTTTTGCCTTGTAAAGATTTTCGTCGGCTTGGGCAATTAGGTCTAGGGGGGATTGCCCTGGTTGGGGATACAGGCGACCGATGCCGAAGGACATGGTGACGAATGCGTTGGTGGGGGAATGGTGATGGGGAATTTCTAGCATGGCTAAGGATGCTTGCATACGTTTGGCGATTTGTTGGGCAGCTTCAGCGGAAACCTGGGGCAGAATTACGCCAAATTCCTCGCCCCCATAACGGGCAAAGAGGTCAAATGGGTTCCGCAAGGTGGCACTAAGGGTTTTGGCAATGCGCCGTAAACAGTCATCACCACTGAGGTGACCATAAAAGTCGTTAAATTCTTTGAAGTGATCGATGTCGCATAAAACCAGGGCGATCGCCTCTTGGGTATTCAGGACCCGTTCCCATTGTTGGCCTAGATGAAGATCAAAGTGCCGGCGGTTGGAGACCTGAGTAAGGCTATCGAGGTTGAGTAGTTCCGCGGTTTCCCCAAGCTTTTGCCGCCATTGGGCGTCCACCACGTCCCCATGTTGCATAATGGTTTCCACGATAATTTCTAGGTCTTGCTTCTCCCGCGAAATCAAGCTGAGAATATTCTGCAATTTGGCTTCTGCCCGTTGTCGTTCCAAGATTTCACTTCTGAGCTTGACATTGGTCTCATTCAGTAACGACTCGATCATATCTCCATGTTCAGCAATGGTAGTCAGGGCGATGTGGAGGTCATCGTTCTCCTGTTGTAACCTGTCAATTTCTTGCTGAAGTTGGGCTAGGGTGGCCGCCGTTAATTCAGTCGTAGTCATAGGGGGAGGTGAGGGCGGAGGTGGGGTCTGGAAATTATTCAGGGGGTTTAGTTACTTACCTAGGTTACCCAATGTAACTCACCTGGTGGGTAATGACTGCTTACCCTTGACCATTTTCCTGTCACTCCATTGGGACGGAAGACTATAAAACCGAACCGATGAGCCGACGGCACACCCAAACTTAGTTGTTAAACAAGCAAGTACCCACCCAACAATTTTAGTTTCTCTTTGGGAATGGATGGATAGGCACAATGTTTGCAGAAAGTAGAAGAAAGATTTTTGATATTAATGCTGTAAAACAGAAAAGTTGTCAATATTAACCACGAAAATTAGGCAAAAAAATAAGGAAGTCCGCAAGGAGTCTTGCCATGTTTCGACCCTCCGGCTGCTTCCTTATTAATCTTACTCCTCACACACAAGTAAATACTAGCCGATCGCCAAAGGGCTGGATAGCCGAACTTGTAGCAGTTTAATGATTGGCATACCTTCTGCCCAGGGATAACCTAGCTAGGACGGGGATTGCCATGGCTTCGGGGGGATGTGGGGTCAGCTTCAATGGTACGGTTTTCCACCACTGAGGTTTGACCAGTCAGATTGGCATGGGGAATGGGCTCATGGGCCAAAAGAGCTGTGATATTTTGCTCCAACACCGCCAAGGGTTGTTCTCCGATGCTCTCGGCGATCGCCGTGCCGGTGTCATCAAGATAAACAAAATGGGGAATGCCATCCACTCGGTAGCGCAGCACCTCCGGCAACCATTTATTGTTATCCACATTGAGCATGGCAAAGTTGACCGACCCGCCATAGTTTTTCTTCAACAGCGCCAAATCGGGGGCCATAGCTTGGCAACTGGTACACCAATTGGCATAGAATTCCACCAAAGTAGGACGGCCATTGTCTAAGGCTGTCGCTAGGGGAATAGCCTGTTGGGCTTGGGCCTTGAGGGAAGTGTCTTGGGTTTGGGTCTGAAAACCGAGATAAAGGGCAGTACTCAGAACAATGGCCGCTATGGCCAACAATACGTTACGAATTTTTGCTGGGCTCATGGGCTTGGGGGATTAACGGTGAACAGATTGAAACAGATTTTTAAGTGCTATTCTGTCCAAAGTAGCAAACTAGCGCCCAATAATGGTTCGTTAACGGGGGAAGGGAAGATCTTGGCAAACCTGTCCCATCTTGATCAACGAAATCAACCTTGTCCGCCAAACTGTCGCTGGTAAACTTCGTCCTCTTTTTCGGTGACAATTTTTAAATCCGAGCGGGGATAGGCAACACAAAGGAGGGCATATCCTTCTGCTTGTAGTTCCGCCGAAACCCCCATGCCATCTGCTTGATCCACTGTTCCCTCTACGATCAGTGCGGCACAGGTAGTACAAACCCCAGCTCCACAGGAAGTGGGTAGTTGCAACCCAGCATCGTCCGCCCCCTCGAGCACCGTTTTATCCTCTGGCACGGTGATGGTATAGGTCTGACCTTGGTGTTGGATTTCAGCGGTGTAGGTATTAGCCATGGCGGGGCGGTAATTAATGAAAGGATTAATCAGATTTTTAGGCGATCAACACTCTAGCAAGTTTTGGAAGGGCTGTTAACCAACCCAAGGAAGGATCAGAGGTGGATCAATGGCAATGGACAACGAGATAATTTTCTCTGGCGATCGCCTGGGGGGAAGACCGAATCTTTACCATTGCGAACCAGGTTAGAATCAGGGCATATCTCCACAACTTTTTTCATTGGCAAGGAATTTTCTATGGCATCCAATAGTACGGCGGACGGAAAAGATCGTTTTTTCAGCGCTTTAATCTATGTAATTCCCCTCATTGATGCATTCATGTTCGGTAGTTTCTTATTGCAACAGTTTCCGATTTTGCAAATAATCTATCTACCCATTATGCCCCTATTGCAGTTCTATTACCAATTTCCCTTTGCCCCTTTTATTATTTTTATTGTTCTTTTCATGGCGGTGGTTAGGAATAGCAATATTTCCCACTTCATCCGTTTTAATGCTATGCAAGCCATCTTAATTGGCATTTTACTATCTCTATTTGGTTTAATTGTAGCCTACGTAATCCAGCCTGTGTTTGGCCAAGGATTGGTAACAGAAACCCTCTACAACTTCGCTTTTCTTGGTGCCTTAGCCTGCGGATTTTTTGGCATTGTTCAATCCGTTTTAGGGCGTTATGCAGAAATTCCCACCATTTCCGATGCGGCCTATTCCCAGGTGCGTTTCTAATAATTGATTTAAGAACCGAATTGCTCAGCTTTTGCTTTTAAGCAAAACTAAGTCGATAAATTTTCACTACCTTTTTGCCATGTCCGATAGCCGTTTAAACCTAGTGGCGATCGCCATTTTTTTGATGATGATGTCCGCCTTGGTGGGGCCAGTGGTCAACCTTTCCCCGGCCATTCCAGCGGCAACAACTTTAGTGATTTTGGGCATAATCACAGCGGATCAAATTAGTTGGCAAGGAAAGGGTACGGATTTTTTTGTCGGTTTGTTCCAGAGCAAAGCAGAACGGGAACGTATTTTGTGCCACGAAGCAGGACATTTCCTCGTCGCCCATTGCCTACAAATTCCCATCGCTAATTACAGCCTTAGTCCTTGGGAAGTTCTGCGTCAGGGAACAGGGGGTATGGCAGGCATTCAATTCGATACGAGTAATCTCGAAATTGAGTGTCAGCAGTGGCGGCATCGTCCCCAGGCCTTAGAGCGTTGGGCTACGGTCTGGATGGCCGGCATTGCCGCCGAAAAAATGATTTACGGGGAAGCCGAGGGGGGAAACGGCGATCGCCAACAATTGCGCTGGGCCTTTCGCCGAGCAGGACTAGCGGAGATTAACCTGCCTCAAAAGGAAAGCTGGGCTTTTCTGCAGGCAAAGAATTTGCTGGAACAACACCGCCAGGCCCACGGTCAGTTGCAACAAGCTTTAGCCCAACGGCGATCGGTAGAGGAATGTGGTCAGCTTCTCAGCCAATGGCTGGAGCAGTCCGCCATCAACCCTCATACAGTTTAGTTAAAGCGAACCTTTTTTGTGATCGTCGTTCTGTCCTTTCAATGCGGGAATTATGTTGATAAATAACCTGTAGGTAATGTCAATGTTGTCATACTGCTATCATGTTGTTGAGCGTCAGCATAATTGTTGGAAATAGTCTATATCAGCACACATCATCCCTTAGAGGCCATGGCCTCCATCTTCCGCGATAAGCTAGGCTAGCGGTAAAGTTTTCCCAAAAGTGCGTTAACTATCATGAAATTTAACACGGAATGTTTACCCGATGTTATCAACAAAATTGAGAGTAACCGTGAAAGAATTAGACTCAAGAAAATCATTTATGGTCTGACTAATAAAGTTTGGGAGAATGACCCTAAAGTAGTGGGAGGTAGCTCAACCTATACCCTGCTGATGAGTCTGGTTAAGGTTCAGCCAGATATCAAACGATTGGTGTCCGATATGTACAACTTGATCGAGAGTTTAAACCGAAAGCAAGCTTATGTACCTATCGCCAAAAGTTTATTAGAGATTATTGCGCCAATTTACGGCATTGACTCTGACAGTATCAGTCAATCCCTCTTGGAAAACCTATTAGATGAAAAAGAAGAAGAAAAAAAACGTCAACGCAAAACCTGCCTTAACATTCTCGAAGCAGTGGTCAAAGACGAAATTTATAATGAACTACAAAAACTTCCCGTCAACGTAGCCAAATTTGTTAGCATCGCCGAAGTAGCTAGCTACACCCTCAATCGCCTCCCCCCCATGTATGTGGCCAGTGAGGAGGGAAAAGCATTTCAAATGCAACGAATTGAACAAATGCAAGGGGAAATACGCACCGCTGTGTTGAGGGGTATTGGAGCAATTATGCGGGATCCCCTGAAAAAATCCACTCCCTTGAATGTGGATGAAGTAGATTCCTTTAGCGTCGCCCACTCCATTTTGATGGAATTGGAAGAATTTGCCCGTAACATTGGGGCAACTCAGGATAAAGTTAGCCTTGATGAACTTTCCAGCAAAATCCGTCGAGGCGTAAGGGATTACCATGCCGCCCTGTTAGACTTGGAGCAATTGCTTGATGTTTACGGCATTCCATACGAAAAAATAACAGCTAAAAACTTGGCCTCGGTAGTGCGGAAAGTACTAAGGCAAATTGAAAAAAATCAACGGGATGGTCGGCATACAACCCACATGGAAACTGACCCAACCTACATCCAAAGACGAAGACAAGAAACCCTTGATGCCCAACAGACTTCTATTATGGAGTTTGCCGACAATGATGAAGATAATGGAGACGAAACCTTTGCTGACTCCATTCGTGATTGGTACACTTTTTAGTTTGTCAAAAATTCTAAAAATCTATTCAAAAGCTTTGTATAGTTGATTTAGTTGAGAGTAAGACACCGATCAGAGCTAAAAGCGTCTTTGGTAAAGACCTTAGTCGTCTCAATCTTACTTTGATTGATTATAAGTGTTGATTTTTCAATGACTTTTCTCGGTTGTCACAACTGGCTCGACCATTTCTAAGGATTTACTAAAATTCTGCTTCAGCCAAGTTAAGCAAGTTTGATTAAACTTATTTGGGCACTCATCATGTAAACAGTGACCGGCTCCAGCCCAAAGTTGAAATTCAATTCTTTTGTTAAACGAGGCAAATTTTTGGCCGTAGCGATAGGGAACAAAGCGATCGCCTTCTCCCCAAAGCAATAAAATAGGCAAATTCAATGAAGGCAATACCTCTTTGACCGAGGGCGCAAAGTGGGGCAGACGTACGGAGCTAAATAATTGCCGGAAAGCAATTTCTGCCCCTAAATCCTGGGGAGGCAAGCAAATAATCTGCACTAACTCCCGATTAAAGTTATCCAAGTCGAGCTGTTCTGTCTGTGAACCATAGGCTAGGCTGGCCCAGCGTTTAATAATGGCGGGGCGACGGACTAACTTAAACAGGCTGTCCAGTAACCAAGGAGGAGAAAAAGCATTTTCCAGCTTTTCAATCCAAGGACGTAAAAAGCGGGGAGCCCCTTGCTGACGTAGGGAAACATCGGGCAAACTAGCCATAATTAACCCAGCTACTAGGGCCGGACTTTGCCCCGCCACCGTTAATGCCACTAGGGAACCGATGGAATTACCCACCAGCACTGTGGGACAACCAATTATCTGCTGACAAAAATCTTCCACCTGTTCTGCCCAGCCATAGGCGCTGTAAAGGGTATTTGCCTTGCGGGAACCGCCAAAGCCTAGCAGATCAATGGCGTAAACGCTGGTATGTTGGGCAAAAAATGAGACATTGTGACGCCAATGTTCGATCGCCGCTCCAAAACCGTGGATCAGTAATAGAGGAGGTAAGCCAATGGGTTGGGAAGGATGGCAGAAACTGTAGCGAATTTGCCAACCCCGCCAGATCCATTCCCGTTGGCAACCAATGCGAATATTCCACCCATTTTCTCTGTTCGTCATTTCGCCCTAGAATTTTCTGCTACTGGCCCAAGCCCCATTCAAGTTTTAATGGTTTTAATCAACTGTTATCCTCTCCGTAGTGGAGTTTGAAACGGATCGGAGCACAAAAATTATCAATACCTTGCTCCAAAACATAGGCCACCACCAGGGGAGCCAACAGAGGATGGCAGACTTTGCGATCGCCTAAATGACTGACCACCACACTGATGTTATTGTCCTTTAGGGCCGCCGGAAAATTGCCCTCACAAATGGCAACCCGGCATCTTTTTGCCAAGCCCTCTAGCCAATCATTGCGATCAGGCTGTTGTCCCACATGGATGCCCAAGGCCAAAGCCGCATCTTCCAAATTACCTTCACAATCCTCAATGGTGTCCAAGGCCAGCATCGCTTCTGGGAATTGGGCAAGTTGGTCACGGTAGCGGGCGATCGCCTGGGAAGTAATGGTGGTCATGGGCTTTTCAATTACAGTCAACTGCATTCTAACGGCTCAAAGTCTGGGCCGAACAACGGATAAGACTAGGCAAAACCAACTTTTGCAAAAGATAATAAATCAGTTATGATGAGAAATTGTGAGTTTTTACTGTGACCATGAACGCCCAAGCCATAATTAATTCCATCGAGGCAGAGTTTCTCAAAGAAGACCTGCCCACCATCCATGTCGGTGACACCATTAAAGTTGGGGTCAAAATCGTAGAGGGTGGCAAAGAACGGATCCAACCCTATGAAGGTACCGTAATTGCCAAGCGCAACGGCGGCATTAGCGAAACCATTACTGTCCGTAAAATCTTCCAAGGCGTTGGCGTTGAGAGGGTTTTTCTGCTCCATTCTCCCCGGGTGGCTAGCATAAAAGTATTGCGTCGTGGTAAGGTACGCCGGGCCAAGCTCTACTATCTCCGGGATCGGGTTGGTAAAGCCACCCGCATCAAGCAACGGTTCGACCGGGCTCTCTAATTCCCAGAATCATGACGGTCTCCATCGATGGGAATTGGTAGCAAATTAGGGTATGATGGTGCGAGAGTGAGTGCACACTCTAGGGCTCAACTTAGCCCAGACTATGCGTCCTTAGTTCAGTTGGTAGAACGCAGGTCTCCAAAACCTGATGTCGGGGGTTCAAGTCCTCCAGGGCGCGTTGACCACCAATTACCTAGCTAACGATTGCCCCGCAACTGTTTAATTTTGCGCTTGGTAAAGTTCTAGATTTTCTCATTAGTTACAACGATTTGGGAGGCAAGAAAAACCTGTGGTTAAAAAGGAAGCGGTTAGAACCGACAGCACCGAAGATAACTCCGTAGATGGTGCCCAAGCCCGGAGCAACTTTGTTGCGGCCACCAAAGATGAGTTGGCAAAAGTAGTTTGGCCCTCCCGTCAACAGCTAATCAGCGAATCCGTAGCCGTAATTTTGATGGTTATCCTGGTTTCGACGGTTATCTACTTTGTTGATCAGATCTTTGGCTGGATTACCAAACAACCTTTCCTTTTTGGTTAAAGAATTCAATGGAGCAAAACGGTGGGTAAATTACCACCCAATGACTCTAGTTTTCTTTCAATGGCCGACTAGAAACTTCTAATCAAAGCCTCCTGTTACGTTATTTCAATAAAATAAAACTTTTATTTTTTCAGTTACACCCTCGATATTTTTTATTTTTTCGATCCTGTTGAAGTTTTAGAAGTCCTAAATCCCCAACATTCACTTTGCCCAGTCTTGCTCAAACCTGAGCCTAGATTGCCGGCAATACCCCCAGTAAATATTCCTCGTACATGTTGTCATGAGCTTCACTGACGATCAATCTCCGGTCGCGGAACAAAACAAAAAAGGCACCCCCAGCGAAGGCAGCTGGTTCGCCGTGCAGGTTGCCTCTGGCTGTGAAAAGCGGGTGAAAATGAACCTAGAGCAAAGGATCCACACCCTTGATGTGGCCGATCGCATTCTCCAGGTGGAAATCCCCAAAACTCCCATTGTCAAAATCCGTAAGGATGGGGCCCGGGTACAGGGGGAAGAGAAAATTTTCCCCGGCTATGTGCTTATTCGCATGATTATGGATGATGACGCCTGGCAGGTGGTGAAAAATACGCCCCATGTCATTAACTTTGTCGGTTCTGAGCAAAAACGCCACTATGGCCGAGGGCGGGGCCACGTTCTGCCCATGCCCCTTAGCCATGGGGAGGTGGAACGAATCTTCCGCCACGTAGACGAACAGGAACCAGTGGTGAAAATCGATATGGAAATCGGTGATCACATCATGGTACTGTCCGGCCCCTTTAAAGATTTTGAAGGGGACGTGATTGAAGTCAGTCCAGAAAGAAGTAAGCTAAAAGCCTTACTGTCCATTTTTGGCCGGGAAACCCCGGTGGAATTGGAATTTACCCAGGTGGAAAAACAGAATTAGATTGTTTGATTGAGATCTATTTCATCAGACTTATTTCTCAACTATCACTTAGTTTTTGTTCATTCCCCAGTTCACATCCTAACTACCTTTTTAGATATAACAAGCAATGGCCAAGAAAGTCGTCGCTCTGATCAAACTGGCCCTGCCCGCTGGCAAGGCTAACCCCGCCCCCCCCGTTGGCCCGGCCCTGGGTCAGCATGGGGTTAACATCATGGCATTTTGCAAAGAGTACAATGCCAAAACCGCTGATAAGCCCGGGATGATTATTCCCGTGGAAATTTCAGTGTTTGAAGACCGTAGTTTTACCTTTATCCTCAAAACTCCCCCTGCTTCGGTGCTAATCCGTAAAGCCGCTGGGGTGGAAAAGGGATCTAGCGAACCTAATAAAAACAAGGTGGCTTCCATTACCCGCGATCAACTGCGGGAAATCGCCCAAACTAAATTGCCCGATCTCAATGCCAACGACATTGATGCGGCCATGAATATTATTGAAGGCACCGCCCGTAATATGGGCATCACCGTCAACGGTTAGGTTTTTAAGCTGGTCAAATTTGACTAAAACCAACTAATTTTTTGCATTTATTTCGGGGAGAAGGTAGACCCTTCGCCATTACCCAAGGAGTTACCAAATCTATGACTAAAAAGCTTTCAAAACGGATGCAGGCGGCGATCGCCAAGATAGATGACAGCAAACTTTACAGCCCGTTGGAGGCCATGGAGTTGCTCAAGGAAACCGCCACCGCCAAATTTGATGAAACGGCCGAAGCCCATATCCGTCTGGGTATTGATCCCAAATATAGCGACCAACAAATTCGGACTACCGTTTCTCTGCCTAAAGGAACGGGGCAAACGGTGCGGGTGGCCGTGCTAGCCCGGGGGGAAAAGGTGAAAGAAGCCACTGATGCTGGGGCGGATATTGCCGGTTCCGAGGAATTGATCGAGGAAATTCAAAAGGGCATGATGGACTTTGACGTGCTCATTGCCACCCCTGATATGATGCCCAAAATTGCCCGGTTGGGTAAACAATTGGGGCCCCGGGGTCTCATGCCTTCTCCCAAGGGGGGAACGGTAACCGCAGATCTGGCAGCGGCGGTAAATGAATTTAAGGCAGGGAAATTAGAATTCCGAGCTGATCGTACGGGCATCGTTCATGTTATGTTTGGAAAGGCCTCTTTTTCTGCCGATGATTTGTTGGCAAATTTAAAAGCGCTGCAAGAGACCATTGACCGCAATCGTCCTTCGGGGGCAAAAGGTCGTTTCTGGCGCACCGTGTTTGTGTCCAGTTCCATGGGTCCTTCCATCCCCGTAGACATCAATGCTTTACGCGATCTGAAGTTTGAGGATAACTAAGCGACGACAATTTCCGAGTCATTTCTAGCCACTATTCATTTAACTGGCTATGCCAAAGACCGCAGGAGCAATTAGGGTTGCTTAATTAACCTGCCGAGGTTGAAGCCTGAATCAAGATTTGAGTTTGTTGGGGATTTTTTTCCTTGACGGCTTTTGATCCTCTGCTTCAGCCCCGGCGATCGCCAAGGGGCATTTTTATTGTGTGTTTAATGCTTGCTATCCCAACCCCAAGGAGGTGAAACCCGAATGGGAAGAACGAGAGAAAATAAAGCGACGGTAATCAGTGATGTTCAGGAGTTATTCCAGGACGCTCAAATGACGGTGCTCATTGATTATCAAGGGTTAACCGTTGCCGAAATTACCGATTTAAGAAACCGGCTCCGCCCCCTGGGTGGAACCTGTAAGATTGCCAAAAATACCCTTGTCCGTAGGGCATTGGCAGGGCAAGAAGCCTGGTCTCCCATGGAAGAATTTCTGACGGGAACCACTGCCATTCTTGTCTTGAAAGAAGACCTGGGCGGCGCAATTAAGGCTTACAAAAAATTCCAGAAAGATACCAAAAAAACCCAATTAAAAGGGGGGGTACTGGAAGGAAAAAGTCTGTCCCAAGCTGACGTGGAGGCGATCGGTGATTTGCCCTCCAAAGAGCAACTCATGGGACAAATTGCTGGAGGCATCAATGCTCTGGCCACCAAGATTGCCTTGGGCATCAAAGAAGTTCCGGCTTCTGTGGCCCGTGGTCTTCAAGCCCATGTGGACAAGGAATAGGGTCTACCATTAGCCCTGTTCACCCCACAGGCATTTGTTTTTGGTTTTTCTAGTCAGATTTAACCTACTTATCTATAGGAGTCATTTCTATGTCCGCTGCAACCGATCAAATTTTAGAACAGTTAAAAAGCCTTTCTTTATTGGAAGCTGCCGAATTAGTTAAACAAATCGAAGAAGCTTTTGGTGTTAGCGCCGCTGCCCCCGTTGGTGGCATGGTTATGGCCGCTGCTGCCGCCGCCCCCGCCGAAGCCGTTGAAGAAAAAACTGAATTCGACGTTATCCTTGAAGAAGTACCTGCCGACAAGAAAATTGCCGTGCTTAAGGTTGTCCGCACCATCACCGGCTTGGGTCTGAAAGAAGCCAAAGAATTGGTGGAATCTACCCCCAAAGCTATCAAAGAAGCCACCGGTAAAGATGATGCTGAAGCTATCAAAAAACAATTGGAAGAAGCGGGTGGTAAAGCCGCTGTTAAATAATTGTTTGGTATATTCACCTGATGATTTAGCTGGTCATTTACTTTTTGTTCACTTTTCTTTTGGAAGCTAAATTATTAGACTCCAATTTTTAAGAACTTGTCTTCCGGGCTGGGATCTTTCCTCGGCCCGTTTATTTTTTCTATGCCTGGTTCCAAAAAATACCTAAAATAAAAGACTGGTTAGTCAGCATTGGTTATTTTATGGGCAACACGTTTGGCAGTTTATTTCGCATTACCACCTTCGGTGAATCCCATGGGGGCGGAGTGGGGGTAATTATTGATGGTTGTCCCCCCCGCCTAGAAATTTCCCCAGAGGAAATCCAAATAGATTTAGACCGACGCAGGCCAGGGCAGAGCAAAATCACCACTCCCCGTAAAGAAGCTGACCAGTGTGAAATCCTCTCCGGGGTATTTGAGGGGAAAACATTAGGCACACCGATCGCCATTTTGGTGCGGAATAAGGATGCCCGTTCCCAGGATTACAACGAGATGGCGGTGAAATATCGTCCTTCCCATGCCGATGCCACCTATGAAGCAAAATATGGCATTCGCAATTGGCAAGGAGGGGGTCGTTCTTCCGCTAGGGAAACCATTGGCCGGGTGGCCGCCGGGGCGATCGCCAAAAAAATTCTCGCCCAATTCAGCGGGGTGGAAATTGTGGCCTACGTGAAAAGTATTCAGGATATTGAAGCAACGGTAGATACCAATACGGTGATGTTGGAAAGGGTGGAAAGCAACATTGTCCGCTGTCCCGATGCTGAATGTGCCGAAAAAATGATTGAGCGCATTGACCAAGTGCTCCGGCAAAAGGATTCCATTGGTGGAGTGGTGGAATGTGTAATTCGCAATGCTCCCAAGGGTTTGGGAGAGCCGGTTTTCGATAAGTTAGAAGCAGATTTAGCCAAAGCGATGATGTCCTTGCCGGCCACCAAGGGGTTTGAGTTTGGCTCAGGGTTTGCGGGGACTTTACTCACCGGCAGTCAACATAATGATGAATATTATTTAGACGAGGCGGGGGAATGGCGCACCCGCACCAATCGTTCCGGGGGAGTCCAGGGGGGCATCAGCAACGGCGAACCGATTATTATGCGGATAGCATTTAAACCTACCGCCACCATTGGCCAGGAACAAAAAACTGTGAGTAATACCGGGGAAGAAACCACCTTAGCCGCCAAAGGTCGCCATGATCCCTGTGTGTTACCTAGGGCTGTACCCATGGTGGAAGCCATGGCTGCTTTAGTGTTGTGTGACCATCTTTTGCGGTTCCAAGCCCAATGTAAAACCCTAGGTTAGGCAAATATTTTGGAACAGCTCAAACTGTTTGATACTCCCTCCAGCTACCGGGTAAAACGGGAGCCAAAACTATTGCTCGATCGCCAGGGTTTGGAAGATTGGCAAGGGAAAGTTTACCAATATCAACAGAGTCAACGGCAAACGGGCCAACCCAAACAAACTTCTCTGTTTGATACCCCAGTCACTAATGGGCATCATGCCGACGAAATTGACCCATTTACTCTGCCCCAACAGTCTTCCCTTTTTTGGCGACAGGGTAAGGATTCAGCAAACATAGCTGGGGAAAATCAGGGCTGTTTATATTTCATCCTCGATCGCCGTTGGCCATTGTTACTGTATGTCGGGGAAACCAAATTGACAGCGGATCAACGTTGGCAGGGAACCCACGACTGTAAAGACTATATTCTGAGCTATATCGAACTGCACCGCCGCTATGAATTGGAGGTAGAAGTGGTGGCAGCTTTTTGGCCCCATGTGCCCCCGGATAAAAAAACTCTCCTAGCTTGGGAAAAGGAGTTAATCCTCAAATGGCGATCGCCATTCAATAAGGAGTGTTGGCGCTGGTGGGGACAGCCCTTCGGCAAATTGAGCTGAGTTACTCAAATTAGCAGAAGGTTACAATGCCTTTTGAGGATCACTTATTAGCAACAAACTGGTTTGTGTCGCATAAAACCCCATTTCGTTAACAACAAAACCTCCCCTCTCCATCCATGACCTCCCCCTCCCCCGTCTTCCGTTGGTTAGAACGATGGCAAGCCCAATTCCAAAACTTGCCGGAGCCTAAAACTGAGGAATCCATTGTCTTTCGCATTTTGGTGCAGTTGATGGTGATTGTGGGCATTGTGGCAACGGATGTCGCAGCCCAGACCACGTG
This sequence comes from Synechocystis sp. PCC 6714, assembly GCF_000478825.2. Lineage (NCBI taxonomy): Bacteria > Bacillati > Cyanobacteriota > Cyanophyceae > Synechococcales > Merismopediaceae > Synechocystis > Synechocystis sp. PCC 6714. The sequence continues at coordinate 1,778,865 of NZ_CP007542.1, read as the reverse complement.
GAGTTTATGGGCCATTCCCCTCAGCATTGTCGGTTCCTGGTGGAGTTGGCGCCAAAGGAAAAAGAAGAATATTGCCCTCAAATTTCTGCTGGCGATCGCCATGGTGGCCATGTTGTTTGTCTTTTTGGGCAACTTGGTGGAGAATCTCAATGCCAGCCAGGTGGCCCTAGCGGGATTATTGGTGCAATTGCAGGTGTTGCACAGTTTTGACTTGCCCCAGCGTAAAGATTTGGGCTACTCCATGGTGATTGGGCTAATCCTTTTGGGCGTGGCGGGAACCCTGTCCCAAACCCTGGCCTTTGCTCCCTGGTTAATACTCTTTTTAGCCGTAGCCATTCCCACCCTGGTGCTGGACTATCGTTCCCGTTTAGGGTTGGAAGGAATTCCCCTTTCTTTGCCCTTTTGGAAAAGTGCCGGCAGACGGAACCAATTAAATCAGGCGGAAGATTCCCCCCTAGTACCGAAAAAATTGCTAGCCCTGTTGGTGGTGACCCTAGCTTTTGGGCTGTTATTATTTGCCCTAATGCCCCGCTTTGCTGGCTATAGACTGCAAAGTTTTCCTGTATCCAGCCCTGGGGAAATGCAACAACAAACCTTCGAAGGGCAAAATCAAGATATTAATAATCCCGGCTATGGTCGAGGCGACGGCACTGGCACGGGGGGGGAGGCTGATAGTTCAGAACCGGGGCAGGTGGATGATACCTTCTACTACGGTTTTAACAGCCGTATGAATCAAAATTTACGGGGGGAAATGACCAAACAATTGGTGCTCCGGGTCCGTTCCCAGGCGCCGGGTTTTTGGAAGGCGTTATCCTTTGACCGTTACACTGGCCAAGGATGGGAAATTACCGACAATACAGAAATCACGACCATACAACGATCGCCATGGTCCTATCGTTTTGGGCTGGATAGCATTGACTCATTAATGGAAACGGAAAATGTGGTGCAGACCTACACTGCTGTAATGGATTTGCCCAATATAATTCCCAGTCTTTACCATCCCCAATTTTTATACTTTCCCACCAGGGAGGTGGCCATAGACCGCAATGGCAGTTTACGATCGCCAGTGGGCTTAATGGAAGGCATTACCTACACAGTCATTTCGGAAGTACCGGTGCGGGACCGGACCATGTTGCAAAAGTATCGTATTCCCCCGGAAGTAAAAATTAAGCCCGAATTGCTACAGGTTCCCCCGGATATCAAATCAGCGGTGCGGGCCAAAGCCGAGGAATTGTTAGCCAAATCGGAACGCCCCCTGGAAACCCCCTATGAAATTTCCCTGTATTTGACCCAGGCTCTCAAGCAAAATTACCGCATTCGCACAGATTTACCATTTTTCGACAAAGATGAAGACCTGGTCACAGCGTTTTTATTTGAATACGAGGGGGGCCTACCGGATCACTTTGCCACGGTGCTAACCATCATGCTGAGGAGTTTAGATATTCCCGCCCGGCTGACGGTGGGCTTTGCTCCAGGACAATTTAATCCCTTCACCGGTTATCACTTAGTCCATAACACCGATGCCTATGCTTTGACAGAAGTGCTTTTCCCTCGGCTGGGCTGGTTTATGTTCGACCCCATTCCCGGCCACGAACTTTATCCCCCTTCCATTGAAGATAGCGAAACCTTTAGCGTGCTCCAACAAATTTGGCGTTGGGTAGCGGGTTGGTTGCCTTCCCCGGTGAGTGGTTTCCTGGCTAATGTCTGGGCCGCTGTCACCGGATTCCTCATTACTATTCTGCGCTGGTTCTGGAATTTGATTTCCACCAGTTTAGGCGGTGCTTTACTAGGACTAATTTTGGCGATCGCCGCTGGTTTTGTGGGTTGGCTTGGCTGGATGCAGGCTAAACGTTGGTTGCAGTATCGTCGCTTGACCCGGCTCCATCCCATGGCTAGGCTTTATCAAACTTTGCTCTACGATCTAGAACAACGGGGTTTTCACAGAAGTCGAGCCCAAACCCCCGGGGAATTTGCCCAGTCCCTGCGGGAACATTTAATCTCCGAACAGGTAGAAATAATTGTGGAAATTTCTACTGCCTATGTAGCTTGGCGTTATGGAGAACAACCACCCAATTTGGATTATTTGGGTCAACAATTCAAACTTCTAGAACGCAGTTGGCGAAGCAAAGCAAAAATGAAGTCCCCCTAGGCGATCGCCTTTTGCTCAAGTTGACCATCTTGGTAAGGTTAAACACTATAGTCATTTCAAATAGTTTCGGGACTGCTTAAGTCTTTATTGACAAGCTTTTCGGTGAGTTTGACTGCCTCAATCTTACTAAAAACGACTATAACAAAAAGTTGAGGCTAAATTCAAACAAGCCGGATAAAACAGGAGGTCGATAATGGTCGTTGCCGCAACTAAACCCTTCGCGGTGGATTAATATAGTCAATCAAAGTAAGATTGAGATAGCTAAGGTCTTTACCAAAGAGGCTTTTAGCTCCGTTCAGTGTCTTACTTTCAATTAAATCAACTATATCTGCAAAAAGAAGAACGGGCAACGGAAAAAAGCGAATTTATCCAAGGAGAAATTATTCCCATAGCCGGGGCTTCTGCAAACCATAATTGCTGAACCTTCAATTTGAGTCGCTTTATTAGCCCTAGAAGTTGGGGATCTTGTAGAGATCCGCTAAGCGGTTCGCCAATGGTTACCCATAGAAATGCTGGGAGAAAGCGCTCGGGTCGAACTTATAGCTAACTGCCTCCCATTCCTTATTGCACCATGGATGTTTTTGTCTATCCTGGTGAAACTTCTATTTCCTATATTTTAATTCACTCGAACAATTATTTCTTTGGTCTAAGTTTTCTATCTGAAGATTGGCCAACAAATACACATTCATCACTATGTTGTCGCCATTTCCTTATTCTATTTCCCCTTTTTTGATAGAAGGGTAATAAAACCTAATCTATCTCAAAGGACTAATTCCGCCATACCGAGAAATTTTACCCCCTCTGGACTAACCTCAAAACGGCAGGGCATCACCTCTACCCCAGCACCGATCGCCTGGCGCAGTAGTTCTCCATAACGGCGATCATAGGCATCTCCTGGTGAAAAATGAGTACAGTCACCCCGATTGATAAAGTAAAGCATCACCGCCTGAGCTTCTGGCAAAATATCCATCAGTTCTTGGAGATGTTTTTGTCCCCTAGTGGTTTCTGTATCGGGAAATAAAGCTAAATTTTCCTTGGCTAAAGTCGTATTTTTCACCTCCACATAAACTGGCTTTTGCGCTGGCTTAGTCAACAAAAAATCAATGCGACTTTTTTTGTCTTTACCATAAACAACTTCCGGCTTGATATTGTCATAATCTTCCCTTAGATTGGGAAAAATCCTTTCATTTAAAGCTTGTTTAATGGCTCGATTAGGTAAGCCAGTATTCACTCCTACCCAGGTATTATCTACTTCAATCATTTCCCACGTATAGGCTAATTTCCGCTTAGGATTATCACTCTGGGAAAGGTAGACCTTTGCCCCTATCTGACAAACTCCAGTCATGGGACCAGTGTTGGGACAATGGGCTGTAATTACTTCACCGCTATCTAACTCAACATCGGCCAAAAAGCGTTTATAACGTTTGACTAAAGTACCAGCAATTAGGGGTGGATAGGAATAGAAAAAATCCATCAATTTTGTTTGGCTATGGTCCAGTTTTAAGGACAATTTAAATACTTAAGCTATCTAGTTAAATTGGTTCTAAAGCTTCAACAGCGGGAGAACTTTGGAGTGGTGAATTCTCATTTTGCTGGGCTAACCACTGCTCGTAATCTGCTAAAAGTTGTCCTTGGAGTCGTTGTTTAATGCGAGCCAAAACCCCCCGCAATAAACCGTTAGCCGCCATTTCTAGTAAAGGTTTTGGGGTTAACCAGAGGGCCTGGGGTAGATCCACCGCCACCTGTAAATCTGCCTTGCCTTGGAGTAATGTATGTCCCCCCTGGTGGTAGGGAGCCAAACGACCTTTTAACCGCAAACTAAAACGATGGTTAATATAATCAATACCACGAATTTCACAGCTTTCTGATTCTAGAAACACAGTGCCCGTCGGGTTAGACCATAGCTTCAGGACTACTGTGGGCTGAAAATGATATATGTCTAAAAAGTTGAGCGGTCGCATCTTTAATCTAAAACGATCGCCAGGTAGTACTTCCATTAATTTAGGGTCGGCGATCGCCCGCACCAAACGTTGGGGTTGCCGGAGATAATGTTGCAAGCTCGGCAACGGGTCAGACTGCTGGAGGCTTAATTGTTCGGTGGCGGAAAAAGTGACTCGCATAATATCTTTTTATTCCAAAGGTGAGGTGTGGGGCAATTGGGAATCTTTAAAAATTGTTACATTTCTTAAAAATACTGCTAGGGATTATACGGTTTTTGGGGTATTAATCTATGCAAAAGACAAAAGAATGTAACGAAAGTTAGCTTTTCTTTAGCTAGCTAAATATTCTTGAATCATGGACTTGCGCTTACGTAGTTTATTTAAAGCTTCCCGTTCAATCTGCCGCACCCGCTCCCGACTGATGCTCAACATAGAACCAATGCTGGCTAGGGTCAGGGGTTGACCGTCATTTAAGCCAAAACGAAGAATTAAAACTTCCCGTTGTTGGGGGGTTAACTCCGCCATCAAACCATCTAAATCCAACTGCAGGGAAGCATAGGTGGCAAAATCCTCCGGCAGGGGACCATCGTCCTCCAATAAATCCCCCAACTCGGTGTCCTGGTTATCTCCCACCCGTAAATCCAAGGAAAGGGGGTGGCGGGAGCGCTCTAAGTATTCCCGCACCTGCTTTGGGGTCAGTTCCAAATGTTCTGCCAATTCGGCAATTGATGCGGCCCGACCTTTTTCCTGGGATAGTTGCCGCTGGGCTTTCTTAATCTTGTTTAACTTTTCTGTGATGTGGATCGGTAAACGAATAGTGCGGCTTTTTTCGGCGATCGCCCGGGTGATAGCCTGGCGAATCCACCAGTAGGCGTAGGTGGAAAACCGATAACCTTTGGTGGGGTCAAACTTTTCCACCCCCCGTTGCATACCAATGGTGCCCTCCTGGATCAGATCTAGTAAATCTAGATTGCGCTTGAGATATTTCTTTGCAACGGAAACCACCAACCGGAGATTGGCCTCCACCATTTTGCGCTTGGCCCGTTCCCCCTCTTTAATTGTCTTCTCTAACTCCTGGATGGACAAATCAGCGGCCTTGGCCCACTCGCTGGGGGAAACCGCTTCGCCATTTTTACCCTCGGCCAAAGACTTTTTAATCTCGTTGAGACTGACTACCTGCTGAATTTGCTTGGCGTAAACAATCTCTTCTTCGTGAGTGAGCAGGGGCACACGACCAATTTCTCTGAGATAGGCACGGACGGAATCGGGGCTGGTTCTGGCAGTCATCTTGGATTAGTGATTTCAGTGGGGGAATCGCAGTGGGAGACCAAATAAACCCAGGGAACGCCACGTTAGTAAGATTCGAAACGGACTGGGCTAGGTTAATGACGCATAATGCCTGTCCGATGGGGGCGTTTGGGCCAACTGGAAACTGAAGAATAGTTTGGGAATGACTGGGATCAATCCACTAATAATACTAAGCAATTCTTTAAGTTTTGTAAAGTTTTTTGTGAAGTATTTACTCAGCAAACAAGGAAGACAGATGTTATAAAACCCTCAATGACAAGGATTTTAAGTCCAAAACCCCCGGTTAATCTGGTCAGGGAATTTTTTCAGCTCAATTATGAGAAAACTTTACCTTGATGTCGGAAGAGGGCTAACAATCTTTACTAGCTTTACTGGAGAGTAGGGACCAAGTCCGCCTTTTGACAGATTAACAAGCATATTTGATCCTAAAATTTACTCATTCAAGCAATCACATTGGGCAAAGACATTGGTGGCAGATGGCTCAGGGGGCTGTAAATTGCCAAAAATAAACAGACAAACAGACCCCAAAAAAGTACGTTGATGAACTCAGATCTCTGACGATCCAACAACAGGGACGTCATCCCCAAGGTTAAGGCCAGTAACACTAGCACTAATACGCTGATTACCCCGTCCTGGGCAGTCCAATTGGGCAAATTTCCCCGGCGGTAGGAGAAATAAATAGCCATGGCCCCCAAGGAAGTCAAACCGGCTAGGGTTAGGAAAAATCGACGCCACCAGGGAGGATAAGCCAAGGTACTAGCTCCTTGCCGTATTTCAGCTAAAGTCAATCCCGCCGCCAATGCCATAACCACCAATAGGGCCATGGTCAAAGGTGCGCTGGGCCAAGGGGAGATAATTACCAACATGGCGTACATTCCCCCCTGGCAGATGAGAAAACGGGCCCAACTCCAGGGCAAAGCTTGTTGGGCTTGGGGAAAAGTATTGATGGCAAAAATTAGCCCAGGGGAACTGGCCAGCAGCCATAGCCAACCCCTTAATTTTATGGGCCAGGGAGAGCCACCGATGACCATTATCGAGTCCACAATTTCCCCGTGCAGTAGGAAACCATAGCCTAACCACCAGGCGATCGCCGGTAATAAACCTAGGGTAAAACCAAGCCAGAAAAAGGGAGAAAACTTTAAACGGGGGGTGTCCCAATGGAGAAAAAATAAAGCGGTGCCCAGGAGCAAAATGGCAGTGGGGCCATCGGTCAAACTAAGTGCGGTTAGGCTCAATCCCAAGGGCAGGCCTCCCCTTAAATCTCGACGACAAAATAGCACACTGGCGAAGAAGGTAATGGTGAGGGGTAATAAAAAACCGTTAATGCTGGCCACCCTGGCCCAATAAACCACAGTGGGGGCAGTGCCGTAGACCACCACCGTCAGCAGGGCTGGTAAACTGCGACCATAGAGTTCTTTGGCCAACCAATACAACAGGGGTAAACTAGCTCCACTGAGCAAGGCTACCAATAAACGATCGCCCCAGAGTCCTTGACCAAAAAGGGATTGACTGAAACCAATTAGCCAAATCGGTAACGGTGATCGCCCGACATCATTGAAAAAACTGGCGGCGGAAAAACCTTGATTTTGCTGGGTGGTTAACCAATATTGGGCTGCTTGGACTAAATTCTTTTCTTGGCCCGGGCGTAATTCATGAATATCTAAACCCCAACAGAACAATAAAGCTATGGGTAGCATCACGAGCGCTAATCCGAACCATTCTCCTAGGGGCCAACGCTGGAGTTTTTGCCCCCAATTTCTGAGCAATTTGTTGAGGTTGAGCTTACTCATCGCCATAGGGCATCCGCCACTGTACAGACCTGGGCCATGGCTTCTACATCGTGGACTCTGACTATATCCGCGCCACCGGCGATCGCCCGACAACAGGCCGCCCCAGTGCCCCAAACTCTTTCTTTGGGATCCGGTTGGTCAAGGATTTTACCAATGAAGCTTTTACGGGATGGCCCAAGCAACAGGGGGAAACCAAGTTTTTTAAGCTCCGGTAACTGCCGCAGTAGGGTGATATTTTGCTCGGCGGTTTTAGCAAAGCCAATGCCGGGGTCAAGGATAATTTGTTGGGGGAGCACCCCGTAATGGCGGGCCAAGTCAATTTGTTGGCCAAAAAATTGCTTCATTTCCCCGATTAAATCCCCGTAATCTGTCAAATTTTGCATGGTTTGGGGGGTGCCCCGTATGTGCATCAAAATAATTGGGGTTTTATGCTGGGCGGCGATCGCCAAAATTTCCGGTTCAAAGGTCGCCCCGGAAATATCGTTGATCATATCCGCTCCGGCCTCGAGGGCTTGTCGGGCCACCTCAGCTCTGGTGGTATCGATGGAAATGGGTACGGTTAATTGCTGCCGTATGGCTCTGATGATGGGAATAGTCCGTGCCAATTCCTCTTGTAAACTAATGGTTTCTGCCCCCGGTCGGGTGGACTGGCCACCAATGTCAATGATATGGGCACCCCCTTGCACCATGGCTTGGGCACGGTCAATGGCCGTTGGTAGGGAATTAAACTCGCCCCCATCACTGAAACTGTCCGGAGTGGTGTTTAAAATTCCCATCACATAGGTGCATTTCCCCCAATTAAAATGGGTTTGGCCCACCTGTAGGGGAGGGACAAAATAATCACTGAATTGATCCAACTGATCCATGGGCTAGGGGGACGTAAGGTTGGAGCACTGGGAGGGGTCTTGGTAGAATGTACCCCAAGGGCAATTCTAGTTCGACAGCGTCTGCTAACCCTAGAACGGGCTAAGCCCAATGATCCTAACAATTTTTGCCGATTTTTCGGGTTCTATACCCCAGTTGCCTAAGCTATGCCCCTGCATTTCGCCGCCTTGATTCCTATTGACAGTCTGTTTTCCACCCAAGGCATTATGGTGATGCTGTTGGGGGCCTATGCTTTGGCCATGTGGTTATTTCTCACCAGTGCCCCCAAGGTTTATACGGTAATGGTGTCCGACCTGGCGATCGCCAAAGCGTTTTATGAAGGCTTGCTGGACTTAAACGTGGCAGATGTGCCCCTGCATTACTACTACAACTATGAGCAAACCCTAGGCACGGCCGGCTGGGATTCTTTTTCCATGGCGGCCAATCCCCAAATCGCTCCGGATACCCGCTATAGTGCCCAGGATGGGCTTTGGTATCAGTTGAAAAAAAATACCCAACTGCACATCATCGGTGGAGCTAGCTTTGGTAGTAACAATCGCCAACGCCATGTCTGCTTTGACCACGATTGTTTAGAGCAAATTTTCCTGCGGGTGCAGTCCCGTCGTCTCCGCTATAAAGTACGCAGTCGCAAGCCCCTGAATTTTTTGGTCAAGGATTACGATGAACGGGTTATTGAACTAACGGAAGCCAAAAATTAGTTGTTCGGAGACCCAAGCAATCTGGATTGAAACTCCCCTGTGAAAATAGCCCTTTTTGGCACTAGTGCTGATCCCCCCACCCTGGCCCATCGGGCCATTCTCGTTTGGTTAGCCCAGCATTTTGACCAAGTGGCGGTATGGGCGGCCGATAACCCCTTCAAGCAAGGTCCCAGTCCCCAAACGGGCCACTGGGCCAGCCTAGGCGATCGCCAGGCAATGTTGAAGCTGTTGGTGGAGGAGATACAGAAGGATTATGCGACGGTGCAAATTTGGGAAGATTTAAGCGATCGCCGCAGTTTAATTAGCCTGCGACGGGCCCAACAAAGGTGGGGTTTAGACCCTGATTATGCTTTGGTGGTGGGGGCTGATTTGATTGTCCAAATTCCCCAATGGTATGCAGTGAAAGAATTATTGCCCGCCGTCAAGCTAGTGATTTTTCCCCGACCAGGCTACAGCATTGACCCCTCTGATTTGGATAAATTGGAACAGTTAGGAGGGCGCTACCACTTGGTAGGTCAAGACAACGATCAAGCCATCACTCCCCCCATTTCCTCCAGCATTTACCGACAAATTAAGGACGATGATCTAATTCCAGATCCGGTACAAAACTACATAGGAAAAAGACAACTTTATCGCCAGTAAATACCGGCAAATATTTAATGCCCACCGCCGCCTATATTCACATTCCCTTTTGCCGCCAACGTTGTTTTTATTGTGATTTTCCCATTGCCGTTACAGGTTTTCAGTCCCTAAATATGGATGGTTGGGTGGGGGAATATGTAGCCGCAGTTTGCCGGGAAATTGCGGGGCAACAACACCAAGAAGCACCCTTAAAAACAGTTTTCTTTGGTGGAGGCACTCCTTCCTTACTACCCATCGCCGGTTTGGAAAAAATTTTAGCGGTAATAGATAAACATTTAGGCATTGCTACGGAAGCTGAAATCAGCATTGAAATTGATCCTGGCACCTTTGATCAACGCCAATTGCAAGCCTATAAAAATTTAGGCATTAACCGCTTTAGCTTGGGTGTACAGGCTTTTCAGGACAAACTACTAACCCTTTGTGGCCGCCACCACCGTCGCCGGGACATTGACCAGGCCCTCACGGCGATCGCCCAGGAGAATATTAAAAATTGGAGTTTGGATTTAATTACCGGGCTACCGGAGCAAACGGCAGCAGATTGGCATAGTTCCCTCACCCTGGCTCTGGCCGCAGGGCCTAAACACATTTCCTGCTATGACTTGGTGTTAGAACCCCAAACTGTGTTCGACAAATGGCAACAGTGGGGAAAATTGGCTGTGCCTCCGTCCGAGTGTAGTGCAGACTTTTACCGCCACGGACAACAAGTATTAACCCAAGCTGGTTTTCAGCATTACGAAATTTCCAACTATGGCCGCCCCGATTACCAATGTCGCCATAACCAAATCTATTGGCGTAATTTGCCCTACTACGGCTTTGGCATGGGGGCCACCAGTTACATTGACAGCAAACGTTTTGGTCGTCCCCGCACCAGAAATGACTATTACCAATGGCTAGAATCTTGGCTCAATCAAGGGTGTCCGACTCCAGGGGAAACGGTTTCTCCGTTGGAAAATTTGCTGGAAAGTTTGATGCTGGGCCTGCGTCTCACTGCCGGGGTAACTTGGGGTCAATTGCCTGCGACTAGTGCAGGGACTAAGCAGATCATCCTGAATACTTTAAAGTCTTTTGGCGATCGCCATTGGCTGGAATTTTACGGCGAGGATAACCAAATCCTGGCCCCAAACTGGGCCACAACGGAAACGGTGCAGAGGTTTTGCTTCACTGATCCGGAGGGCATTTTATACTCTAATCAGATTCTCAGCGCTTTGTTTGCGGCTTTGGAAGAAGATTATTAGTTAATTAATACTTGACTTTGGTGATCAGGAAACTTTGATTAAACGTCGTATTTTTCCTTCAGGCGATCGTCATGGTCGTCAGCTAAAGTTGCCACCAGGGTAATGGCCCTGGAAATTTCACCCGGGGAAAGATCCGCCACGGTGCGCTGATGGAGGGCAATTAAATGATTTTCCCGCACAGCAAAACAAGCTTCAAAGGTATCTGACCAATTTAATTGCATCACCTCCGCCAATAATTGGCTTGGCTCTTTGGGTAAGGGCATCACCTCGGCCCAGACCCGAAACAGATCATTTTCCCCTTCTCCAGTGAGCTGTACTAGCACTTCCACACTGCCATAGGCAAATTTCCAGATGGCGCCCTGGTCGTTATCTTGCACAAAGGCGCTATTTTCCTGGGCCATGCCGGAAATAACAGTTTCCACCACGTCGTGGTGACTAGCCGGGGTCATTTCATCTATGGTTGGGTTGGCTAACTCTGGTGCAGGGGATGCCATAGTCCTATTCTCAACGCGAAGGTTTCCCCCCAAGTCTAGCGGTGAACAGGCCCCAAAGCATAGCCTAGGAAAGTCGTTGCTTGATGAAAGTAACCAATTGGCCCAACTGTTTTTTCAACTGGTCAATTTCACCGTGTATTTGGGCCACCTGTTGTTTGAGTTGTCGCACTTCGGCGGCCAAATCCCCAGCGGGGGCAGCGGCACTGGCCACGGTGGCCACAGGGGCGTGTTTTTTGGCCTTCACCATTGCCTCTTTAATGGCGGCCACCAATTCCCTTTGCTCGAACGGTTTTTCCACAAAGGCAAAATACTCAAAGGGTTCGGGAATTTTTTCGAGCACTTCTTCCTTACGGCCGGACATCAACACTAGAGGAATGGCCTTGAGTTCAGGGCGTTCCTGCACCGATTGAAACACTTCCCAGCCACTCATTTTCGGCAGGAGAAAGTCCAACATGATTAAGTTAGGCCGTTCACTCTGGATGAGGTTAAAACCTTCGAGGCCGTCCTTGGCTTCAATCACCTCGAAATTTCCCTGGGGCAACATATCCCTAACTCGCATACGGATAACTTTGCTGTCATCGATGACCAGAATCTTGTGGGCAGACACGATAGACTCTCCTTCGAGAAAATTGGGTGAAATATAGCTATGACAGACTTGTTGGATGCTGCCAACCCGTCAAAATTCTTGCTTGCTCTGTCCATCTTAGAGGAATTTGGAGTGGGAAAAAACTCCCAGAAGGCCAATGTTAGCAAGCCCGGATGGGGTGGCAGAAACCCGGGGAGCATGGTTGAGAAATCCCTCTGACCCCTCAATTATGGCCAGAATGTAATTGAAACTCCCCCAGTATTGGGGACTTTAGGGAAAAATCCATACTTTTCAGTAATCCTACAGGGAATTCAAATCCTCTAATTGGCCGATATTTTTCAGGTTCAGATCGGGGCAGGTGCGTTTACATAAACCAGTCAGTACTTTACCGGGGCCCACTTCCCAATAATCCGTTACACCAATTTCTTCTAGGGTCACCATGGTTTCCCGCCAGCGCACGGAGCTGGTCATTTGTTGAATTAGTTTTTCCTTCAGGCGATCGCCGTTTTGGCTGGGGTTGGGGTCAACATTGGAGAGGACGGGCACCGTAGCGTCGTTAAACCGGCAAGCTTCTAGGGTTTGGGCAAAGGCTCGGGACGGCTGGGCCATAAAACTGGAGTGGAAGGCTCCGGATACTTTCAGGGGGACGGCCCGGCGGGCTTTAACGCTGGCTAAAATGGTTTCTACCCCACCTACGGTACCGGAAACAACCACCTGTTCGGGGCTGTTATCGTTGGCTAGCACCACTTCCGGATTATTTGCCAGGGCTGTTTGTAAGTGATTTTGATCAAATTTCATGAGGGCGGCCATCATGCCCCCGGAAACTCCGGCCATAACTTCCGAGCGTTCCTTAACCAATTGCAAACCCGTGGCAAAGTCGAATACTCCAGCGGCGTAGAGGGCGGAATATTCCCCCAAGCTATGACCTGCCACATAATCCGGCTGAAAACCTTTATCCTTGAGCAAATCAGCCAAAATTGCTTCGATAACATACAAACAGGGCTGGGTATTTTGGGTCAGGGCCAGGCTAGCTTCATCCCCCTGGCATTTTTCCACCACTGACCAGCCCAGAATTTCCTCGGCTTGCTGATATTTTTCCTTGGCGATCGCCGTTGGGAGCAGATCTACCCCCATGCCCACAGCCTGGGAACCTTGGCCGGGAAATACCCATGCAGTTTTCATGTACTTATCTCGGTAAATTAAAAAGTTAAAAATTTGGTCACTGCCAAAGAGTTCAACTGCTGATACCGTCCGTCTTTAGCTAGGCAATTATACCAAGGTGAGGCCCGGGGCTGTTCCTTAGCTTCCCAATATGCGGTGGCTAAAATTGAAGGTAAGCTTTTCTTTGTACTGAGTATTACCAATTAACCATGGCCCAAACCATCAATCTGCAACTGGAGGGGATGCGCTGTGTGGCCTGTGCTTCCAGCATTGAACGGGCGATCGCCAAGGTGCCGGCGGTGCAGTCTTGCCAGGTGAATTTTGCCCTGGAACAGGCGGCGGTCAGCTATCAAGGAGAAATTGATCCCAAAATTCTCACAGACGCGGTGGCCCGGGCCGGTTACCAAGCGAAGGTACTGAAGCCAGAGGCATTATCCCTTGGAGAAGCAAAGGATACCAAGCCCCTATTTTCGGCCAAGTTGTTGACGGCTTTAGGGATCAGTGTGGTGCTATTTTTCGGTTCCCTACCAATGATGCTGGGGGTGAATATTCCCCATTTTCCCCACATTTTTCACGATCCTTGGTTGCAATGGCTGTTGGCCACCCCAGTACAGTTCTGGTCCGGGGCAGAATTTTACCGGGGAGCTTGGAAATCCGTTAAAACCCGCAGTGCCACCATGGACACCCTTGTGGCGTTGGGCACCAGTGCGGCCTACTTTTATTCCGTGGCCATTACCCTTTTTCCCCAATGGTTAACTAGCCAGGGGTTGGAAGCCCACGTTTATTTTGAAGCGGCGGCGGTGGTGATCACCCTAATTTTATTGGGACGGTCGTTGGAACAGCGGGCCCGGCGGGAGACTTCTGCGGCGATCCGTAAATTAATGGGGCTACAACCCCAAACTGCTTTGGTCAAGCGGGGGGAAACCTGGGAAACGGTGGCGATCGCCGAGTTAGAAATTGACGATGTGGTGCGGGTACGGCCGGGGGAAAAAATCCCAGTGGACGGCATGGTAGTGGCGGGCAATTCCACCGTGGATGAATCCTTGGTGACGGGGGAAAGTTTTCCGGTGGATAAAACCGTTGGGGCAGAAGTAATTGGGGCCACCTTAAATAAGAGCGGCAGTTTAGATATTCAAGTCAGTAAGTTGGGACAGGATTCGGTGCTAGCCCAAATCATTCAATTGGTACAGCAAGCCCAGGCTTCCAAAGCTCCCATCCAACATTTTGTCGACCGCATTACCCAATGGTTTGTCCCCACAGTAATTGTGGTGGCGATCGCCGCTTTCTGTATCTGGTGGCTGACCACGGGCAATATTACCCTGGCGGTGTTGACCTTGGTGGAGGTGCTGATCATTGCCTGTCCCTGTGCGTTGGGCTTGGCCACTCCCACTTCCGTGATGGTGGGTACCGGTAAGGGAGCGGAGTATGGAGTGCTGATCAAAGAAGCTAGCAGTCTGGAAATGGCCGAAAAGTTAACGGCCATTGTGTTGGATAAAACCGGCACGTTAACCCAGGGCAGACCCAGTGTGACCAACTTTTTTACCTTGTCCCCCACTTCCACGGAGGAAAGTTTACAGTTAATCCAATGGGCGGCCAGTGTGGAGCAATATTCCGAACATCCCCTGGCGGAAGCAGTGGTTAACTACGGCCAATCCCAACAGGTGAGTTTGCTAGAGATAGAAAATTTCCAGGCGATCGCCGGTTGTGGGGTGGAAGGGCAATGGCGGGGGCAATGGGTGCGATTGGGAACGCCTGACTGGTTAGCAGATTTGGGGGTCACTGGTACGGAGCATCAACCATGGCAAAATCAAGCCCAGCAATGGGAAACGGAGCAAAAAACCGTCATTTGGCTCGCGGTCAATACGGAAATTAAAGCTCTATTGGCGATCGCCGATGCCCTCAAGCCCTCCTCCCCCCAGGTGGTGCAAGCCCTGAAAAAACTGGGTTTATCCGTTTATATGCTGACGGGGGATAATCAGGCCACTGCCCAGGCCATTGCTGACATGGTGGGTATTCGCCATGTATTGGCCCAAGTGCGCCCAGGGGATAAAGCCCAACAGGTAGAACAATTACAGCAAAAGGGTTACATCGTCGCCATGGTGGGGGATGGTATTAACGATGCTCCGGCCCTAGCCCAAGCCGATGTGGGCATAGCCATTGGTACCGGCACCGACGTGGCGATCGCCGCCAGTGATATCACTCTTATTTCCGGTGATTTACAGGGAATTTTGACCGCCATTAAGCTGAGCCGAGCCACAATGGGTAATATCAGGCAAAATCTCTTTTTTGCTTTCATTTACAATGTTGTGGGCATTCCTGTGGCCGCTGGGGTGTTCTATCCCCTCTTTGGCTTACTGCTCAATCCCATCCTAGCCGGAGCCGCCATGGCCTTTAGCTCCGTTTCCGTGGTAACCAACGCTCTGCGATTGAAACAATTCCGTCCTTAGGGTATAGCCAAACTTTGATTTTTTTGGTAATGACAATTGGTGAAAAGATCGCTTATGATGGCTCCTATCGGCTTTAGTCAATATATCCGAGTTTTTGGCATTACAGGCAATGATTTTGCTGGATTTTCCGGCTTAGAGGGCTTTCAGAAACTTTTTTTCCATCCTTGCACCCCAAAACTGCCAGTATCTCCTCGCTGATAAGCCGCCCTTTTTCGTGAATTTACCGTCATGGCTAAGTCCCCCTGTTCTCAACTGCTCGGCGAAATTTTAAGGGAAGCTGACCTTATCACAGACGCCCAGATACAAGTTGCTCTCCAAGACCAGCAGTATTCCCCCCTGCCCATTGGCGAGATTTTAGTCGTGCGCGGTTGGTTGCAACAGGAAACAGTGGACTTCTTTGCCGAATCCTGGCCCCGGATGGTCAAAACCCGCGATCGCCGTCCCCTAGGTTACTACCTACAGCAGGCCTATTTGCTCCAGGAGGATCAAGTCAATTTAATCCTAGAAGAACAGCGTAAATTGGGGATTAGATTTGGCTCTGTGGCGGTGCTCAAGGGTTGGGTGAAGCAGAAGACCCTAGACTATTTCCTTGAACATCTTATGCCGGAAGCAAAAACCACCTCGGCTTTTCAGGGGAAGAATACCCAAGCTAACACAGCCCCTAATCGTGACACTCGTCTGCAAACAGAAACGCCCCATGCCACCCAGGGTGCGGATGGCCGTCCTAGCCACACTAAATCCACCAGTCCGGGTATGGTCACCGCTTCTTCCCGCTCTACCCACAATGGTCGCATAACCCTTAACCCCTTTGGCAGTAAGACCAAAACCCACAAAGCGAAGCAAACCAACGGTAACAGTAATCTAATCACCAATGCTAATCGGGAAGATTTCGACTTAGCCTCAGTTTTAGCCAATGGTACCAAGTCCACCGCCGAGAAGGATTGGGAAGACTGCATTTGGATAGATTAATTGCAGTGATCTGGACGAAAAGGAATTGGAGAAACTCCTTGTTCCCATGCAATGCTGGGTTGATTCGTTCGTCGAAAGATAGCGTATAGTATACTTCGTTGCTCTCCGAAATTTATGAACATCCCTGCCTTTACCACCCTGACATTGAAGTTATTTGGTGTTATTTTCATCCTCATTGCCCTGCTGGACTTTTTCAGCCTTATTTTTCCCTTGCAAATGGCTGATCCCCAGTGGCAGTTGGCGACGGTAACGGGCATTGTCGACCGGGGCATTGTTCCTATGTTAGGCATGGGGTTGATTTCCCTTGGTTACTTCGTGGATACCATGGCTAAAACCGCCGGTACTTCTCCCAAAGGTGGTTTTGACCTAAGGATGCCAATCTATATTCTGGCGATCGCCTTGGGGTTAGTCTTTTTACTATTGATTCCGGTGCATTTGACCAATGTGAACCAAATCAAAACAGCGGAGTTGGCCCAACTGGAGAGCCAAATTGGCCAAGGGCAACAACAGGTGGAAGGTGCTCTGCGACAATTCGATGCCCTTTCCCAAAATCCAGAAGCGCTGGAACAACAAATTCAAGAAGGGGAACAACTTTTAGCCGCTGGTCAAGTTAATGGTAATCCCCTCAACCAAGAGCAGTTGGCCAATATTGAGCGTCAGGTGAACGAACTCAAAGGTCTGCGGGAAATGTCTAAGGATCCGGCCGCCCTCAAGGCAAAAATGGAAGAAATCAAGACTAATTTAGAAACTCAAGTGGCGGAGCAACGGCAAAAAGTGGAAAGCCAAGCTTCCAACCAAGCTCTCAAACAAGGTTTACGGGTGGGACTGAGCAGTTTAATGCTCTCCATTGGTTTTGCCGCCTTTGGTGCTTTAGGTCTGAGGAATTTGCTTTCCGCTCCCCCGACTCCCCCCAGTGCTGGTTCCACTATTTAGTTAGCTTAATTACCCAAAAAAAGGCGTAGTAAAGCCGTTGTCGCTTGGGGTTGTTCAATGGGAGTGCCATGGGCCGCATCTTCCACAATGCTGAACTGGGCATGGGCAATGGATTGGACCAGGAATAAATTTTCGTCCAAGTCAAACCATGGATCATGGCGGCCATGGATCACCAGGGTGGGACATTGAATTTTTGGTAATAAATGGCGAATATCGTTATCTTTGACCATAGCCTGCCACTGTTGCGTAATTAGGGATTCTGGCAAAGATTCCTGGAGACTCCGCAGAAACTTCACGTTATTACTGAAGTTGGCATTATTGGCATAAAAAACATTGGGGCAGTGTTGGGCCAAGACTTGTTGGTGTTGTCCTGCCTGCAGAGCTTTTAACGTGACCTTCATTTCGGTG
The DNA here is from genome assembly GCF_000478825.2 of Synechocystis sp. PCC 6714. NCBI lineage: Bacteria > Bacillati > Cyanobacteriota > Cyanophyceae > Synechococcales > Merismopediaceae > Synechocystis > Synechocystis sp. PCC 6714. The sequence continues at coordinate 1,761,220 of NZ_CP007542.1, read as the reverse complement.
GCTTTGGCAGCATTAGTCCGGGCCCAACCGTCCATCAGCACTAGCTTGGTAATTCTTTCTGGATGCAGTGCAGCGGTGGCAGCTCCCACCCAAGACCCCATGGAATGGCCAACCAGGGCAAATTTATCAGGCAGTGTTTTGCTGTTAACCACGAAATCAACCATTTCTTGGAGTGAATCCCCTGCCATTATCAGACTTTGGGCTTCAATGAGATCACTCAGATTATTCATCTCGTAATCCCACATCGCTGAGATTGCCGCAAATCCAGGAATGAATAGAACAGACTGTTTCATTAGCCTTCTTTCTTAATGCCTTATTACTAGAAATTTGCGTTGATTGTACACAACAAATAGGTATATCTATCTTGATTTGTACTAGGTGATGTTTTCAGCCATAGACTAGGATTGGGGCTAAAAGTTATAGTGCTAGTTTTTGTCGCCACCACAGTCATGCCACTCGTAAAGCTGACTGCTGGCCTGCCATCAACGGCAACTGTAACTCCTGAACATGTCCCACTGCTATTGAGAGTTGCTACTCCAGAAGCCGCACGGGTAAAAGCGGTAGTAACTACCCGAAAATTTCCTGAGGCTGAGCTTTCTGCACTTCTTCCTGCACCAACGCCATCACTGGCTAACTTATCAGAACGACTAGTGAGCCTTAGCTCAACAAGGTTTGGGTTGCTATTATTGACACAGAGAAAAAACCCTGCACTTGGGCTAGCTGGAAACTTAGTAGTTCCGGAGGCACACGTTTCATTTCTTGCATTCGCATTGGTGGTGATGGAATCCACAAGAATTGATTTTGTTCTATTTGCCGGAGTGAGATCTAACTGTCCACTCGCATTTAATGGGGGGCCACAACGGTAAATTGAACTTGGCCCTAACCATGGATTACCAGGAGGCGTTTTGGTGTAGTAAACCACGTTGACTAGGGAAGAATTGATGGCCAACCCGATGACAAACTGTTCCCCGCTCCCCATTGCACAACTAACTGTACTTGTGGGAATGTCAGCTGAACTTGTCGAAAGAAAAGTAGCCTGTCTAATTTCGTCGGTAATAAAATCCGCCGCTCTGGTGGTGTTAAAGACCAAATCGCCGGAAACCTGGGAAGATATATTGTCCTTAGTCATAAGTACAACGGCATACCCAATGCCGCTGACTACCAAAAAAGTCAGAACCGAAGCCATCAAAAGCTCCAGTAATGTAAAACCTTTCGATTTGCCTGCAATTTTAGCCAATAAATATAACTGAATTTTCATAGCTAAATAACCTAAACATCCTTCTGGCAATGGACAGCCCGGACAGTGGGAGGTTCCTCCAAATATTTACCTGTACGCATCATGCCAATCATATTCGACATCACTAGGCAATAGCGAATTCCTATCACGCTGACCGACTCCACCACCATGGTACCCAAATTGGTTGAATTGCCTTTGTAGGAAAAGCGGATATTTGTGCTGGGAAAGTTATGATGAAATGCCACATTTTCCAGAGTCACTTCCCTATAGGGTAGGCAACCAGCGTACCTTGAATCAGCATCAAGAATAATCTTTGGCGGATTACTACTTGGGGAAAGTTGCACCCGACACTCTTTCCCCATTTTAATGGCATTCCTTTGGGCTTGCTGTAAAGTTTGTTTGAGGATAGTCAGTCCATTTCTTGTATCCATTCTGGCTTTCATCCCCACGAAAGAGGGCATTGCTATGCTAGCCACAATTCCCACTATCCCTGCCACCGTCGCCACTTCTATCAACGTCCAACCCGATGATAAACCCTCGGATCGGGAAAACAGCCTTAGGAAAATAGATAATTTGCTTCGCCAAACCATAGGCCAACACCCCCAACAAGATCATTAGCCTTTAGTATATTTATAATCTGAGACAAAAAGTAGTAATCTGGCAAATATCTCAGTAATTCTTTAGGAAACCGCAAGCTGGATGTCTATGGAGCGGGGGTACAGGTACTGCCCTGATAATAACCGGAGCGCATAATACCAACGCCAGCGGCAATAACTAGACATCGGGGCTCAAGACTTGTGATTTCGTGGGTTAGGACTATCGTCTGATCAGTTGTGGTACTGGGATTACCTTTATAAGAAAAAGCAATACTAGTGGTGCTGGACGGAGAGGTCATTGTGATACGCTGACTCGCCGGAATGGTGACGGGATTGGGAACACAACCATTGTTCGGAGTACCTGTTGCTTGTGTAACAGTGCGATTAGAAGCATCGATTGAGACAGTACAAGTAGCGCCCTTTTTGATTGCGTTCCTTTGGGCTTCCTGAAATGCTCCCTGTACTTGGGCCATCGCTCCTCTGAGTTGGTTTCTAGCTTGCATTTTGCCAAAACTAGGGACAGCTAGAGACGCCAAAATGCCAACGATGACGGCTACGACTCCCACTTCAATCAGAGTCCACCCTCGGTTAGAAGGGGTAAAAAGAGAGTGGCGCAAAAGTTTTAACAGAAACTTAGAACTACCGTTTCTTATCATCATTAACCACTCCAAATATAAATTGTATTTACCATCAGGCCACTTACGGACAGGTAAGGGCTGCAGCGGGAAGAACTTCAGTGTAAAGACTGGCGAGAATATTTTTATTTGTGTCTGTAATTTCAGTGTTCCTAACGGTGTAGGTAAGCTGAAGAACATTGCCAACAGCGGTGGCCGTTCGGGTCAAGCTTGCAGTTCTTCCTAGAATTGGTCTATTGGCGGGAGCAGTTAAGCTCGCGAGCCCTACATTTGCCGTGCTATTCGTTCTGAAAGCTTCCCCTACGGTGCTGGTAGAACATCCATTGTTGGTAGAAGGATTAAAATTTGCCGCCAATGCTCTAACTCTTTCCAAGTCTTCTTTAATCCAATAGCCGGCTTGGGCCTGTCTTTCCGCCCGCACCCGCATCATCGTTGCCATCACCATGGCATTGAGAGTTCCAGTTAGAAATAAAAAGGAAATCATCAAGGCAATAAGCACCTCGAACATCGTAAAACCTTGGCTGACCGACTGACGGGTCAAGCTGAGCAGCGAACGAGTGTGACCAAAAGACTGGGGGAAAATAGCCTTAGACATAGCCAAACCTAACAAAGGAAAAAGGCCCAAGAAGATACGGCACGGCCCATACCACTACTTTAACATTATCCATTCTGGCGTGATTTCGATCACACTGCCAAGGGTCTGAAAGCACATTCAGCATAAACACGTATTGTTTTGGCGCCTAATTGACTATCCTTGGGGAAAAATTCGGAGGCCGCTGGAGTTGTTGAGACAAATCTTTACATCGGCAATGTCCGCTAAAATCGGTGACACGCATCGATGCCTAAATTTTTCCCTCAGAACAGTTTGAAAGCAAAAACATGAACAAACAATTAATTAACTCTATCGTTCAGATTGTTCAATCCTTGTCTCCTGAGGAACAGATTATGGTGCGGGAAAGGCTCCTTGTTGATGGTACCTATCCCCATTCTACAGAAATTACTAATCTGGCGCTGCAATGTAGTAGTTTCGACTTTCTTGATAATGAACCCGACATCTACAACATTGATGATGGAGAGGATGCTCTATGCCTTTGAGTAAGGGGGATATTGTGCTAGTTCCCTTTCCTTTTAGCGATCTTAGCCAGACAAAACTTCGACCAGCAGTCATTCTTTGGGTAGATTCCCAAGGACAGGATGTGACAGTTTGTTTTATTTCTTCACGAAATATTGATCAAATTAGCCCAGAAGAAGTGGCTCTAATCCCCGAAGATCCCGAATTTTCCGAGACTGGGCTCAAAGTGGCCTCTAAAATTAGAGTTACCAAAATCGTCACCATTGACCGTAAATTGTTGCAACGACGTCTAGGTTGATTGGGAGATCAAAACTTTCAAGAGTTTAATCGAGCTCTCAAATTTGCCTTTCAACTAGAGTGAACTACCCATAGCTGAATCAAAGATTACGGCGTGGGGCTTCTCGCTCGCAATAGCTAAACCACAAAAAACTGTTCAAGTTGCCTGACAATAATAAAAATGCCCAATGGTTAGTACTTGGGGGCTAGTTGACTAGCCTTGGGGAAAAATTCAGAGGCCGCTGGAGTTGTTGGGATAAATCTTTACCATCCTCAACCGTCAAGCCAGCACAAAGGGCAGAGTGGGGAGAAGAAGATGCCCCCGGTGGAGCAAAATAGAGCCAACGACTGTAACTGGCTAAACTTTCCAAACTGCGAACTCTGCTAGTGATCCATAACAAAGGAATTTTGCGGGGGATTTCATACTGGTTTGCCTCTTCCCTTTGTACTGCGGCCAAAGCTTCCAACACCGATCGCCCACCGGCCACTAAGCCAGCTCCTGCTGTCCACAGCCGCACATTTAACTGGGCCCGCACAGCATAGAAATATAAAGAAGCCACCGCAATTACCGCTTGCTCAAAAACATCCTCTGACCAAGGACTGCCACTGTCCAAGCAGATAACCAACTCCTGGCCCCCTGTCACCACTTCTAGTTCCCGCACCATAAACTGATCAAACCTGGCACTACTGCGCCAATGGATCAGCCTAGTGGGGTCACCAAAACGGTAGGTCCGCAAAGTTTTAGTTATGCCCTCTGTGGCCGCCTGATAATGGCGATCGCTCTGTGTTTTATCTTGATCTTCGGAGCCGATGGCATCCACCAAAGGACATTGCTGGAGTTTCAGCACCTGGGGATACACAATGGCCTTAGCGGGAACAACTTGACTGCGGCGACACCAAAATAAACCCAGGGGAGTGCCCGTGCGTAATTCCAACTTTTGCCAATGGTAGACTCCCCGTTTTTGGGTGGGCTGGAAATAGCTCCATTGATAAAAATCCTTGGGGGCGACCAGCTCGATCGCCTTACCCTGGGGTCTGCCCAAGCCAACGGGTAACACATCCCAGACCTGGAGCAAATTCTTCGCTTCCCTATGGCTATTGTGGAGCCGGAGGGTAATGGTCAAATCTTCCCCCGCACTGACCGGCTGGATCGGAAACCGTTCTAATTGCAACTGTCGGAGCGATCGCCAGGGGAGAATGGCGGCAATGATCAACAGAGCAAAGCTAATACCGCTGATTACATAGAGCCAACCGGCCATGGAGTTGGTGGCCGCCCCAAATAAACAAATGGCCAGAACAAACAACAACCAACCAGCATAGGAAGGAGTAACCCAACGCCTTTCCAACCAATCAGTAAGGTTAAGGGGAGATTTTACATTTGCCATCTTCGACTTCCGATTTTCCACATTCTAACGGTGAATGAGCGCTGTGTTATTCAAAGCCCCTGGGCCTTGATTTTTGAAAATCATAATTAGATCCTAATAGTTAAAACGATCTTTATTTGCTAATTCTTAAAAGTTTCCATTGATCTACTAAGCACCATAGTCAGAAACCCAAGGATCTAGCTTAAATTCTTCCCGCAAAAAATCAATAAAACAATGAACTTTAGCAGGATAAAAGCGACTGCGACGATAGACTGCATAAATGGGAAAAGGTACTGGTTGATAATCCTGTAAAACAACTTTGAGATCTCCTCGGTAAATATCTTCTCCAAACATCCAAATGGGGGCGATTGCAATGCCTAAACCTGATAAAACTGCGGCTCGTACGGCAACGGAGCTATTGGTTTGAAAACCACCTTCAACATTGATCCTAATAACTCCATTTTTTCCATGGAAGTGCCATTCATTGATGGTGGACAAGGAAGTATAGACAATACAATTATGATTGATTAATTCTTCCGGTGTTTTCGGTGCCCCTGATTTTTCAAAATAACCAGTGCTAGCCACCGTTACACGACGGGTGATGCCGAGGCGATCGCCAATTAAAGCATTATCTTGAAGACCACCGATGCGAATAGAAAGGTCCAACCCTTCTTGCACCATATCCACAAAATGATCCACCATCATTAAATCTATTTTAACCTGGGGATAGCGAGTGATAAAGATTTTTAAACGAGGCACAATTTGCATCTCGCCGAATAGTACTGGACAGCCCAAACGTAAAATGCCTGTGACTTTTTCTTTCCCAACTACACTAGCTTCTGCTTCGGCAACCGTTTCTAAAATTTGCTGACAGTATTGATAATATTGCTTTCCCTCTTCCGTCAGATTGAGGCTTGTCGTAGAACGGGTGATTAACTGTACCCCTAGATATTTTTCCAGGGCGGCGATTTGTTTGCTAATGGTTGGTTGTGTCGTGTGCTGTTCCCTCGCTACGGCGGAAAAGCTATTCATTTCGATCGCCCGAACAAAACTTTGCATACAAGCAAGACGATCCATGGAGGCACCTATTCCAACTTGGCATATAACCTATTCTATTTTGCCTGCTTCCCATTCAAAAAAAAATGAGGGAGGATAATTTTGTCAATGATTCCTATGATCGGAAAATCGATGTTAAAACTCAAATTTCCGAGTCCTCTTTGGGCTCCCCTTGCCTTGGCCAGTGTGATTACCGCGGGCAATGTAGTCCTCCCTGGCTTTTTACCCCAAGCCCAAAATCTGGCGATCGCCGCTCCTCCTTCGGCCAGCCAAGAACAAATCGAACTAATTACCGTTACTAAAGGAAAAACTGGCAGTGGAGATCAATTACGACGCTTTTTCTACGGGGATCTAGAACCTCTGGGCGTTCAACCGGGAGGGGCTGGTATGGTTGTCAATCTGTACAGCAAAAAGAATGATGTTACCTTTTCCTACTGTGCAACCTATGACGTGGTGGTGGCGGTAAAAAAAGGTAGAGTTGCCATGTTTCCCGCTGATGAAGTCAAGTAACCCCTTGATAATCCGTTCAATTAGGGCAATCTTTACGGGATATGATAGCTTATAGCCTCCATATTTCCCCATAAAGAAAGATTGTGAATTTACAAATTGAACTGTATAAGTTTCACCAAGAGTCTTTGCAAAAAACAACTTCTGAAAGGGCTGCTGTTTTTTCGGCCTTCATCCAAGGTTTGCGTGAGGAGTTTACAAACCGGAGGCAGTTAAGGATAGGCGATTTTGCTCCTGATTTTACCCTACCGAATACCCAGGGAGAATTAGTGAGCCTATCTGAACAACTAAAACATGGCCCTGTCCTACTCAAGTTTTTTCGGGGTTACTGGTGTCCCTATTGTGGTTTAGAACTACGAGCTTATCAGAAGATTGTTAATAAAATTAGAGCCTTGGGAGGGACAATTCTGGCCATTTCTCCCCAAACCCTAGCCGCTTCTCAAAAAACCATTGATCGTCATGATTTGACTTACGATCTCCTCAGCGATCATGGTCTGCAAACGGCCCAGGAGTATGGATTAGTTTTTACTGTTCCCGATGCTGTTAAACAAGCTTATTTACAATCAGGCTGTGTTATTCCCGAGCACAATGGTATAGACGCATGGTTACTACCTGTCCCCGCCACATTTGTAATTGACCGCCAAGGCCATATTGCTCTGGCCTATGTCAATGTGGATTTTCGTATCCGCTATGAACCAGAGGATGCGATCGCCATTTTACTGTCTCTTTTTGTTGACAATTGACCCAATTTTCTTTTCTTAATTTAAGGAATTGAACCCCATGAATCTTCGTCCTCTTATCACTTCTTTGTCTGCTTTGGCCATTTCAGCAACCTTTTTGCCCCTGGCCAATTTCCCGGCCCAAGCACAAATGACGATGCGTTTTACGACTCCCTTTGTCACGGACTCTGGCTTTGTGGGAGCCGCCGGGGATATGCACTACATTACCCTAGCGGTTACAGGATTTTCCCTAGAATCCACAACCATTGGCTTACCCATTGACATGGGGCGTTCCATTGAAATTAAGGCTTTTGATCCTAAGGGCATGGAAATTCCCAGCACCCTAAAAACATCTCCAGAGGGAATAACCATTGATTTTAATCAACCCGTTGACCCTGACACCTATGTAAGACTGCAACTATCAGGGGTAGATATGTCGCGGATGGGGGGCCGGGCCCTTTATCGTGTCAGCACCAAATTACAGGGCATCGAAGGAGACGTTCCCATTGGTTCGGCAATGATTCGCTTGAAAGACCCCAGCTAATCTTAGATATTACTGATGGCACTGTCGTGTTATTAATGGCCGATGATTGCGGGACAACCAATGCTTAACGGTTCGCTTTTACTCCCTTGAATGTTGTTTACTAAACTCGGTGATTGTTCTGATGATGGACTTTCAAGATGCCTGGGCTTTGTTACATCCCGCGATCGCCATTATTGTGGTTTTTCCCCTGTTGGGCATTGTGCTTAATCGTGCTTTGCTCACCCGTCAACGGCGTTTAGCAACCAAAGCAGGAGAAAAAAGTAAAATTCCCCCGGTGGTTGGCACCGAACACGTGGCCGTCGGCCGATACCTCAGCATGGCAGTGGTGGGGGTTACTTTTTTAGGATTGGCCTATCCTCTTTTTTCTAAATTTATTAATAATAATGTTATTTCCCAGGAGCCTTTGCGGGTTTTCTTAGTGATAGCCCTATTTGCCTTAAGTATCGCCTCTTTTGTTTTTCTTTTTCGAGCTAAAACAAAACTTTGGCGGGGCATCTTTTCTGTTTTAACAGGAATGGGAATAGTACTTTTAGGGTGTCAGCCTGAAATTTATCGTCGAGGCCATGAGTGGCTGATTTCTCATTTTTATTATGGGATTTTAGCCGCACTTTTAATGATTTTCTCAGTGGCCACTACCCAAGATATTTATCAAGATCGTCAAAATCGTTGGCGCAATGCCCACATTATCATTAACAGCTTTGCCTTATTACTTTTTATCGGTCAAGGTCTAACTGGAGCCAGGGATTTGCTGGAAATTCCTCTCCATTGGCAAGCGCCCTATATTTATCAGTGTGATTCTGTCAATAAAACCTGTCCTCAGCCTTAATAAAAAGGAATTTTTAAAATGGATAATGGACGAATCTTTAATTTGGAAAAAATAGCTCGTTTTTCTGAGCAAGCCGCAACGGTAACCCCAGTGATTGAGACGGAGGATTCTAGTATCGCTGTTTGGGCAGTTCGACCCCAGCAGGTGGTTCAGCCCCATTCCCATCCTGATGGTCAGGATACCTGGGTAATGCTCCAAGGAACCTTAACCTATTATTTAGGAGATGGTCACAGTCAAATTTTGCAGGAAGGGGAAGTGGCGATCGCCAAAAGAAATGAAGTCCATGGGGCCATTAATCACAGTCAGGAAAATGCAATTTTTGTTTCTATCTATTCCGCTCCCTCCATTGGTTATCAAAAGGAATCGGCATAGTAAATGAAACCTGTCTTTTCCGGCTTTCAGGCTTTTTTAAAGCAGGTTCCTAGCCCGATTTATCTTGCCCTTGCCGTTGTTATCTTTTCGGCCGCTAATGCTGTGACTACTCGTATTATTCAGTTAGGTCAAGCCTATACAATTGATGGTCGTAATCCCATTTCCCTCTGTAATGTTCTTTTTGTCGGTAATTTATGCGCCTTGGGTTTAATGATCTTGATTTTTTACCCCGATTGGCAGTTCCGGCAATTTACAAAAATAATCAGAAAAGACTGGTGGTTATTAACCATTACGGCTATTTTGTCGAGGGCGATCGCCCCTGGGTTAATGTTTACGGCCCTGGGGCAAACCAATGTAACTAATGTGGTTTTAATTGGAAGACTAGAACCTATTTTTACATTAATTTTAAGTATCTTCCTGCTCAAAACCTCCGTCAATTGGCTTAGCATCGTGGCAGCTTTGATTTCTTTTTTCGGAGTCGGTGTTACGGTTTTTTTGGGAGTTCCTGAACCCACCAAGATGGTTATGGGTTTTAATTTTGGACTGGGGGAAAGTTTAGTGGCGATCGCCGCCTTCATTTCAGCCGTCACAACGATTTTGAGCAAACAACAGCTACAATCTATTCCCGTAAGTATTTTTACTGTTTACCGTAGTTTAGTGGGAACTTTTGTCTTTTTTTGGATGGCAGTTATTCTTTACGGTTTTCACCATTTCGCAGACGTTTTTGCGCCAATTCTTTGGCAATGGATGCTAATCTATGCCGCCATCATTGTTGTTCTTGGTCAACTAGCTTGGCTAGCGGGTCTCAGAACCGCAAGTTTTATCCAAATTAATTCAGCAAGTTTAGTCACTCCCATTCTTGCCATTATTTTTGCCTACCTAATTTTAAAAGAAACGCCCACCCAAGCTCAATATTTAGGCGGCGCCCTTCTACTATTGGGGGCAATAATTAGTTTTATAGACAATCTACACGTATCAAAACAGGAACAATCAGTAACACCTTTAAATCCTCGCCAAGTAATGGACACGGATATGGGTTTTCGAGGACTTTAGACAAGCTTGATTAAAATTCAGATTGCTTTGATTTGTTTTGCAATGGCCAGTAGATTTGGTTTAGTTCTAGTCACAAATATTTTGGCTAGTATGGGTTTCAGCCTAATCAAAATAGAAAAGGGTGACCAGCTTTCTCTGTTCCTCTGCCTCCGCACAGGTCTGCAACAACGTATGACTTTCGTGAAAAGCAAAGCAAATCAACTGTTGACAACGGTTGACAATTTCCCGGTTACAAATTGTGCTAGCTTCCCCCAGGGAAAGACTATCGTTTTCCGTATTTTCCACCAGGTGAACTACCTGGCCCAATTGATTGCGGGACTCCCTGGGTTGGCGGTCTAGGCTCTGGGGCAAAATCACCGTGAGCAGATTGGGGTCAGCCCGCATAGCCCCCTTAATTACGGCGGAATTAGTGCCCGTAGCACCGGAGGTGACCAGGTGATTACCCCCCAGCACTAACGCATAGCTCATCATTTCGATCAACTGTTGGTGGGTGATCGGCACATGGCGGGACCCCAATAGGGCAATGCGTTTAGAACCAGTTTGCTGAATGGCGGCCAGTTCCTGCGCTAAGGTATCTAGGGTGGGGATATTAACAACTTGGCTCAAAGATGCTCTCTTCAAAGGCTGTGGTGACCGCTGTTATTGTAACAAACTGATTGCCGGATGGCGATGGTGTCCCTAAAGTTTGCCCTAAAACTGTTCTAGTAATTCTTTCTCCATGGCTTGGTTCCCCCTTTGGCAACGGTGGCAACAATGGTTACGATCCCGACATTATGGCCGCACCGCCATTGATAGCCGCTATGCGATCGCCGAAGCCTGCATAATTGGATTTGTCTCGGCCCTGGCGGCATTGTTGATTAAAAGTGGGGTCAATTGGTTGGGGTCCAATCGTTTGACCCTGGCAGATACCTACGGTGCCATTTGGGTATTGCCCTGTTTTGGCTTGGTGTTTGGCAGTTTAGCGGGGTTATTGATTGAGCAATTTTCCCGACCAGCGGCGGGGGGGGGCATTCCCCAAGTTAAGGCGGCCCTGGCCCGCTATCCCATTCCCCTCAATTGGCAAGTGGCCCTGGTGAAGCTATTGGGCACAGTGCTGGTGTTGGGTGGGGGCATGACCCTGGGACGAAGGGCCCCCACAGTGCACATCGGAGCGGCCTTGGCGGCCCAGTTGAGCCGTTGGTTCCCCACTTCCCCAGAACATCGACGGCAGATGATTGCGGCCGGAGCGGCGGCGGGGCTAGCGGCGGGGTTCACCACCCCCATTGCTGGGGTTCTATTTGTGGTGGAAGAGTTGATGCGGGATGTGTCAAGCTTAACCCTGGAAACGGCGATCGTTGCTTCCTTTGTGGGGGCTGTCACTTCCTTGGCCCTCCAGTCCAGCGACCTAAATTTTACCCACAGCCTGGGCAATAGTCCGGAGGTGCGTTTCACCAGTGCAGAGATTCCCTTTTATTTATTACTGGGGGTTCTGGCCGGTATTTTGGGAGTTTTGCTCAACCGCAGTATCCTCAGCCTGCAAAACTGGCAAAGGAAACTCAATATTTCCCTGGTTATCCGCATTGGTACTGTGGGGTTAATTTCCGGGGTGGCGATCGCCTTATTGCCTAGCTTTTTTCGGGACAATGCGGGGCTGAGGGAATTTGTCACCTCCGGGGAACTGAGTTGGCGTCAGGTGATTTTGACCCTGGTGGCCCATTTTGTCTTGACTATTTTGGCCTACAGCACCGATGCGCCGGGGGGATTGTTTGCACCAGCGTTGGTGATGGGGTCAGCCCTGGGTTACCTCGTAGGGGAATTCGGTAGCTACTGGCAAGACCAGATTACCCAAACCACCTTTGCGTTGGCGGGCATGGGGGCGTTTTTCACCAGTGTGGTGCGGGTACCGGTGACGGCGATCATCATCGTCTTTGAACTGACCGGCAACTTTAATGTGGTACTGCCCCTGATGGTGGCCTGTGCCACATCGTACCTAGTGGCGGAAAGTCTCTTTCCCCGCTCTTTATACGATCATTTGCTGGAAACTAAGGGAATTTTTTTAACGGAGGAGAAACCGGACCACGATTTTTTGGCCGATATCCGCGCCCACCAGGTAATGAAAACGGAAGTGGAAAGTTTGGAGCAGAGTTTGACCTTAGCCCAGGTTTTGCCAATTATGTCCAATTCCCATCACCGGGGTTTTCCTGTGGTACAGGGGGACAAACTGGTGGGGGTGTTTACCCAAACGGATTTGGCCAATGCGGCCCAGGAGTCGGTCCATGTTTCTCTGCAACAAATTATGACCCCCAACCCGATCACGGTGGACCCGGAAGCTTCCCTGGGGGATGTGCTGTATTTACTCAACCGCTATCAACTTTCCCGTCTGCCGGTGGTGGAAGGGGACAACAAATTGGTGGGTATTATCACCCGTACCGACATTATTCGGGAAGAAGTGAGTCAACTGGGGGGACAAATTATTCATCCTCCCCATCCCGCCTATAGCGTGTACCAAACTCGATCGCCATTGGTGGGGGAAGGGCGCATTTTACTACCTATCCGAGACCCTGCCAGTGCTTTAGTTTTGTTTCAAATTGCGGCGGCGATCGCCAAAAAGCAGAACTATGAAATTGACTGCCTACAGGTGGTGAAGGTATCCAAGGCCCAGCCACCATCGGTGCAGAGGGTGCAATGGCAAAGACAACGGCAACTGATGCAAAAGCTGGAACGCATGGCCCGTCACCAAGGGGTACTACTCCATACGGAAATCAAACTTGCCTACAGTGTTAGCAACACCATCCTTGACACTATCCAGACCCGCCATAGCGACCTATTGATTCTGGAATGGCAGGGGGAAATGCCCATTGGGGGGCAAATTTTCGGCAAAATTACCGATCGCCTCATCGACCAAGCCCCCTGTTCTTTATTGATGGTTAAACAGGGCACCAACAGCCATGCCTATCCCCGTTACCTATCTCCCATCGCCCATTGGCTTATGCCCGTGGCGGGGGGCCCCAATATCGAGCAGATGTTAAACCTATTGCCGGCCTTATTTTCCCTCTACTCGGAAGAGAATAATCCCCAACTACTAATTTCTAAAGTGTATCTGCCCCGCCAATCGGAGCGATATGACCCCTTTTACGATCTCAAAGTTTTAGCAGAACGGTGGACAGAACAGTTGCAGCGCCCCATTATTCCCATCCCTGTTTGTTCCACTTCCGTTGCCGATGCCCTCAGTGACCTGGCGGAAATGCGTCAATGTGCGGCGATCGTGCTGGGGGCCAGCCGGGAAGGCCTACTGAAAAATGTCATCCACGGCAACCTACCTACCCAAATTGCCAGCCAAACCAATACTACGGTGTTCATTTTTCGGGGGCCAGTGGACTCTTCTAACCAAGAGGTGGTCCCTCCCCTGGCCCAGGATCTGAGTGGATAATACCAATGCCAATTAGCAGTAAAAATCCCCGCGGTCCAGAACCACCTGCCCGTGGTCCGGCACCCAAGCAACCCAAGTGGTGGATGAATCCTGGCAAAGTAACTTAGCTTGGTCGAAAGCGTAATCTCCGGGGGACCGAAGCAATTTCACCCAGGTGTCTCGGTTATACGTAATCTGACAAAAAGCATGCCAACCCACCGCCATTTCATTGACCGGCATCGAGGCCTGGACGTTCAACAGGTTTGTTTGTGGTGACATAAGTCCTCTCCGTTTTACTAACCAGCAAAATTGCACAGAAAACTTTCCCTACCCAACCTTTAAAGGGTTTTGTCTAGCACCCATTTGCCTGACCCTTGCAATAGATTCCCCAAAACCGGGGCCATGGAGGGGAACAAACCTTAAGACTCTGCTGACGATTCCCTAAATAGCTTGGAAGCTAAAGGAATAATTTCTGTATCTATATTTACAAAATGATAGGGATGATAATTTGATCCGCCAAGCAAAATTAACAAATCTTGACACAAGTGATAACTTTTGTTGATGGATAGCCTTCGATGCAGGGAAAACCCAATGGCCATATACTTGGGTGAGCATCAAGAACGTTTTTGCCAATGCTCACTGAATTAACAGACTTAAAAAGAAGCCTAGAGCTAATCTCTTCTCGCCTGGGGCAAACCCAGGACTATCTTTGACCTGGCAGGATTAAAAGCCAAAGTTCAAGATCTAGAGCAGTGTGCCGCCCAACCAGACTTTTGGGACGATACAGACCAAGCTCAAAAGATTCTCCAAACTTTGAACGACACCAAATCCCAGTTGCATCAATGGCATACTTGGCAGCAAAAGTGGCAGGATAGTCAGGCGATCGCCGAGCTTTTAGAATTAGAAAACGATGAAGCCCTGCTCACAGAGGCGGAAGCTACCCTAGAGCAATTACAAAAAGAATTAGACCGTTGGGAATTACAGCAATTACTGTCTGGGCCTTACGACGCTAAAGGGGCGACTTTAACCATCAATGCCGGAGCTGGGGGCACCGATGCCCAGGACTGGGCGGAAATGCTGTTGCGGATGTACACCCGTTGGAGCGAAAAACAGGGTTACAAAGTTCATTTAGCAGAAATTTCCGAGGGGGATGAGGCGGGCTTAAAATCCGTCACGTTGGAAATTGAAGGGCGTTATGCCTACGGTTACCTCAAATCGGAAAAGGGCACCCATCGCTTGGTGCGTATTTCCCCCTTTAATGCCAACGGTAAACGTCAAACCAGCTTTGCCGGAGTGGAAGTTATGCCTTTACTGGGGGAAGAAGCAATTAATTTGGACATTCCTGATAAGGATTTGGATATTTCCACCTCCAGGGCCGGGGGTAAGGGAGGGCAAAATGTTAACAAAGTGGAAACCGCTGTCCGCATTGTTCACCTACCCACAGGTTTAGCTGTCCGTTGTACTCAGGAACGTTCCCAGTTACAAAACAAAGAAAAGGCCCTAGCTATCCTCAAAGCTAAGTTATTAATTGTGCTGGAGGAGCAACGGGCCCAGGCGATCGCCGAAATCCGGGGCGATATGGTGGAAGCGGCCTGGGGCACCCAAATTCGTAACTATGTTTTTCACCCCTACCAGTTAGTTAAAGATTTACGGACCAATCTGGAAACCACCGATGTGAGCGGCGTCATGGACGGGGAATTATCAGATTTTATTGAGGCTTATCTCCGCCATAGTACCCGCTTGGATAGCTAGTATTACTGTTAACCCCAACAATAATTGCCAAAGAAAAACCGTGCGGGAATACCACAAACTTTGGGCAATTTTGCCTATGCTTAAAGGTTCAATGGCATCCCCCAATAGGGGCTTGCTTTTCAACACTCCTTGGTAATAGTTATCACCCCCTAGTTGTACGCCTAAAATGGCGGCATAAACCGCTTCACTCCGCCCGGAATTGGGGCTGGGATCTAGGGGGCCATCCCTGTCCACAATGGTTAAAATTGCTTTGGGTTTGCCTGATAACATTGCCAACATCAACACCGTTAAACGACAGGGCAACCAAGTTAAATAATCCTCCAGGCGAGCACTAAACCAACCTAAATCCGTATAGGGTTCCCGTTTATACCCCACCATGGAATCGAGTGTACTGGCCGCTTTATAGGCGATCGCCAAGGGCCAAGGACCAATCAAAGGGAAAAGAGTGCCCAAAAGTGCATAAAACAAAGGACTAGTGACCCCATCCACGGTGTTTTCCGCCACACTTTCCACTGTAGCCCGCAGGATTTCTGTTTCTGATAAATTATCCGTATCCCTGCCCACAAATAGAGCTAATTTTTGTCGAGCAGCGTTTAAATCTCCTACTTTTAAAGGATCAAGTACTGACCGGGCCACCTGGGCCAAACTATGGCCAGCAAAACAACTTGCCATGCCAATTATTTGCACAAATATTGCCAAAATAGGGGAGATTTTTTCGGTTAAATAAACTACTAACCAGGCTAGAAAGCCACTACCAATAATTATTTTTAATCCTAAAAAAATACCCCATAAACGTCGAGTATTTTTATTATTAACTTTACGGATAATCAACTGGCTACCAAAGTTAATAGCTGAACCAATAAATTCCACTGGATGTCGCCAAGATTTGGGATCCCCTAGCAGAAAATCCAACAGCGAAGCCCCCCCTAGAATAATTAAACCAATCAGCGGCAAAAAACTCGGATCTTCTGCCATCATTATTTGCTCTGGCAAACTAAATTTGGTTGGTCATCCAAGAGGGCTTGATAAACGCCGGTTAAGAGAGGTTTAACATTATTATTTTGGTCGTTAACAGCACTATTAAACAAAGCAGAAATAATTACTTCATTACAGGGAAAATAAAGATAAAAAGAACGATGGCCAAGGGTTTCCCCCTGGTAGAACCAATAATGCCCCCAATCTTGGTCGTAACCTTGGACAACCCCCAAACCAAATCCCCTCGGTTCTTCCGCGGTGGTGCCTGTAATGGGTTCGCCGGTGCTGAGGGAAACTATTTGGGTTAACTGTTTCTTTTGCTCCAATGACAGTAACTTATCTTCCACAAACAAAGCTCTGACCCAACTAATAATATCTTGCGTATTCGCCACTAGACCCCCTGCTGCTCCTGCCCATGAAAGATTGCCATTGTCCACCGATCGCCCTGTTAATTCAGGGTTCGTGTAGGGGTTAAAATTATTCCCGTCCACCATGCGAGCTAAAATGACCGGGGGATAACTGGGAATGGGATAAAAAGTGTTGTCTAGTTGCAATGGTTGTAGAATTTTCTCATCAATTAGTTCAGCATAACTTTGACCATAAACCTTTTCTAAAATAAGACCGCCCAAGGTGTAAGCGGTGTTGGTGTAGCCATACCCAGTATTTAGGGGCGGAGCCGGCAAATTGGGCTGGGGATAAACCACATCTACCAATTCCTTGTCCTGCCAAATGCGCTCTGGACTTTGCACAAAGCTATAGTTAATGGTGGGACTATCACTGTAGTTGGGTAATCCAGAAGTCATATTCAATAGTTGGGTAATGGTTACCCCATTCCAGCGTCCATATTCCGGTAGGTAAGAGGTAAAATCATTGTCTAAACTAACTTTTCCTTCCATTTCCGCCTGCAGTAATAATACTGAAGTGAAAGATTTGGTAATACTACCAATTTGAAATAAGCTTTCTGAATCTATGACAGGACTATCCGCTTCATGGCTTTTTGTCCCCACCACATAGGTTTTGATTGCCCCATCCCCTGCTTTAGTAGATAACTGAATAGCACTAAAAAACTCATCATTTCTGTAGGTTTGATAATGTTTGTCCAGGATAGCTTGAACCTTACCATCAACTACTGATTCTCCCCAGGCACTGCCGGTGGATAGGATGGAGAAAAACGCCAATGTACCGCCCAGAAACAGAGACTTTTTCATAGCTTATCTTTAACTTTATTTTAATCAGGTGTATTTATTGCTGAGGGAGTTTATACTGCTCAACAATTTTTTTCGCAAAGGGAGGCACGTGATCCGTTAACTTTTCCGGATGGTTCCGTTTAACGTATAGGTAATTGCGGGTGAAGTGGGAATCAATGGAAAAGCGGGCATATTCCAGACCTGTGGGACCAATCTTATCAATCACTAAACCCATTATTTTTGCCACCCACATGGGCAATGTCACTGCTTTATCGTAGGCTGTGATGCCCTGTTGCACCGCCTGATGGCGATCGCCAGTGGAACTTACTTGGCCGATATGTAATTGATCCTGCACCAGGTCTAACATTTCCTGCCCTGTTTGATTGCGTACCACTAACCATTGCCAACCGAAGGGAGCGCCCATATAACCGACCACAAGATCCGCTAAGCCATTGACGTAATCGAAACAACTCATGCAGGAAGGGGCAAAAACTTCCTTTAACTGATTAGTTTTTAAGCCAAAGAACGGCACTAATTCCGTCGAACCATCTTCGTGCTTGAAATGCACCCGAAAATCCTGCATAAATTCGTAATACACCACTGTATCGGGGGATTTGCTGGTGGTTTCTAAAAATTTCTGTAGTCCCGCCCGGGACACGTTATCCACACAGGGGGTGCCCAGCACATAGAGTTTTTCTAAGCCTAATTGTTTTTCCACCGCCCGCAGAGCTTGGATTTGGCAACCGACACCGATAACCAAGAGCCTTTTCATGCCGGACTTTTCCACTTCCTCCAGCACCGACAAATTGGGGGATAACGTGGGTTTATTGACCTTAGCCGCTAGTACTTCCGCCGGAGTTCTGGCGATCACCACCTGGGGCTGAAAACGATCCTCCGGGGTATTTTGCACACATACCACCCCTTCCACCAGGCCTTTATTTAACATTTCACAGCCAATGGTGCTGACAATGCCCGTCCATTGAGCGCCGGGGATGGGTTCTTTTTTTTGGGCGGTGAACATCTTTTCGTGCACCCCAAAGTACACCTCATCTTCTTTGCCTAGATCCCGATGGCGGCCATGGGTTTGTTCCTCCAGGTGGTCAAATTGCTGGTTGATGAAAGCGCAGGCTTCTTTGACGTAGTGGATGTAGTAAGTGTCGCAGAGGCCACAATCGCTACAGAGTTCTTTCGCGGGGCGCGCACTACCGGGTTTAAGACCTTTGGCTTTCTGGTGGGGGGCAGGAACGGTCATGGAAAAGTGGGAAATTTGCAAAAAGTTCTGGCATTAACGCCATTCCCCAAGGTAGCGCAAAACCAGGGGCCCACCCATTGGCGATCGCCATTGTTGGCCATAGGTGAAACGGTTTTTTCCACCCCAGAGGAAGGGTAAGGGCAATTGAGAAATTAGCTGACCAGCCCAGTGAGGGGAGAACTAGCATTGGCCTTCGCTTTAATGGGCATCCTCCCCGATAAATAGGCCAACCGACCCGCTTGGGTTGCCATGGCCATGGCCTTAGCCATCATTACCGGATCCGCCGCCATGGCGATCGCACTGTTGATCAACACCGCATCAGCCCCCATTTCCATGGCCTGGGCCGCTTCACTAGGAGTGCCAATACCGGCATCCACCACCACGGGAACTTTGGAATTTTCAATGATGATGGCAATGTTGGCAGCGTTACGAATACCTTGACCGGAACCGATGGGGGAACCGAGGGGCATCACCGTAGCACAGCCCACTTCTTCTAGGCGTTTAGCCAGTAGGGGGTCAGCGTTAATGTAGGGCAGTACGGCAAAACCTTCTTTGACCAACTGTTCCGCCGCTTCTAGGGTGCCAATGGGGTCGGGTAACAGGTATTGGCTATCGGGAATTACTTCCAATTTAATGAAATTATTGTCTTCCTGCCCCAATAGTTTGGCCATTTCCCGCCCCAAACGGGCCACTCGAATGGCTTCCTCCGCAGTCTGACAACCGGCGGTATTGGGTAACATCCAAATGGTAGACCAGTCAATGGCTTCCGCTAATCCCTCATGGCCTGGGGCATTGGTTTGCACCCGCCGCACTGCCACTGTCACAATCTGACAACCACTACTAGCTACGCTGTCCTGCATGGTAGTTAGAGAAGGATATTTACCAGTGCCGGTCATTAAACGGGAGTGGAATTTACGGCCGGCAATTTCCAGCAGATCCTTACTCTCCTCTAACTTGTCGGAAGCGTGGGGCAAAGAATGGTTGGTAACGGAGGTAAACACGGCAGTCATAGGGCGACAGGGTAAAGCGGGGGGGTTAGGGGTGAGTAAACGTTGGGAATTAAAGACTTTGATGAGGGGGGAAACGTTCTGGTCAAGGATTAAATCGCTGATCAAAGCGGCGGTGATGGGGGCGAGTAAAATGCCGTTGCGGTAATGCCCGATCGCCAAAATGAGATTATCACAGGGGCCATAGCCCAAAAAAGGCTTTTCATCGGGGGTGCCGGGGCGAAATCCCCACCAAAAATCTTCAATGGGCCAATGGGCCAGGGCGGGAAAAAGTCGAATAGCCCGACTTAACAGAGTTTGAATGCCCTGGGGCGTATTATGGGGCTCCCAGTCCACCTGCTCGGAGGTAGCCCCCACAATTAAACGGCCATCCCGCCGGGGCACCAGGTAGGTTTGGGGACCAAAAAGTACCCGTTGCAGGGGATAGGGCTGATGAGTTCCCGCTGGCATCCGCAGGGCCAGCATTTGTCCTTTTACCGGGAATATCGGCAGGGGCAATAACTCCTTGGCCCAGGAACCATTGGCTAACACATACCTATCCGCTTGGAAAGACCCCTGATCCGTCAACAGTGCCGTTACCTGGCTATGGCGTTGGGCGATCGCCTGGACAGTGACCCCTTCTTGGATGCGTACCCCCAGGGATTGGGCGGCTTGCCTGAGGGCACTAACTAATTTACGGTTATCCACCTGACCGTCATCGGGGTGCCACCAACCGCCGATTATCTCTTCCCCCAGGCCCGGTTGGTAATAGCGGATAGTTTCCCCGTCTAACCAAGGACTACCACTGACACTAGAACCATTGCCATGGGGTGCTTCAAACACAGGGGACAGGATGCCGCAGGGGTTATAACCCGTTTCCATCCCCGTTAACTGTTCTAATTTTTCTACCCATTCCCCATAGCGCCAGCGGGAGGCTAAACAAAGTTCCAACATGGGGCCTGGGGCAATTTGTTCCGCATGGGGGGCTAACATCCCCGCCGCCGCGTGGCTAGACGCCTGGGCAAAGTCCCGACTCAGCACTGTGACCCGTAACTGTCTCTGTTTTAATTTCAGTTCAACGGCGATCGCCAAACCGATGATGCCACCGCCAATAATGAGAACGTCACTGGTTGTTTGCATAACCTTAAAAAATCAACCCCTGAATGCTTTAAAGCCCTGGGTAAATGGGGGGAGAAGTACCTAATTTCAGGTTAGCGGATTATCGAGGGCCGGAGGCTTTTTTGCTTGGATGTTCCGAACAACCGGACGGCGATCGCCAATGTAGGATGGGGGGATACTGACTAAAACTGACTCGAGCTGAGCCTTTGCTTTTCCCTGCGCCATGGCCATTAAACGTTCTGGTAACAATAATCTTTCTCCCAACGTTAAGTCCGACCTTCTTTCCCCGGAAGTTATCCCCCAGGAATGCAGTCTCAGTCCAGAGTTGGACCAGCAAGAGGCATCCCTGCGGCCCCAAAGGTTGACGGATTACATTGGCCAACGGGATCTCAAACAAGTGTTACGCATTGCCATTCAGGCCGCCCAGGGTAGGCAAGAGCCGATCGACCATCTACTGTTGTACGGTCCGCCGGGGTTGGGTAAAACCACCCTAGCGTTAATTTTGGCGGAGGAAATGCAGGTGCGTTGCAAAATCACTGCGGCTCCGGCGTTGGAACGGCCTAGGGACATTACGGGACTACTGCTAGCACTGCAACCGGGAGATATTTTGTTTATCGATGAAATTCACCGTTTAAATCGCCTCACGGAGGAATTGCTTTACCCTGCCATGGAGGATTTTCGTTTAGACATCACCATGGGCAAAGGGCAAAGTGCCAAAGTCCGTAGTTTAAATTTGGCCCGGTTTACCCTAGTGGGGGCCACCACCAAGGTTGGTTCCCTCACTTCTCCGCTACGCGATCGGTTTGGCTTAATTCAAAGATTAAGATTTTATGAATTAGATGAGTTGCAACAAATTATTCTCCGCACCGCTGGTTTATTGAATGTCCCCATCTCCCCGGAAGGGGCTAAGGCGATCGCCATGCGGGCCAGGGGCACCCCCCGTATTGCTAACCGTTTACTCAAAAGAGTGCGGGATTACGCCCAGGTAAAACAACAACTGGAAATTACTCCGACCTTGGCTTCGGAGGCATTGGATTTATACCAAGTAGATAAACGGGGTTTGGATTGGACAGACCGCTTAGTTTTACAAACTTTAATTGAACAATTCCAGGGTGGCCCTACAGGTCTAGAGGCGATCGCCGCCGCCACGGGGGAAGATGCGAAAACCATTGAGGAAGTGTACGAACCCTATCTGCTACAAATCGGTTACCTGGCCCGCACTAGCCGGGGCCGCATTGCCACCACCGCCGCCTACGAACATTTGGGGTTAACTCCGCCCAATCCCCTTCTGCCGTGGTAAGAAGTTAATCGGCATAACCTAGTCTGGATTTAATCTTGACCAGGCATGATAGTTTGCGAATACTTAATTCCCTAGGATTTCTAAAAATTCCGCCTCCGATAGTAATCTGATACCCAAATTTTCCGCTTTGGTTGCCTTACTACCGGGTTTTTCTCCTAACAGAACATAGTCGGTTTTGGCACTCACAGCACTGGTTACTTTCCCGCCCGCTTGTTCAATTAATTGCTGAGCTTCCAAGCGACTTAGATTAGGCAAAGTTCCCGTCAACACAAAGGTTTTCCCTGCTAATTGTTTGGTTTCCATTGGGTTTTGGTCCACTCCATGGTCCGCCAGTTGCAAACCCAACTCCTGTAAATCCGCCACCAATTTTTGATTACTGGGGTTACGGAACCAGTTCACCACGGCTTCGGCAATTTCTGGCCCGATGCCATAAACCCCCTCTAAGTCGGCAAAACTAGCCTGGCCTAACCTTTCCACTGTGGGAAATTGTCTGGCAAGGGATTTGGCATTAACTTGTCCCACATGGCGAATGCCCAGACCGAATAAAATACGACTCCAGGGTTGGGTTTTGCTGGTTTGAATAGCGCTAATTAATTTTTCTGCAGACTTTTGGGCAAAGCGTTCCAGGTTTAATAACTGCTCCACCTCTAAACGATATAAATCGGCAACGGAGTTGATCAAGCGATTTTCCAACAGAGCAATGACGACCTTTTCCCCTAGCCCTTGAATATCCAATGCATTGCGACTAGCCCAATGGATTAAACTTCCCTGTAGAATGGCGGGGCAGGAGCTGTTCACACAACGGGTTACCGCTTCTTCCAACGGTTTTACCAATGGTGAGCCACAGGCAGGACAATGACTGGGAAAAACGTAGGGATTAGTATTTGCGGGGCGCAATTCCCCTAGAACCCGTACCACTTCGGGAATAATTTCCCCCGCTTTGCGGATAATCACCGTGTCCCCCACCCGAATGTCTAATTCCTGGATGCGGTCTTGATTGTGTAACGTTGCCCTTTGCACCGTTGTCCCTGCTAAATGTACTGGTTCCATCACCGCTAAAGGGGTTACAGCTCCGGTGCGCCCCACATTAACTTCAATGGCTTTAACCACTGTGGGGGCCTCTTCGGCGGGATATTTTAAGGCGATCGCCCAGCGGGGAAATTTTTGGGTGAAGCCTAACTCGTTTTGCAATCGGTAATCATTGATTTTCACCACCACCCCATCGGTCATATAGGGCAAACGTTGGCGGGCCCCTTCCCAATCTTGAAAATATTCCACTACCCCATCCAAATTGATGCAAAGCTGACAATGGGGATTGACCAGAAAACCGGCTTCTTTTAGATATGCCAACGCTTGCCATTGACTCTGGATTTGTTCTCCTTGTCCCGGTAAATGGAGAGTATAAGCAAAGAATTGTAGCCGTCTTTGGTGGACTATTCTGGGGTCCAACTGCCGGAGAGTACCAGCGGCCGCATTGCGGGGATTGGCAAATAAACTTTCTCCCTCGGTTTCCCTTTGCCGATTAATGCGATCAAATTCCTGCAAAGGTAAAAAGACTTCTCCCCGCACTTCCACCCTGGGGGGGGGGTTATCTAGATTTAACTTTAGGGGAATGGAACGAATGGTTTTGATATTCTGGCTAATTTCTTCCCCGGTGGTACCATCT
Organism: Synechocystis sp. PCC 6714; assembly: GCF_000478825.2. Classification (NCBI taxonomy): domain Bacteria; kingdom Bacillati; phylum Cyanobacteriota; class Cyanophyceae; order Synechococcales; family Merismopediaceae; genus Synechocystis; species Synechocystis sp. PCC 6714. The sequence goes on along the minus strand of NZ_CP007542.1, from coordinate 1,737,338 downwards.
CCCCTGGTGACACCCCGCACCAGCAGACCGTTTTCGTAGGTCAAGGCGATCGCCGAACCATCAATTTTTAGTTCACAGACATATTCCACTGCTTCAATTTCTGGGGTAATCCGTTGCCACCGTTCTTGCCATTGCCGTAGTTCCCCCACGTTAAAGGCATTTTCGAGGCTGTAGAGGGGAATATGATGGGCAACGGACTGGAATTGACCGGCGGGCTGTTCCCCCACCCGTTGGGTAGGACTATCGGGGGTGATTAGCTCAGGATTTTCCGCTTCTAGCCTTTGTAGTTCCCGGTAGAGTTGGTCATAAACGCTATCCTCCATGGTGGGAGCATCCAACACATAGTAGGCGTAGCTAGCTTTTTGGAGTTGTTGGCGCAGTTGCAAAAGGCGATCAACGGTGGTCATTGTTGGATTGGTTGAAGGAAAAGCTTCGTCCCCCATTGTCGGGCCGTAGTAATTCATACTTTCTGGTCCCGTGGCGGGTTGACTAGGACTTTTGAGCCATGGCAGTGGAAGAATCTTTCTGGCCAGCTAAACCCCGGAAATAAAGACCACCAATGACGCTTAAAAAAATGCCATAGGCGATCGCCTGGAGTAGGTAAAGGTGATCTCTGTAACCGGCGAGGGTTTTAAGCACAAGGCCGGGAAATTGATTATCCGGTAACCAGGGGGCCAAATTCCACAACTGGGGCCCCAGGAGGCAGGAATCGCCGGGAACAAAGCACAGGTAATCTAGGCCCAGATTAGCCAGACCCATCATACTGACGGCCAAATCAAGGTTTTTTAGCACCCCAATCACCAGTCCCCCGATAATAATCAGCAACAGGGTACCCATCACCTGGAAAAAAAGCCTCAGATTAAGTTTGACCCCAAGGCGGAAAATTAAGAGGGCTATCCCCACCGCTGTGGCAATGCCCGCCAGGGCCGCCCCGATCGCCGCCGGATTGGCCATATTTTGTTGGGCCGCTAGGAATAGCACCATTTCAAAGCCTTCCCGCACCACCGCAATGAACACCACAATGGCAATGGCTTTGCCTCCCCCTTCCTGTTCCACCGCTTGGTCAATCTGTCCTTGGATTTCCCCCCGCAGAGAACGGGCTTGGGTGGTCATCCAGAGCAACATCCAGCTCAGCATCCCGACGGCGATCGCCCCCAACAGAGCTGCCAAAAGGGCTTTTAAAATGGGGGTGTAGGGCCCCGGTAACCGTTCAACTCCCTGCAATACCCCTGCGAGGAGGCAACCGACTAGCACACTAGCTACCACGCCAGCACTAATGCCCCGGTACACCCAGCCTTTGAGTTGCAGTTGGCGGGCCTGGGCGAGACAAGCTAAAACAATGCCCACCACCAAGGATGCCTCCAGGGCTTCCCGCAGGGTGACAATGAAAATGGGTAAACCGGCGGCAAAATCCATCTTCTTAATCGGTTATTACAATGGTGGAATAAATAAACAAAGGTATTATTTGCCCAGGTAGGCGGTGAGGGCCTCCTGAACGATTTGGTTCATGGGGCAATTATCCCGCTCAGACCGGGCCTTAAGCTGGGCATACATTTCATCGGACAGACTAACTCGGCGTTGGTTTTTGCGGTTTTTATTACCCTTGGCCGGCACCGTGTAACCCTGGCTAAATTCCCGTAGGGCGGTGAAGCCCACCCGATGGCAAAAGTCCCCAAAACTTTCCTTCGCTTTGCGATTCTGTTTGAAGAAGACAAATAGGGGTTCAAAAAAGCTTTCTAGCTGTTCCAGGGGCATTTTTTCCGTGTAGGCTTCGGCCAAACGTTCCTGGTGGGGACTCCCCGCCAGCCATACTTGGTAGGTGTTAGGGGCACTACCGACAAAACCAATTTCCGCCATGTAGGGCCGGGCACAACCGTTGGGGCAACCGGTCATCCGGGTGACAATGCTCTCGTTAGGTAAATCCAGGCTATTCAACAGATCCCGTAGACGGGCATTGACGCTGGGCATAATTCTCTCCGACTCGGTGACCGCTAGGCCACAGGTGGGCAGGGCGGGGCAAGCCATGGAGTAGCGTACCAGGGTGTCGATCGCCTCCGGGTCAGTGACTACACCATGCTGTTGAAAAATTTGCTCGATCGCCGCTTTATCCTGGGCATTGATGTCGTAGAGCAGGATATTGTGGTTGGCGGTGAGGCGCAGGGGCAACTGGAACTGGTCCACCACTTTGCGTAGGGCGGTTTTAAGCTGGAAATCCCCTTCATCTTTGATGCGGCCATTTTCCACCGACAGACCGAAAAAGAGTTTGCCGTCCCCCTGTTCGTGCCAACCGAGGTAATCTTGGTAACGCCAGGCCGGCAGGGGCTTAAAGGATTGGAACGGTTTGCCTAAATACTTTTCCACCTGTTTGCGGAATTTTTCTACTCCCCAGTCCGCCAACAGATATTTCATCCGAGCATGGCGGCGGTTATGGCGATCGCCGTAATCCCGTTGGGTGGCCACAATGGCTTTGACCAGATCGTAAACATCATCTTTCCCCACGTAACCAATGGGGTCAGCGGCCCGGGCAAAGGTTTCTTCCTTATTGTGGGTCCGGCCTAAACCACCACCGGCCAATACATTAAAACCCCGTAGCTCCCCATGGCGATCGGTGATCACCACCAAACTAATGTCGTGGGTATAAACGTCGATGGAATTGTCCCCCGGCACAGTGACGCTAATTTTGAATTTGCGGGGCATGAACTGTTGGCCGTAAATGGGTTCCTTGGGGTCATCCAGGTTAGTTCCATTGAGGGCTTTTTGCCGGGCTGCTTTAACTTCCGGGGCTTCCTCCGCACTAATAACTTTTTCCCCATCGAGCCAAATTTCGTAATAGGCACCACTCTGGGGACTGAGCAAGTCCGCCACCTTATTGGCATAGTCCCAGGCATAGCCATATTCTGGTTTATCCCGAAAAGGAGCCGCCGGAGCCATCACGTTGCGGTTAATGTCCCCACAGGCCCCTAGGGTAGAACCCAAATTATTCACCACCGTGGCGATCGCCATTTTCAGATCTTTTTTGACAATGCCATGGATTTGCAAACCTTGCCTGGTGGTCACCCGGAGAGTTTGGTTACCGTGGGTTTTGGACAGATCATCCAGGGCGGTGTAGAGTTGGGCCGGAATGAATCCCCCCGGATTGCGGGTGCGGAGCATAAACTGATAATCCTTTTCTTGCCCCTTAACCCGATTGTCCCGATTGTCCTGCTGGTAGGAACCGTGGAATTTCAAAATTTGGACAGCATCGTCCGTAAAATAGTTAGCATCATTCAACAGTTCGGTGGCCAGAGGTTCCCGTAAATAATTGCTTCTTTCCTTGATGCCTTCTACCTTGGACGGTTTACGGGGGGCAGCGGTGGGGGTGGTTACCATTAACTCTCTCTATGTAATCGACGGGAAAATCGTCCGTGGTTAATCCACAGAAAACCCTATTTTAACTTTAATAGTGGGCGAGAGATACCATTCCCCCGGTCAAGCGGCGATCGCCAAACAGTTTACTATGGCCGGACTTAAGAACAGCAAAACCGATTAAATTTCAGCTAACTAGCTTAATATTGACCACAATCAGTCGCTTTTTTGCCCCTTGGCCCCCAAGTTGCCGCCCGTCGCCCTCCTCTCCGCCAAATGTTAAAAATTCTGCAAACACTACTCATCGGTGCCCTCGCACTTTGCCCCAGTATGGCCCTGGCCGGGGTGCCCAACGGGACTTGGTTATCCCAACCCCAAATCCGTTTCTACGCTTCCCAGAATGCCCTGGATCAGGTGATGAAGGACATTCAAAGCCAGGGCTATCGCTTAGTTTTTTTGGATTTTCGGAGTGTAACCGACGAGGTACAAGAACAAGTTAGCCAGCAAGCCCGCAACCATAACCTCATTCCCATAGCCTGGATTCAGTCTCCCCAACACCGCTCCCTCACCATCGAGCAAATTATCAACGAAGCCCGTCACACCGATGGTTTACAGGTGGATGACCACTTCTTTGCCAACTATTCCGCCAGGGATTTTGAGCGTTTAGCCAACCAGTATCGCAAGTTTATTTTTTGCTCCATTCAACCTTTCCAAAGGAACCTCTTGCCCCGCTACGGTTGTAACCAGATTGATGTGCAATGTTATAGCTCTCCCACCTTTAGGCAATGCCTGAATTTAGCCAACCAACTTAATGCAGTGGTGAGTCTCTACGAAAAAGACACTTTTAAATATCGGGGACAAATCGGCGGAAAGACTTTTAACGTTTTCCTTTGGCCTTATACCAATCAGCGTATTTCCAACACGGGCAATTTTCGCGTTAGAGGTTTTGCAAATTTATGAAACTCCGTGGTGTTTATTCCTTGTTGGCTTTCACTCTACTGCTGGGACAAGCTGGTCAGGCAATGGCAGAAATTAATTGGATTGTCCGGCCCATCGTTGATCCCATTGATAACACCGTTAGTTGCGTGGGCATTTATCAAGACTATTCCCATCAGCTAAGTAAAGACCAACTGATTTTGTTTATCCCAGGGGAATTTGACAGCGTTGAACTCCAATTGAGTTACGGAGAAGCAAAACCCCCCTTGCTTTTGTCAGTCGGAGAGAAATCAACTTTTGGCGTGGTCATCAGCGGAGAAATCTTTACGGAATTACTCCAAGCCCAGCAGTTAACGGTCAAAGCCCATCAAGGAAGCACCACTGTCCAGGAATATAGCCTCAACCTAGAGGGCATGGCCGAAGCGGTGGCTACGTTGCGGACGGAAACCTGTGCCTCAGGGGAGATGTATAAATTTCCCGCCACATACTTTTTGCGCTACGAAGATCCTCCAGCGGATACCCCCCCCATGGGGGTGCCCAGATCCCCCGTCCAGCCTCGTCAGATCCAATTTCCTCCCCCTTCCCGTCAGGGCTTACCTGGTACTACCGGCGGTGGAGGCACTAGGGCGATCGATGATGGGGAAAGTCCCGAAACTCCTTTTTAAGGTTTGAGGATGGTTTGCCGAAATTCCCTCGCTGAAACTGACAATTTTTGGCCAAAGATAAGGAATTGGGTTGTACCGTATCAAATGGTGCCCCGGCTTAAAATTAACGTTTTCCCGTCCTTGCTAATCCTGTGACCAAACCCATTGCTCCCCTCGTCAGCCTTTTAAATTATAGTCGGGTCCACCGTGGCAAAATTTACTGGGCGGTAACCTGCTCCCTACTGAATAAAATTTTTGACCTAGCTCCCCCGGCCCTGATTGGTTTGGCGGTGGATGTGGTGATCAAACAGCAGGATTCTTTCCTCGCCCGTTGGGGCATTGTGGCGGTGGAAAGCCAACTGCTGGCGCTGACGGTGGTTTCGGCGGTTATTTGGGCCCTGGAGTCAATTTTTGAGTATGCCTATGAGCGGCTTTGGCGTAACCTAGCCCAGGACATTCAACACGACCTGCGTTTGGATGCCTATGCCCATTTGCAACAGCTAGACCTGGCCTATTTTGAGGAAAGGAGTACGGGGCGGCTAATGGCCATTCTCAACGATGACATCAACCAGTTGGAGCGGTTTTTGGATGTGGGGGCCAACGAAATTTTGCAGGTGCTGACCACTGTAGTGGTGATTGGAGGGGCATTTTTTGTCATTACCCCGGACATTGCCTGGATGGCGGTGGTACCCATGCCCTTTGTGCTGTTGGGTTCCATTTACTTTCAGTCTCTGCTCACTTCCCGTTACGCCCTGGTGCGGGAAAAGGTTAGTAATTTGAACAGCCGTTTGTCCAATAACCTCAGTGGCATTATGACTATTAAAAGTTTTGCTACGGAAACGGAGGAGGTGGAACGACTGCGGCAAGATAGCGATGCCTACCGGGACAGTAATCAACGGGCGATCGCCTTGAGTGCGGCCTTTGTGCCTTTGATTCGGGTGATTATTTTTGTCGGCTTTTCCACCATCCTCTACTTCGGCGGTTTGGATGCGGTGCGGGGCAATTTGGCGGTGGGTAGTTACAGTATGCTGGTCTTTTTGACCCAACGATTACTCTGGCCCCTAACGGGTTTGGGAAAAACTTTGGATCTATATCAAAGGGCCATGGCTTCCACCCAGCGGGTGATGAAATTGTTGGCCACCCCCATCCAGGCCCATCCGGGGGAATTAAGTCTTCATCCGAGTCAAGTACAGGGAGAATTGATTTTCCAGAATATTAGCTTTGCCTATCCCCATCGTCCGGCGGTGTTGAAGGATGTTTCGTTGAAAGTTCCGGCGGGGCAGACCATTGGCATTGTGGGGGCAACGGGTTCGGGGAAAAGCACTCTGGTCAAACTATTACTGCGACTCTACGAATGGGACAGCGGCGACATTTTGCTTGACGGGGTAGATCTAAGAAAATATTTCCTGGGGGATTTACGGCGCAGTATCGGTTTGGTCAGTCAGGACGTGTTTTTATTCCACGGCACAGTGCGCGAAAATATTGCCTACGGCAGTGCTGATGCCACTTTGACCCAAATTGAACGGGCGGCCAATTTAGCAGAGGCGGAGGAATTCATTCGCCAATTGCCCCAGGGTTACGACACCATAATCGGTGAACGGGGGCAAAAACTTTCCGGTGGTCAACGGCAACGGTTGGCGATCGCCAGGGCCATTTTAAAAAACTCTCCCATCCTCATTTTGGATGAGGCCACTTCCGCGGTGGACAATGAAACGGAGGCGGCCATCGTTCGCTCTCTGGAAAAAATCACTAAAAATCGTACTACCATTACCATTGCCCATCGTCTTTCCACTGTGCGCTATGCGGATCAAATTTATGTGCTGGAGAACGGCATGGTCGAAGAAATGGGCAACCACGACAGCCTGCTGGCAAGACAAGGTATTTACGCCAAACTCTGGCGGGTGCAAACGGGTCTGAGGAGTGGGGTGAGTTGAGCCCCATTCCATTCGCCAGGGGTGTTGGGAATCTGTTCAATTTGGGGGCGGCCATGCCCTAGAATTTGATGGACATGTTTCCTGCCCCAAGTTGTCGTTTTCCCCCTAATTTAACCAATTGACCAGCTCGATGAACATTCCCATCCTTGATCTCAAGCCCCAGTACCAGATGATCAAAGCCGAAATTCAACAGGCAGTAAATGGTGTCTTGGAATCGGGACAATTCATTTTGGGTAAAACCGTCGAAAATTTTGAGCAGGCCGCCGCCGATTATTTAGGGGTGAAATATGCCATTGGGGTCAATTCCGGCACCGACGCTTTGATGATTGGCCTGAGGGCTTTGGGTATTGGCCCAGGGGATGAGGTAATTACTACACCCTTTTCCTTTTTTGCCACGGCGGAATCCATTAGCAACGTGGGGGCCAAGCCAGTTTTTGTCGATGTGGCGATCGCCGATTTCAACCTCGACCCGGACAAAATTAAGGCGGTCATTACCCCCCGCACCAAAGCCATTATGCCCGTGCATTTGTTTGGTCAACCGGCGGCCATGGCCCACATTAAAACCATTGCCGATGACCATGGGCTAAAAATTATTGAAGATTGTGCCCAGTCCTTTGGGGCTATCTATGCCGGCGATTGTCTGGGTTGTGAAAAAGAATGCTATGACCAAGTTAAACAATCTTTAGTGGGTCAATATACCGGAGCGATGGGGGATGTGGGAGCTTTTTCCTTTTTTCCCACCAAAAATCTGGGAGCCTATGGCGATGGCGGTTTAATCACCACTAATAATCCGCAGATCGCCGACCTGGCCCGTTGTTTGAGGGTGCATGGTTCCAGACAGCGCTATCAAAATGAAATGTTGGGCTACAATTCCCGCCTTGACGCACTACAGGCCGCCATTTTAAATGTCAAACTTGCCCATTTAAAAGAGTGGAGCGAGGGTCGTCGCCGGGTTGCCCAAACCTATAACGAGCTTTTCCAAGGCGTTGACGGCATCATTACCCCCACCATCACCGCAGGCCATGTTTTTCACCAATACACCCTGCGGATTTTAGAGGGCAAAAGGGACTCCTTGGCCAAAGCCATGCAGGCCATTGGCATCAGCACCATGATTTATTACCCTGTGCCCCAGGATCAATTGCCCGTGTACCGGGGTCAATATGCCCCCAATCCCATCAGCGATCGCCTGGCGGAGGAAGTGTTGAGCTTGCCCATCTGGCCGGAAATGGAGACCGCAACAGTGCAGGCAGTGGCGGAAAAAATTATCCAGGTTTTGCCTAGTCTCTGATGCCATTTTCAATTCAATAACCATCTATTGCCATGGAAGCCGGACAACAATTCCTCACCCCCGCCGAGTCCCACGCCGTTGATGGGGCCATGCTCAGTCAGTCGGAAAAGTTTCTCACCCGCCTAACCATTTCTTCCTTCCGACTTTTACAAACCATTGCCGCAGAGGAGCAACAGGCGATCGCCAACCTCACACCGGAAATGATCATTGCCTGGTTTGAAAAGGATGCCAAAAGAAAAAGGGAACAGGGACCAGAAAAAGCCGTGTTGGATTGGTAAAGCCCAGAGGTTAATCTACAAGCTTAATGCCCTAAATTAAATAGCCTTCCCGTAGCCCGGCGATCGCCGCTGAAGTTCTGTCCCTAGCATTGAGTTTCCGCATAATGGTCTGGACATATTCCCGCACCGTAGAGGTGGCTAAATGTAATTCTTGGCCGATTTCGCCGTTGGTTTTGCCCTCTGCCACTAACCGTAAAACCGCCACTTCCCGTTGGGTTAACTCATCCTTGAGGGATTTTTTATAGTTGGCGATCGCCTTTAAGCGACTATCAATGTAGGTCTTGCCCTGAAGCAAAGATTCCACTGCCAAATTAATTTCCCCATTGCCCAAGCTAGACTCAAGAAAAATAGCATCCGCCCCCAACTGTTGGGCCTCTTCCACAATTACCGGATGGTCATTGAGCAATAGCAACAAACACTGCGGCGATCGGGCGTGGGCTTTTAACTGTTTGAGTAAATCCAGGCCCGAACCATCCTCTAACCGTTGGCAAATAATCACCACCACCGGCTCCAGTTGCTGATCAAAGTAAGCTAGGGCTTCCGTTTGCAGAGTAAAAATTTTTACTTTCTTTTTGTTTTTCCTCTGGGCAGAAATCCGAGCCACCGATACGGCGAATAAACGGGGATACAAGCAGGCAATAACGTTAAAATGATTGACCAAAAGCTGAAATAGGTCATACCTAGCGTTAAAAACGAGGGAATCAGGATCAAACTCCATGGATCTTTGGGCAATGGATTGGCATTCAACACCAAAAAATCTACCCTACCAAGTATATTGATATTCTTCCAGCAGGGGCAGATCGTGGACTAATGACGCCCCCTAGGTGAAAACTCGAAGAAAATAAATCTGAAGTAAATCTAAAGAATCCCAATGCTGTAGCCAAATTTTCTTTCCCGTGGGGGGAGTGTTGGTTAGAATCTGACGGTGACTGGGGTTTTTTTCCTGCCCCCATTGCTGAGGTTGCTAATCAAACATTATGGCTGAGTCTATTTTCCCCAATGCCATTCCTTCCCAGAATCAACCCTATCCTTCGGTCCAGATCCAGGTTTGGATTCGCCGCTTGGTCTGGAAAATTGCCATTGCCACGGTGCTGTTAATGGCGGTGGGTAGTGCCACCAGGGTAATGAATGCCGGGCTAGCTTGTCCTGATTGGCCCCTCTGCTATGGCCAGTGGATTCCCAGTCAACAGATGAATTTACAAGTGTTTTTGGAATGGTTCCACCGTCTTGATGCGGCCCTAATTGGTTTTAGCACGCTGGTTTTGGTGGGTTTGAGCTGGTGGTTCCGTCGAGTTCTGCCGAGTTGGTTGCCCTGGGCGGCCCTTGGCTCTTTGGCGCTAATCCTAGTGCAAGGACTACTAGGGGGGTTAACGGTGATTGAGTTGCTCCGCTTTGATATCGTCACAGCCCATTTAGGCACTGCCATGGCATTTTTAGGTTCTTTACTGATCATTGCCCTGTGTCTAATGCCCTACCAGAGTAATCAAACGGCGGGCAAGTTAAGAACGGTGGCCCTGGCTAGCACCACCATCATTTATCTGCAATGTTTGCTGGGGGGGTTAGTGGGTTCCCAGTGGGCGGCCCATCAATGTTTGGCGATCGCCGGCACCCAATTTTGCCAAGTCTTGCACAGTCATCTGTTGGGGGTTTTACCCACGGCGTTGGGGGTGGGACTGACTTTTTGGTGTACCCGCCGAACCCCAGCTCTGAATCCCTTTTTGCGCCAGTTGGGTAATGGAGCCATGGCCTTGTTGGGGGGACAAATTTTGCTGGGGGTTGCTACCCTGAAACTTCATTTACAAATTGAGCCCCTAACTGTGGCCCACCATACAATGGGAATCTGTCTTTGGGCTACCCTGTTGGCGATCGCCGTTTTGGCAGTGCGGGATCATCGACCCACGGCCCCAATGGTAGTTTGAGCCAAAAATCTGCCCTGGGAGGGAATTTTCTGGCTTTAGGGCCAATTTAATTGCCATTTTTTGTTTAGTTTGGGAAGACTCGCTTAAAATTCAAGAAAATTTTGCGCCTTCTCTCTGCTTATCCTTTCTCTTGATTCTCTATGGTTACTTCGACAAAAATTCATCGCCAACACGATTCCATGGGGGCGGTGTGCAAAAGTTATTACCAGTTAACCAAACCGAGAATTATTCCCCTGCTGCTCATTACCACCGCTGCTTCCATGTGGATTGCTTCGGAAGGGCGGGTGGATCTGTTGAAATTATTCGTTACCCTACTGGGAGGCACCCTAGCCGCCGCTTCGGCCCAAACCCTGAACTGCATCTACGATCAAGATATTGACTATGAAATGCTCCGCACCAGGGCCCGACCCATTCCCGCTGGCAAAGTGCAACCCCGCCACGCACTAATTTTTGCCCTAGTCCTCGGTGTTCTCTCCTTCACCCTTTTTGCCACCTTTGTTAATGTGCTCAGTGGCTGTCTGGCCCTGTCCGGCATTGTGTTCTACATGCTGATCTACACCCATTGGCTGAAAAGACATACAACCCAAAATATCGTTATTGGTGGAGCTGCCGGTTCTATTCCTCCCTTGGTGGGTTGGGCCGCAGTGACAGGGGATTTAACCTGGACTCCCTGGGTTCTGTTTGCGTTGATTTTTTTGTGGACTCCGCCCCACTTTTGGGCCCTGGCTTTGATGATTAAGGATGATTATGCCCAGGTGAATGTGCCCATGTTACCCGTCATTGCAGGGGAAGAAAAAACCGTTACCCAAATTTGGTATTACTCGTTGCTGGTGGTGCCCTTCAGTTTATTGCTGGTCTATCCCCTGCATCAATTAGGCCTTCTTTATCTGGCGATCGCCATTATTTTGGGGGGACAATTTTTAGCAAAAGCTTGGCAACTGAAGCAGGCCCCAGGCGATCGGGATTTGGCCAGAGGATTGTTTAAATTTTCCATCTTTTATTTGATGTTGCTCTGTTTGGGGATGGTAATTGATAGTTTGCCGGTCACCCATCAGTTGATTACCCAAGTGGAAACTGTGCTGTTGGGTTAGGGGATAAACTAGATCAATCTTGGGCTGACTTAGCATATTTTCTTAATAATATCTTTATCCGCTTTTTCTTCCTCACCCTTCCCCTGCCATGTGTTTAGCTTTGCCCGGCCAAGTTATCAGCCTAATTCCCAATGACGATCCCCTTTTATTGGCGGGAAAAGTTAGTTTTGGGGGCATTGTAAAAACCATTAGCCTTGCCTACGTGCCCGAAGTGCGGGTGGGAGATTATGTCATTGTCCATGTGGGCTTTGCCATTGGCATTGTGGATGAAGGGGCGGCCCAGGAAACCTTAGCTGATTTGGCCCAAATGGGAGTTTAATTTCCTAGGCAATGGAAAAATAGTCAATATTGCAGAGCTCTTGGGAGTCAAAAATAATGTACGGGCCAGACCCACAAAATAAACATCCCATGGAGGGATTTCCCCAGATTTGTTTTATTAAAAATACGGTTTCTAACCCCAATATCATCATTGGTGACTACACCTATTACGATGACCCAGAGGATTCAGAAAACTTTGAGCGCAACGTTTTGTATCATTTTCCTTTCATTGGCGATCGCCTGATCATTGGTAAGTTTTGCGCCTTTGCCCGGGGCGTAAAGTTCATTATGAATGGAGCGAACCATGCCATGGATGGGATTTCCACCTATCCCTTCTCCATTTTCGGCAATGGCTGGCAAAGGATGGCATCAGAAGAAGAACCTTCCCACAAGGGGGATACCGTTATTGGCAATGATGTGTGGATTGGCTACGAAGCGATAATTATGCCGGGGGTACAGGTGGGAGATGGAGCCATTATTGCTGCCAAGGCCGTTGTCACTAACCATGTGGCCCCCTACACCATTGTCGGGGGAAATCCTGCCCGTCTTATCCGTCAACGTTTTGAAGACGAAGTAGTCCAAGCTTTGTTAACCATTGCTTGGTGGCATTGGGACATTGGCAAGATTAGCCGCAACCTCGAAAAAATTGCCGCCGCTGACATCGAGGCGTTAAAAAACTGTAGCTAGGTCCCCGGCCTAGCCGTTACATTCAAACAAACGGATAAAGAAAAAAGTCACCATTTTTAAGCCATAGGGAGACTTCCACCAAATGGCTGGGAAACTGCCCACCGGAGCATTGAGGGAAAAATCCCATTGGTCATACTCATCAAAACGAACTTTTCCTTCTGTCATCCAACCCACTTCCTGGGCAAAGGCCCCCATAACTTTACGGTCCTGGGTACGCAGGGTATCGGTGGTGCCGCCCACTTTTTGATAGGCTTCCAATTGCCGGCTAAAGCCAAAACGATCTCCGCTGTAGGTGCGCCAGAGGCGATCGATCACCGTCAAAACCGTACAGGGTAAAGCAGACAAAGTTTCCGGAGTAAGATTATCCCGATTGCGATTGAGGGTTTCCAAAATAATGCGGGTGGTTTCGTGATCCGCCGTCTTAAAATCCCCCGCAGTTAAGCATTCCTGCAACTTGCCATAGCGCTCAATGTCTGGGATCAGGGTAAGTTTTCCCTCCAAGTTTTCCACCCGTTGACTCAGGCTTTGAACTTGGCTAGCCAAGACTTGGCATTGTTGGGCCAGCTCAGCGTAATGGTTTTCATTGGAGTCCGGGGTAATGGAATCAACCATAAATATTGCTTAATCGCTCCAATTGGTTTTTGTGGGCAGACAATGGGTAAGGCCTAATTAATTCTCTCAAATTTCTTCCATTTCCAAACGTCCTGCTGTGACAGCATCAAACGCGAATGCTAAGACCACCGGCATGGGATTTTTGAGCAGAAAAGCCGAACCAATGGCTAAAGCAGAAACCGCCACAGCGGCGCTCAACCAGGCTTTTTCTTCTTCGCATAGACCCTTTTCTAGCTTAATGGCTCGGAGAATTTTACCGGGAATGGGCTCGGGCATCACGGCCCCAGGGGGAAAAGCCCAATAGTAGTTGAGCCGCTCCATGAACAAGTCTGTCCAACCGTTGGCTTCACACCATTCTTCAATCCAAGCGTCGCAAAAATGTCTCATTGTTGAGTAATTATACTTACCTTGTACTCGCCATAAAAGCCATTGTGGGGCCAGAAACCTAGCTTTCTCGTGATCTTAGCAAGGGGATTTGGAAGGGAAAGAAAATGCCATAAAACTTAACTTTGTTTAATTCAAGTTCATGGTTCGTCGGCAATAATAACAACACAAAAATATGGTTACTTAATCAAATATGTTCAATCCCTCTGGGTTGAGTCTAATTTGGCTTAGGGATTACCCCGCCATGTTTGTAATTGTTCTTGGGTCTGTTGCTGGCTAACCATATTTTCCTGGGCAGAAAAGAGGGTAAGGGCCGTTTCCAAATCAGCAATGGCCTGTTCTTGATCGCCTAACTGCCAATAAATTTTGCCCCTGGCTTTGTAAGCATCGGCAAATTGGGGATTCAAAACAATGGCCTGGCTATGGTCGGCGATCGCCCCTTGGTAGTCTGCTATTCTGGCCCTGGCAATGCCCCGGTTGAAATACGCGTCCGCATAGCTGGGATCCAGCAGAATTAATTCCGTAAAAATGGTGATCGCCCCCCGGTAATTCTTTTTTATGCCCTCATCCATGCCATCAATCAACCGTTCTTCCAAGGGATGGTCGTTCATCAGGGGAAGGGAACGGTCACTGTCAATCGTATCCTGGGCTACCAAGGGCAGGGAAAAAACCAAGGATAGTGCCCCCAAAATAGCCAGGGGGAGGAGGGAACCGCCGGGGGAACAACCATGGTTAACCATAGGATTTATCTATGTCGATGGCCTAGCTTTCGGGTACTTCCTGGCGAGGGTGTGCTAGCTTTAGCTAAAGTTAACCCCATACCTAATCAATTTCTAGATTTTTTTTAACATAAATCTTCCCTTAGCGAGAAGCCATAGAAGCCATGCGCGCCCTATTAATCTATCCGTTATTCCCCCCTACTTTCTGGTCCTACGAGAAAATTCTGGAACTGGTGGGCCGCAAAGTTCTCCTGCCGCCCCTGGGGTTAATCACGGTGGCAGGCATTCTACCCCAGCAATGGGAGTTTAAGCTGGTGGACCGCAATGTCCGCAATGTGACTGAAGCGGAGTGGGATTGGGCCGAAGTAGTAATCATTTCCGGCATGATTGTCCAACGGGATGACATGGTGGAGAACATTAAGCAGGCTAAGGCCCACGGTAAATTAGTGGCGGTGGGGGGTCCCTTTGCCACATCGGTGCCCGACGAAGTGCAAAATGCCGGGGCAGACTTTTTAATTTTGGATGAGGGGGAAATTACCTTGCCCCTGTTTGTGGAAGCGTTGGCTAGGGGGGAAACCGGAGGCATTATCCGGGCTGAGGAAAAACCTGATGTTACCACTACCCCCATTCCCCGCTACGACCTGTTGGAATTGGATGCTTATGACTCCATGTCAGTGCAATTTTCCCGGGGTTGTCCTTTCCAGTGTGAATTTTGCGACATCATTGTCCTCTACGGCCGTAAGCCCCGTACCAAGGATCCGGCCCAATTACTGCGGGAGTTGGACTACCTTTATGAGTTGGGGTGGCGGCGATCGGTGTTTATGGTGGATGACAACTTCATCGGCAATAAGCGTAATGTCAAATTGCTGCTCAGGGAACTGAAAATTTGGCAGGAAGAGCACCAATATCCCTTTAGATTCAACACTGAAGCTTCCATAGATTTAGCGGACGATCAGGAATTAATGGACTTGATGGTGGAGTGCTATTTTGATGCGGTCTTTTTGGGCATTGAAACCCCCGATGAAGAGAGCCTAGAATTCACTAAAAAATTCCAAAATACCCGCAATTCTCTGGTTGATTCCGTTGATAAAATCATCAAAGCGGGACTCCGACCCATGGCGGGCTTTATCATCGGCTTTGATGGAGAAAAGCAGGGGGCTGGTGATCGCATTGTTACTTTTGCGGAACGGACGGCCATCCCCACGACTACCTTTGCCATGCTCCAAGCTCTACCCAACACAGCCCTATGGCATCGACTCAAACGGGAAAATCGTCTGCTGGATGAAAGTAAAGGCAATATCAACCAAACCACGTTGATGAATTTTATTCCCACCCGGCCCTTGGAGGACATTGCCAATGAGTATGTGGAAGCTTTTTGGCAGCTATACGATCCCCACGGTTACCTAGACCGCAATTACCGTTGTTTCCTCAAACTGGGGGCGCCTAAATGTAAGACTGCTTTCAAGCTCCCTGATTTAGTCGATTTAAAGGCTTTGGCGATCGTTATTTGGCGGCAGGGCGTTAAACGGGATACCCGATGGCGTTTTTGGCACCACGCCTTTGGCATTCTCCGCCATAATCCCGCTGTGTTTGAGCACTACATTACCCTTTGCGCCCATAATGAACATTTCCTCCAATATCGGGAAATTGTTCGTCAGGAAATTGGGGAACAGTTGCGGGATTATCTCAGCCGTCAACAACGGGAAAAGACAGAGGAAACGGTTCTTACTCCAACGGCGATCGCCCCACAAACGGAAAAAGTTCTGGCAAGTTAGTCCTGATTGTCCCCGGGTTTTATCGAAAAAACAGCTCTAAAAAACCGTTCTTTGGGATGGTTGGAGAGTCGCAGTTTTCATTGACCCTGGGGCAAAGACAAGATTAGTACTACTAATTCGGGTCGGGTTGTTGTTCCAGGTAAGCAAGGAACTCGATTAACTGTTCGTCGGATAACAATTGGCGGGAGCGTTTACCGTAGGTTTGCAGAAGATAATTGCGTCCCTGGTCGCTGGTCCAGCCCAATCGTTTTAGCTCTAGATTACTGCGGGCGATAATTTCCGAAAAATCCATGGGGCCTTCGGGTAGGTCGGTGGCCCCAACGCTGGCCATGGCCGGCTCGGTAAATTTCGGCTCAGCCTCGGTGGTAAAGGACAACGGTAATTCGGCGCTCTCAGACGTTGCTTGGGGCGCAAATTCGATTGCGGGTTCACTTTCCAGAGGGGAAAGATCCGTCGGCGAGTTAAAAGTCTTTTCTTCTAGAGGTGGGCCAGTTTCCTCTAGGGGGATTACTGGATCTGGACTAGGGGGAAAGGAAATGGGAGCAGGGGTTAAAGTTGGCTCAGGGGCGGCGATCGCCTCAGCTTCTGCTGACTTTTCAACAACGGGAGTGGGGACTGGGGTTACCGGTGTCGGAGTAACGGCTTTATGGTTCTGCTTCGGAGATTTGCTCTCTTTTTTCGGGGGGGAAGGTGGGGTTGATGGCTTCGCTTCAATATCCCCAACAATTGCTGTTTGAGTGGACTGGGGGACTGTTGATGACGTATGGGTTAAATCCAGGCTGGCGATCGCCCTTTCTTTTGCTAAATCCTCAGCGGCTTCCAGGGGAGACTGGGCCGCTAATGCGGTGGCCACCACAACTCCGTCTAGGGTAATGCTAGCTTGGACGATGTATAGTCCCCGGTCAATTTCAAGCAGGTCACAACATAAACTGCCCTGGGGGTAATATTGACGAAAAAGAGAAATCAGACTAGACATTGGCATCTGGTTGCGGAGGGCCGTCCCCCATGGTAACAGAGTGACTTTGCCTTTCTGCCCGTTTCTAACTATCAAGGGTTTAATAACTTATCATTGGCGATCGCCGACTTTTCTGGGATTGCCCCTAAAGGTTAAGATGGAGGTTTGTGAATTGCTCCACAAGCTGAACAAACTTCATATTGGAAAAATTACAGTTATGGCAAAGCGAGTCAAGGTCGTTTTAAACGAAACTATCAACAAACTGGGCTTCAGTGGCGATTTAGTAGAAGTGGCCCCCGGTTATGCCCGCAACTATCTCATCCCCAAAGGTTTAGGGGTGGTGGCTACCCCAGGTATTTTGCGCCAGGTGGAACAACGACGACTGAAGGAATTGGAACGGCTCAAAGCAGAAAAAGATGCCGCCGAAGCCCGCAAAGTAGCCCTGGAAACCATTGGTCGCTTTGTGATCAAAAAACAAGTAGGGGAAGCGGAAGCTATTTTTGGTACCGTTACCACCCAGGAAGTAGCCGATGCAGTGGAAGCCGCTACTAACCAAAGCTTAGACCGCCGGGGCATCAGTCTGCCGGACATCCACAAAACTGGTTTTTACCAAGCTCAAATCAAATTGCACCCCGAAGTTATCGCCACAGTGGAAGTGCAAGTTGCCCCCCTATAAACTGGTTTGTCCTGGCCGGTCAACTCAAATTTTCAGTTCAACCGACTGGGGCAAGCCTACACTGACTTTTATTAACCCTCCCCCTCACTCTGGATAAATCCTGGGACCAATGCTGGGGGAGTTTTTCTTGTCTAACCAGAATTAGTCTGGGGTCAGGCAAAGACAGGAGGGCCCAGGATCAATACAATATATTAAGTTTCTGAGTGATGGCCCTAGCCATCTTGACCAATCTTCCCCAACCCATGGCCCCTGTAATTGACAAAAATGTGACCTTTACCAAGGTAAATGCCTCCCCCACCGGGATGTGGATTATGGCTGGCCTTGTATCCCTGATGGTGCTAGTGGTGGCTTTGTTTAGTTTCATAAACTTTGACCCCTACGTGAGTCAGGTGCTGGGCCTTGAAGGAAATGCGGAAAGAGGTCGGGCTATTTTCCAAGCCAATTGTGCAGTCTGCCATGGTGTTCAAGGTGACGGCTACATTGGCCCTAGTCTGCGGGGAGTAGCCCAACGTAAATCCCAGGGACACATTGTCCGACAGGTGGTGAGTGGTCAAACGCCCCCCATGCCCCAGTTCCAGCCGAACCCTCAAGAAATGGCGGATTTGTTAGATTATCTCAAAACCGTCTGAGATTTTTAGCCTGACTGAGCGGGAAACCCCACGTATTAATCTGTGATTTGGCGCTGGGTTGACATCCTCCCTTCCGTGAACGAAAGGAATTCCCAGACCTCACGGTCTAGGTTTCTGCTTCATAGCACCTGCCCTCACAGACTTACTCTGCTCAGGTCTTGCGGTCGCTCCACAGACTGACACCGCTAGCCCAGCGGCCAAAATGTTTTTACTAGCATTGGTATCCCGGTCGTGGTGAGTTCCACATTCAGGACATTGCCAATGTCTTACATTGAGTGGCATTTTCTCAACAATATGCCCACAGGAACTACAGCGTTTGGAGGAAGGAAACCAGCGGTCAATCTTGACCAAATTCCTACCATACCAACGACACTTGTAATCCAATTGACGCACAAACTCCCCCCAGCCACTATCACTAATGGAGAGGGCTAACTTTGGGTTTTTGACCATATTCTTGACCGCTAAAGTCTCAACGGCGATGGTTTGGTTTTCACGCACCAGTTGAGTGGTCAATTTATGGAGAAAGTCTTGACGGGAGTCATTAATCTTAAGATAAATCTTGGCAACTTTACGTCGTGCCTTTTCCCTATTCTTAGACCCCTTTTCTTTCCGGGCAAGGCGTTTTTGAGCCAACCGTAAACGACGGTGATGCTTCTTAAATTGTTTTGGATTGGTAACCTTGTCACCATTACTGGTAGCAATCAAGCTTGTTACTCCCAAATCAATCCCTACAGCTTTGTTTGTGACCGGTAAGGGTTTGATGGTTGGGTCATCAAAACGAACAGAGATGTGCCAACGTCCTGATGGGTGTAATCGCACCGTCACTGAAGATGGTTTACATCCTTTGGGTAGTTGTCTTGACCAATGAATGTCCAATGGTTCAAGGCACTTGGCAAGATAGATTTGCCCATCCCGGTACTTGAACGCCGACTTGGTAAATTCCGCACTACCTCCTTGGTGTTTCTTTTTGAAGTTGGGATATTTTGCCCGGCCATCAAAGAAGTTAGTGAAAGCCTTTTGAAGATGCCGTAACCCCTGTTGCAGGGGAACACAACTCACCTCATTTAAGAAATCGAGTTCTTCCTCTTTCTTCCATGCTGTCAACATCGAAGAAGTTTGAACATACCCAATTCTCTCTTGGCGGTTGTACCACCCTTGGGTCCGCTCATGGAGAGCCTTGTTGTATACCAACCGCACACAGCCCAACGTGCGGCGCAAGAGATTTTCCTGTTCCGGTGTTGGATAAAATCTGTAGCGGTAAGCTTTTTCCATGCACCACATTCTAGCTTATGTAATGTGATAATGCCTACCATGCTAAAATCCCAACACAAAGCCGCCTTGAAAGGCGGGGTTTCAGACCCATTCTTTTGATGAAAGCCAGCCAAAAGAATTAACTCCTGCCTCGATTTTCTATGTATGACCTTCTTGATCTGAAAGGGGGGGGAGGGCAAATATTTTCAAGCGAGCCAAAAGTTTAGCGGCAACAATGGCTGTTGCAGTGGAACAAGTAGTGGCCAAAATTGTTGAGAAAAAAATGTCATTGGCTGCTGTCCCCATTAAACCCACCACCGTAGCGGGCAAAATTAACTGCACACTGGAAGTATTAATGGCCAAAAACATACACATGGCATCGGTGGCTGTGCCTTTATTAGGGTTAATTTCCTCCAATTCCTGCATCGCTTTTAGACCCAAGGGCGTGGCCGCATTACCTAGACCCAGAATATTGGCGGACATATTTAACACAATGGAGCCGATCGCCGGGTGCTCCGGGGGCACATCGGGAAAAAGCTTGATGGTAATGGGCTTAACCAATTTTGCGATCAGTTCCACCAAACCGGCAGCTTCAGCGATTTTCATCATGCCTAACCACAGGGCCATAATGCCAATCAAGCCAATGGACAGTTCCACCGCCGTTCCTGCACTTTCAATGGCCGCCTCCGTCACCGCCTCAATTTTGCCCGTTACTGTCCCGGCTACCACCGACAGCAGAATAATTGCAAACCAAATGTAGTTGAGCATAACCCCGGGGGTAAACTTCCCCATCCCAGACGAGCAAAGCCGGGGCCTTGTTTCAGCCGGGATTAATTTAGGGACAGTTTAGGAATTGTTGGGCATATTACCCTTGACCTTAATCGCCGTGGTAGATGCGTCGTCCGTACAGTTCCGTAATGAAACTCAAATGCCCCGATAGCCAGTCGTTGAGTTGGTCGGGATGGTAACGCCAACCCCAGTTACCCATGGCGGTACCCGGTAAATTCATGCGACAGTCGCCCCCCAAACCGAGGATATCCTGGAGGGGAAAAATGGCTAGGTTCGCCACAGAACTAGAGGCTAGGCGGATTAAGCTCCAATGAATGCCTTCGTTGCAGACACAGCCGAGGTAATTGATCACCTTTTGCTGGTCCTCCTCTGACCGTTCCTGGAACCAGCCCACTGTGGTGTCATTGTCGTGGGTGCCGGTATAAACCACCGCATTACAATTGCTGTAGTTAAAGGGCAAAAAGGGATTACCCCGGTCGGAATCAAAGGCAAAGTGCAACACTTTCATGCCCGGAAAGTTAAACTCGTCCCGCAATGCTTCCACCTCCGGCGTAATTACCCCCAAATCCTCCGCCACAATGGGTAAATCATTGCCCAGGGCTTTGGCCAAAGCTTGGAAAAATTCCTTGCCAGGGGCTGGATACCATTCCCCATTTTCAGCGGTTTTTTCCCCCTGGGGCACCCCCCAATAGGATTCAAAGCCCCGGAAATGATCGATGCGGACAATGTCTAGATATTGCAAGTTGGCCTGGAAGCGTTTGATCCACCAGGCAAAGCCCGTAGCCTTAAGGGTTTCCCAGTCATACACGGGATTGCCCCACAGTTGTCCAGTGACACTGAAATAGTCTGGTGGTACCCCGGCCATCATGGCTGCTTCCCCGGTTTCGGGGTCGAGGCAAAAGTTTTCCGGATGGGCCCAAACGTCCGCGCTGTCGTGGGCCACGTAAATGGGCAGATCGCCAAAAATGGCAATGTGGCGCTGGTTAGCGTAGGCCTTAACTTCCCGCCATTGGCGAAAACCAAGAAATTGTAAAAATTGATGGTATAAAACTTCCGTTTTCAGGCGATCGCCCCAAACTTTGAGGGCTTCCGGTTCGCGCCAGGCGATGTCTTTGTCCCATTGGTGCCAACCGGCTCCATTGTGGGCTTCTTTGATGGCCATGAAGAGGGCGTAATCTGCTAACCAATGGCTTTGGGCGCGGCAAAACTCTCTGAATTCCTGCTCAATTTCCGGCCCTGCATTGGTGCTGAATTGGGCAAAGGCCTGTTTTAAAACTTGCGATTTGTAGGCGATCGCCTGGTCATAATCCACCCTGGGGTTAGTGAATTCCGGGGCTTGATCCAGTAGGCTCGGCGGCAAACATCCCTCCTCCACTAGACGGTCTAGACTGATGAGCCAAGGATTAATGGCCAGGGCAGAGTAACAAAGGTAAGGGGAATTACCAAACCCCGTGGGCCCTAGGGGTAGTATTTGCCATACACTCTGGTCCGCGTCCGCCAAAAAATCTATGAACTGAAAAGCACCTTCCCCCAAATCCCCAATGCCATAGCGACTGGGTAAGGAAGTGGGGTGGAGCAAAATACCGCTACAGCGTTTGTCTAACATGTAAGCCTAGGGAGGAAAATCTCTTTCCAGATTTAGCACATCGAGCCGGCCAAGAAATGCTTTCCCCCTCCCTAGGAGCTTTACTATCAAGATCTGCTTACACAATCTCCGGATCACAGCGAATTTCCACCTGAAACCCATCCGGGTCATAGAAATAAATGCCCCTGCCCGTCGGTCGAGTCACTGGCCCCCCTGCAATGATTACACCATGGGCTGCCAAAACGGCGATCGCCTGGTCAAATTGCTCCGGGGCAATGTCAAAAGCGAGGTGGTCGGTGCGGGTGAAGGATTGTCGGGGATCCGCCGCTGGGGGAGATAAATCCGGTGTGGCAAAGAGGTCAAGGACAGTGCCATCGGGGGTCACAAAGTTGCTTACTTTACCCTCTTCCACCAAACTTCTCAGGGTGCTGGGTACCTCGTCCCCCACCAATGGTTTTAGCCCCAAAATATGGCCGTAAAAGTGGCAAGATTTTTCCATATCCTGCACATTTAAAGCAATGTGGTGGACACGACGCAAACTACCGCTGGGTAAACCGGGGCAAAGGGTCATGGTTTCTCAATGGTTTTTAAAAGATATTAACGATCAATACAATGCTGTCTCTGTTTTAATGTTTGCAAGGCGTTTCTGCCAAATTTTGCTTTGCACTCCCAACCCTTGGCCGACCCATTTCTATCCAAGTCATTCTCAGCCCACTATCCCAACACAACCATTGGGGAGTTGGGGGAACAGGGCCTATTAGCCCAACTGCAGAAATTTTCCCCGGCGGAGATAACTGGGGACGATGCCGCTGTGTTCGATTTGCCCAGCTCGGACTCCCTGGTAATCAGCACTGATATGTTGGTGGAAAATGTCCATTTCAGTGAACAAACCACCTCTGCCTTTGATGTGGGTTGGCGGGGAGCGGCGGCCAATTTATCGGATCTAGCCGCTATGGGGGCCACACCGACGGGAATCACTGTGGCTTTGGCATTGCCTGCCTGCACCACTTTGCCTTGGATTCTTGGGGTTTATGAGGGTTTAATTGCCTGTTTGAAGCCTTGGCGAACTCCAATTCTCGGGGGAGATGTGTCTCGATCGCCGATTAAAACCATCAGCATCACCGTTTTAGGTCAAGTGCCTCTGGACAAGGCCATGTACCGTCGCCAAGCTCAGGTGGGGAACTGGATCATTGCCACCGGAGACCATGGAGCGGCCCGGGCTGGCTTGGAATGTTTACTTCATCCGCAAAAGACTGAGAATTTACCGGCGGAACAAAAATTGATTTGGCAAACGGCCCATCAACGGCCCCAACCCCGATTGGATTTAGTACCCTCCCTCGCTTGTTTGGAAACTACCATTGGCGCCATGGACAGCAGTGACGGCCTAGCCGATGCCGTGTTACAAATTTGCCGATCTAGTCAAGTGGGAGCCGAGTTATGGGCGGAAAAACTACCCATTGCCCAGGGATTGGCCCATTGGGTGGGGCCCGAAACCGCTACGGCTTGGACTCTTTATGGTGGAGAAGATTTTGAGTTGATTTTGACCCTTTCCCCCCTTCTGGCCCAACGATGGCTAGCGGCGATCGCGCCTTTAAACCTAACGCCGGCCCGTTTCCCTCGAATCATCGGCAGAATTGTTGATGGAACTGCAGTCTCATTAATTTTCGACAATGGAGCGCGGGAAAAGCTATCCCTGGAGCAAGGATTTCAACATTTTCAAGCATAGCGGGGCTTGGAAATACCCTGACAACGTAACTTTGATCCGCTAGACAGAGCGTAAAAATAGAGCAGGATGACTATACACCAAGATTTTGTAACTCGGCCCAAGCACTAGCAATTGACTTGAAAGCAGTCATTTTTTTGATTGGGGTTAAGCTAATTTATAATTTATCCAGAGACCAATGTTGTAAAATTACGGGCAGTTAAATGATTCCATCGGGCAAAGCATCCCATTCGGCCAAAATCAGTAAACCTTGGTGGCAAAGGGGAGTATTTAGCACCGATAATGGCTTTGGTCGTTGGTTTCAAAAGATAATTAGTAGATTTCTACGAACGAAGGAAATGGTGCCGGAAGAGGCGCTTTTTGCTCACCGCCAAGCTTCCACAGACATTGCCGTATTTGGCAAAAG
Source organism: Synechocystis sp. PCC 6714 (assembly GCF_000478825.2). NCBI lineage: Bacteria > Bacillati > Cyanobacteriota > Cyanophyceae > Synechococcales > Merismopediaceae > Synechocystis > Synechocystis sp. PCC 6714. The sequence goes on along the minus strand of NZ_CP007542.1, from coordinate 1,713,394 downwards.
TATGGATATTCTCCACAAGGAGGAATTTCTCTGCAATGAAGAGTTTTGCATTCTCGTCAAACTACGTTATTTACTTGACAATGGCATCGAAGAATACTCAGATATTAACGAGAGTATCCAGCTACTACAAGCAGCCATTAATGCCAAAGACAGTTTTGTGATAATTGATCAAACTGAAAGTCGTTTTCGTGGCGCTAAGCAACAACAATTTTACCAATTTGTCGAAGAATTATTGAATGATTTTACTACCACTGAGCATTTTCAGGATACCCTAGACAAGCAGTTAAAGGAAACCCTGGTACAGATTAAGACAGAAGAAGGACAACTGGCCCTAAAAAACTATACAAAACAGTTACAAAAACTAGCAGAACGCCCCCTTGCCCTCAAGTTACTTTCACTATTTAAGTCCTATAACTTAGCCGATTATTCCCTGCTCCGGCAGATTTCTGAATTGGTGCAACAGCTGAGTAAAAGGGATATTAGGGATTACCAATCTCTCAGACCCCTAATTATGGCCAACTATAGTGCTTTTGAGAGTTTGGGAAAAATCATCAGTTTGCCTGGCTATCGGAGTAATCCAGACACATTTATGCGGATAACCCAAGTGTTGACTTTGGATTACAAGTATCAGCTCCCCTTCGCACAATTAACCAATTTATTAATGGTAATCAAACGCTGGTATCAACCCTACCAAAACATCATCGCCATTCGAGAACAATATCCTCCCCATCGTTACCAACAACCATCGGATTTTGAGGCACCAATTGCCGGGGAAGCTACCTTTTTTAGATATAAAAACTGGCTAACGGAGAAAACCACTGGGGTTCTTTTCCTTGACTTGGGTCAAAAAGTCTGAAGAAACAGATCTAAACAGACAGAGGAAAAATTAACGACTACTGCTTGATGGACGGTTAAAGATTAGCCCTCAGCCTGGCTTGGCTAGATATTGTTTAAATCTCGACCAAAAGGATGATGCCATTAGGCGATCGCCTGGTTCCGTCCCTGGGATTTAGCTCGATACAAAGCTTGATCCGCTTCGCTAATAATCCTTTCCACAGTATCCCCAGCGGTAGGCACCAAGGTGCTAATGCCAATGCTAATGGTGATATATTCACTAATCGTCGAACCCTGGTGGGGAATTTCTAGGCCGGCGATCGCCTGAAGCATTTTTTGCGCTATGGCCATGGCGTCTTCCTGGTTCGTATTAGGCAAAATAACAACAAACTCTTCGCCTCCGTAACGCGCTACTAAATCCGTTACCCGTTGGGCAATGCTAACTAAAGTTTGGGCCACTTTTTGTAAACAATCATCTCCCTGTTGGTGGCCATAAAAATCATTGTACGCTTTAAAATAATCAATATCTACTAAAAGTAGGGTTAGCGGTTTTTGTTCTCGATAATGACGTTGCCATTCCTGGGCTAAATATTCATCAAAACGACGGCGATTGGCGATGTGGGTCAAGCCATCAATATTGGCCAATAACTGCAATTGTTGATTAGCCGCCTGTAATTCCAATTCCATCCTTTTGCGGTCAGTAATATCCCGCACTGTGATCGCAAAACCATCCCCTAATTTGACCGCCACAAAATGATACCAATCCGAATTAGCCATGGGGAAATAAATATCCTGGGTCAAAAAAGTTCCCGTTTCCACCAAGTTAACAAACTGCTCAAAAAGTTGGGGATCTAAACGGTGTAAAAAACGTTTTAGTAAGACTCTACCAATTAAATCTTCCCGATTACGATTAAAAGCCTTGGAAAGAATGGGATTGATCACTAAACAGCGAAAATCTTCAATATCGCCCGTTTGGGGATCCCGCACCGCTTGCATAGCCGCAATGCCATCCAAGGCTGAATTCAACACACTAGAAAGTAAAGCCCTAGACTGATAAAGTACCTCCTCTGCTTCCCTTCGTTTTCTCACCTCCCTTTTGAGGGCTACCCTTTGTCTTTGAATAGTAAGCTGACCCTCAATGCGAGCTATCACTTCCTCAATTTGAAAAGGTTTGGTAATGTAGTCAACTCCACCACACTCAAACGCTTTAACTTTGTCAAAAGTATCATCTAGGGCACTGATAAAAATAATGGGAATATCTTGCAAATCCTCATCTTGCTTAATCATTTCGCAGACCTGATAGCCGTCCATCTCAGGCATTTTAATATCCAACAAAATGAGATCTGGACGCTTAGCCTGGAGAGTTTTAAGGGCCATTTTTCCGCTGGTAACACTCCGTACTGTGTACCCCAAATTTATTAATAAATCACTCAATAACTGTAGGTTGTTTGGTAGATCATCAACCAAAAGAATGTTGCCTTTTTTTTCGTTTGTTCTATCCATAAAAATTACTTCAATTACTTTAATAGTGGCTCAATCAAGTCGAGGATTTTTTCAAACTCAAATCTACGCACTAACTTAGTCAGATTTTGCTCTAGTTCCGGCGCTGATGGAGGAATTTTTGCCACTAGTTTCATCACCCGTTCAGTGTCAGCCTCCAAAATATAATCGTATAGCTGCTCTAGCCACTGGTGGGGCATAATCAGAAACTGCTCAGCCATAAGATCTGTTGTCCCTTGCTCATTATCTCGTCCTACGGCTGAATCATAAACATATGTTACTCCTAAATGTTTGGTCAAGGCATCAAAGATAGTATTCTCCCGAAACGGTTTACGGAGAAAATCATCGCACCCGGCCGAAAGCACGATCGCCTTTTCTTCCTCCAATACACTAGCTGTTAGGGCCACAATCGCCGTTGCATTGCCCTTAACCCTTCCCTTGATATACTTAGTGGCTTCGTATCCATCCATCACGGGCATTCTCATGTCCATGAAAATCAAATGGGGTTCCCAGGTTTCCCACAGGGCGATCGCTTCTTGTCCATTGGCGGCTTCGGCCAGTTCAAACCCAAACGGAGCCAGGAGTTTAATCAATAGTTGCCGGTTGACACTTTTATCGTCCACCACCAAGATTTTGTAAATAGGCTGACCGGAGGTCAGGGCCAAAACCTTTTTGACCGAATTTGGTTCCCGGCTCAAGGTCATTTCTCCCGGCTCAACCAACACGGAAAAATCAAAAGTAGTGCCCTGGTCAACTACACTACTAACAAAAATTTCTCCCCCCATTAAATCAATGAATTGTCGGGTAATAGCTAAACCTAAACCTGTTCCTTCTTGGGCATTACGACCGGATTCCGTTTGGGAAAAAGCTTCAAATAAATTATTTAACTCTGCTTCGTCAATCCCTTTACCTGTATCTTGTACCGTAAAGTCTAGCCAATATTTATCTTCGGAACTTTCCTCTCCCTTTTGATTCTCTTGACTAATTTCGCCATCTTGATTAACCTTTCTAAAGTTGGCTGTTAAGTTTACTTGACCTTGGGGTGTGAATTTAATAGCATTACTTAATAAATTCAGTAAAATTTGTCTTAACTTAATTTCGTCACTATAAATATATCGAGGTAAATTATCATCTCGATTAAAAATTAATTCTATTCCTTCACTGTCAGCTTTTAAATGAAGCATATCCTCCAGATCATCCAATAATAGATGGATGTCAAAATGATGACAATTTAAACTGGTTTTACCCGCTTCAATTTTAGAGAAATCAAGAATATTATTAATCAAGTTCAATAAATATTCTCCACTTCGTTGAATAATGCTGGCATTTTCATACTGCTCCATCGGCAAATTTTTCGTGCGTAGCATAAGCTGGGAAAAACCAATAATAGCGTTTAGGGGAGAACGGAGCTCATGGCTCATGTTAGCAATGAAAGTACTTTTTGCTTTGGCTTCACTTTCTGCTATTTCTTTTGCCTCAACCAAAGCAACTTGCTTTTCTAAAGATTGATTGTATTCAATTAAAATTTTCTCCCTTTGCGCCCGCTCAATTTCTTTTTGTTGATATAGTTCCTGCAGTTTCTTATTTTGCTCTATCAGGGCTTGATTGGCCTCAGATAATTGGTTTTTTGCCTTTTCGTTTTCACTTAGAACTGCATTTAAGATCAGGGTAGTCATACTAATACAAGCTAGGATTGACTGCAATAGTAAAAGCTGATTTTTAATCGAAATCTCATCTTGATCAATGGCAAGGATAAAAACCAATAGAATGGAGATTATAATTGTCAATAAAGAAGAACCAACTTCAGTGAAACGGAAGGCAGACCATACTAAAAAAGGGATTAGTAAATATTCAATGGGATAATCATTAGCAATGATTTGAACAATGATTAAAACACAAAATAAAATAGTAAAACCCTCTAACCACCTTGCCCTAATGCGTTGGGTAAATTCTTCAATATTTTGATTGCAGGCGATAATAAAAGGTGCAAAAATTAACAGAGCAAAAGCATCACTAAGCAACCAAGTGTAGGCAATTTCCGAATATAAACTTAGGGGAATTTTAGCAAATAAGTACAACAGGAATGGACAAATAATGGCGGCGGAAATACGACTAGCAAAACAAACAAAAATAATGAATTTAATAATATTTTTGGTTTTGGCAAAAAAGTAATCTCCCTCTGTTAAGCGATGGCTAAGATAGCTCGAAAAAAGATTGACTAAGCTTACTACACAGGTGATGGCAATGGTTAGGATAAAATTCGGCAGGCTTTCCAGGCCATTGAGGACCATAGCTTCTCCGAACAATAGCCCCACAAACATACCTAGCCAGACGGGATAACCCCAAACATATAAAAGACCAACAGAAACGCCTGTGGGAACCCAAATGGGCGAGGAAGCAGTGCCAGAATAGGTAACAAATAATTGGGAAATGTAGACGGTGCCACAAATGGCGATCGCCGTGAAAATTTGTTTCCACCAAGGGACGGATTGAAAATTGCCAAAAGTATTTGCCAAAACTTTATTCACTTGAATTTAAATTCCCGTTTTATTAGCAAGATAATATTCGATTAAGAATAGAATTTGGCAGGGATAAAATAGCCTTTTGATCAGAATCTATGGCTTTTATCATATCAAACCTGCATAGATTTTCTCCCCCCACGCTAACAATTTCCTCTCCTGCTATAACGAAACCTCTAGACTCAAAAAATGGCCGAGCCACCAGACTTGCTTTGGTATGAATATAGTCCAATCCATCAATGGCCGCCAATTGCTCCACGGTTTCCATCAGCATAGTCGCAATGCCCCGGCGAGCAAAGGCTGAATGTACAAAGAGTAAATCAATTAATCCGGTGCGGTCATAACCGATAAAACCCGCAATTGCCCCCCCATCTTCAACTATTAAAACCAGAATGGATGCCAGGCGATCGCGCCATTTTTCTCGGTCTGGATTATAGGGAGCCCAGGCTAAAAGTGCGTTTCTGCTATAGTGCTGGATCCCCAATTGATGAACAGCATTACTAAAAACCTCGATAACAGCTTCTAAATCTGACTGGTGATATTGACGCAGATGCATGGTGTTTCACCTTGAAAATTTGCTTTAATTAAAAACACGGTCAAACTCGTAATCCATTCTACCCACAGAGATTAGGCGATTAGATTGACCTCAGCAACTCTCCTTTTAAACCGATTTTTGTTCGTCAGTGGAAAGAAAACCTCACTCCGGATTAATGGGAATTGTTTCCCTTTCCCAAAGGTTTGCTAGCTTTAAGGGGAAGAGTCTGACCAGTTTTTAGAGAGTGCCCGTGCCACAGTTGATGCCCGTTTCCAACCTGCCTACCGATGTTCGCCTTGGCCAAACGTTTCCTTTGGGGGCAACGGTCTATGGGGATGGGGTTAATTTTTGCTTGTTTTCTAAGCATGCAGAAAGGGTGACATTGTTGTTATTTGATCGCCCTAATGATCCCGCACCGGCTAGGACAATTGAGCTTGATCCAGACCGGAATCGTACTTTCTACTACTGGCATATTTTTGTTGAAGGTTTAAAGGCTGGCCAGGTTTATGCTTACCGTGTTGATGGCCCCCAGGAACCGGAAAAGGGCCATCGGTTTGACCCGGACAAAGTTTTGCTCGACCCCTATGCCAAGGCGATCGCCGGTAAGGATATTTACGACCGGAAGGCAGCCATGCTACCCGGGGACAATTGTGCCCAAGCCCTACGCAGTGTAGTGGCAGACACCAGCGTGTACGATTGGGAAGATGACAAAGCTCCCCGCACTCCCTACGCCGCCAGCATTATCTATGAGTTGCACGTGGGGGGATTCACCCGTAACCCCAATTCTGGCCTCAGCGAAAAAAAACGGGGCACCTATGCGGGACTAATTGAAAAAATCCCCTATCTTAAGGAACTGGGCATTACTGCGGTGGAACTTTTGCCAGTCCATTATTTCGACCCAGAAGATGCCCAACCGGGGCTGACTAACTATTGGGGCTATAGCACCATTGGCTTTTTTGCCCCCCACCAGGGTTACAGTGCCGCTGATGATCCCCTGGAAGTGGTGGACGAATTTCGGGATATGGTCAAGGCCCTCCACAAAGCGGGCATAGAAGTAATTTTAGATGTGGTATTCAACCATACGGCGGAGGGAAACGAAAAAGGGCCCACCCTTTCCTTCCGGGGCATTGACAACAAAACCTATTACATTCTGGATGAAGACAAAAGTTCCTATAGCAACTACAGCGGTTGCGGCAACAGTGTCAAGGCCAATCACCCTGTGGTGGGAGGCTTAATTCTTGATTCTCTCCGTTACTGGGTATCGGAAATGCACGTGGATGGTTTTCGCTTTGACCTAGCTTCCGTACTGGTGCGGGATACTAAAGGGGTGCCCCTCCATGGCAGTGAAATTGCCACCGCTAACATCATTTGGGCGATCGAATCTGACCCAATTTTAGCCGGTACTAAATTGATCGCCGAAGCGTGGGACGCAGCGGGACTGTACAGCGTTGGTAAATTTGTGGAGTTGGCGGACTGGTTTGCGGAATGGAACGGCCCTTTTCGGGACGATGTGCGTCGCTTTGTCAAAGGGGATAATGGCGCAGTGCCAGCGTTGGCTAGCCGCTTACTGGGTAGCCCAGATATTTACTACCGTCAAGATACGGACATTAACCGCAGTATTAACTTTGTCACCTGCCATGATGGCTTCACCCTACTGGATTTAGTTTCCTACGATGAAAAACACAATGAAGCCAATGGGGAAAATAACCGAGATGGCGCCAATGATAACTTTAGTTGGAACTGCGGTGTGGAAGGAGAAACTGATGATCCAAAAATCAATCAACTGCGACTGCGGCAAATTAAAAACTTTTTGACCATTCTCTTTTTCTCCCAGGGTACGCCGATGTTACTGATGGGGGATCCCGTGGGCAGGACCCAAAGGGGCAACAATAATGGCTATTGCCAGGATAACGAACTAAGTTGGTTCGATTGGAGTGGAGAAGAAACCCACGGCGATGAAACTCACTTTTTGCGAGGCATTATTGCTTTGACCCAAAGCTTATCCCTATTTCTTGAGGAAAGTTTGTTGCCGGTGCTAAATTTCGCCTTACCCCGCCTACCTGACGACAATGAAACTTCAGACGCAGAAAACCCAGAAGGGGAAGAACTGGTTTATAAACCCCTACCTCCAGTGGATGAAGCGGCTCTGCGGCAAATGTATCTCAAAGCAACCAAGGATTTACCGGGACCCTGCGTGGTCTGGCATGGAGTGAAACTAGCCCAGCCTGATTGGTCCTACACTTCCCATACTTTGGCGGTTACCCTATTCCATCCCCAGGCTAGGGAAATTCTCCATCTGATCTTTAATGCCTATTGGGAACCGCTAAATTTTGAATTGCCTCCTCTAAACGATGGTTTAACTTGGCATCGATTGGTGGATACCTATTTACCAACTCCGGAGGATTTCCAACGGCCGGCGATCGCCCCCGCTGTCGAGGGAGAGGAATATTGGGTTCAACCCCGTTCTTCGGTGGTGTTAATGGCAAAATAATGGCTAAATAGGGTAGTTTATTAAGTTTTTGCCCAATTAAATTTTTAGCCCATCGGAACCATGAGATTAATCAAACAAATTGTGGCTTTTCTTTTGCTTTCCTTGGGAGTTCCCTTAGGGCTTTACTGTGTGGTAGAAATTTTTGATTCCACCAAGTCCCAGGAAGACCGCGATGGAGCGGCGGCGGCCCTGATGATTTTTTCCCTACCAATGAGCGCTCTCGGTGGGGGATTGCTTTGGAGTGCGGTCCATGATGGCAAAAAACAAAGGCAAAAAAGTGCCCTAGAGGTAGCGGAAAAACTCAGAAAAACTTTCTTTCAAATTCTAGAGGAGAATAACAATACCATTACGGTTTTACAATTATGCAAAGCCGCAGAGATTGACGGCAAACAAGCTAAGGAATATTTAGACCAAAAGGCGATCGAATTTAATGCCACATTTGAAGCTAGTGAGTCCGGCGGTATTATCTATAAATTTCCCTAAATTTGAATCAAGTTCACCTAAGTTTAAAAGGGTTTAAAGCCGTAGGAAGCACCCAATGTGATGTAGTGCCCACCTGATTTTGGTACGATGGGAGACTGTTTTGCCTGCCATCATCCTCAAAATAGTTAGACATTATGCTCAGAGCCGGAATTGTTGGTCTGCCCAATGTGGGAAAATCCACCCTCTTCAACGCCCTGGTGGCCAATGCAAAGGCCGAAGCCGCTAACTTTCCCTTCTGCACCATTGAACCCAATGTGGGGGTAGTGTCTGTGCCGGACGATCGCCTGGAGAGGTTGGCAGAGATTTCCCAATCGGCCAAGATAATTCCCACCCGCATGGAATTTGTCGATATTGCCGGTTTGGTAGCGGGGGCCAGTAAGGGGGAAGGCTTGGGCAACCAATTTCTAGCCAATATCCGGGAAGTGGACGCCATTGTCCATGTGGTGCGCTGTTTTGATGATGATGACATTATCCATGTGTCAGGTTCTGTCGATCCGGTGCGGGATGTGGAAGTGATTGACTTGGAACTGGTGCTGGCGGACTTGGCCCAAGTGGAAAAAAGGTTGGAACGCAGCCGTAAGCAGGCCCGGGGTAATAAGGATTTGTTGGAAGAAGTGGCCATTTTGGAAAGATTGGTCAGTGCCCTCAATGAAGGTGTTCCAGCCCGACGGGTGGGACTAACGGCGGAAGAACAGGAATTGATTAAGTCCCTGGGTTTACTGACCCTCAAACCCATCATCTATGCCACCAACGTCACCGAGGAAGACTTAGCAAGTGGCAATGATTGGGTCGAACAAGTGAAGGCGATCGCCACTAAGGATGAAGCAAAAGTGGTGGTGATTTCGGCCCAGGTGGAATCGGAACTGATTGAATTACCTGAAGAGGAGCGGCAGGACTTTTTGGCTAGTTTGGGGGTGACCGAAGGAGGATTGAAATCTCTCATTCGAGCTACCTATGAACTTTTGGGGTTACGCACCTACCTCACCACCGGCCCCCAGGAAACCCGGGCTTGGACCATCATCAGCGGCATGAAAGCGCCCCAGGCGGCGGGGGTAATTCACACCGATTTTGAGCGGGGTTTTATTCGGGCGGAAACCGTTGCCTATGAAGATTTAGTCAATTCCGGCAGCATGCAGGGGGCTAAGGAAAAGGGCCTAGTCCGCAGTGAAGGAAAAGAATATGTGGTACAGGAGGGGGATGTAATGCTCTTCCGCTTCAATGTTTAGATTCCAGAAAATCATATGCTCCAAAATCGAGTTTATGGGGGACTAAACTGATGGAAAGAAGAGTCAAAAATAGGCATAGTCATAGTCAATCGAAGTATAGTCGTTTCTAGTAAGACTGAGGTAGTCAAATTGATCGAAAAGCTTGTCAATAAAGACTTAAGCAGTCTCGAAATTATTTGAAATGACTATAAGATTGAGACGACTAAGGTTTTTACCAAAGACGCTTTTAGCTCTGGTCAGTGTCTTACCTTCAATTAAGTCAATATAAAATAGCTAGGGCTTATTTTTCCGTGGCAATAATATGTAAATCAATGTGTTTTTGCCAAATTAGGGAAATTATCTTTTGGGTAAAAGAGCCTTTGATGAGCCGCTTCCAACGGGATTGCAGGCTTTCTCCCAGGACAATTTGGGTAATCTTATGTTCTTCAGCAACCCTGGCGATCGCCTCGGGTACTTTTTGACCAGTAACCCTGAGGAAATGCCCAGCAAATTCCTGGCAGAGTTGTTCACAGTTTTCAATGTGTAGGGTTTCAGCCTTATTTAAAAAACGGTCAGGGTCTTCCACAAAAAGGACAAATAAAGGTGCATTCATGTAATGGGCTAACCTGGCCCCACGCCTCAATAGTCGCACTGAATTAGAATAGGTAGAAATACAAACCAAAACCCGTTCTTGAATAGGGCAAGCTTGATTAGCTAAATTTGCCTCCCCTTCTTCTTCCACAGTATTGGCAACTTCCCTTAGGGCTAACTCCCTTAATGCGATTAAATTCCGCCGTTGAAAAAAGTTAGCTAGGGATTGTTCTATTTTATCAGGGGTATAAATTTTTCCTTCCCGTAATCTTTCTTCCAAAGTTTCAGCGGTGACATCCACCAAAATAACTTCATCTGCCTCTTCCAAAAGGCGATCGGGAATTCTTTCTCTGACAACTATCCCTGTAATTCTGGCCACCAAGTCATTCAAGCTTTCCAGATGTTGAATATTGACAGTGGAATAGACATCAATGCCAAGATGTAAAATTTCTTCCACATCTTGGTAGCGTTTTTGGTGTAGAGAACCAGGAATGTTTGTATGGGCTAGCTCATCAATTAAAACCAACTGGGGAGATCGGGCAAGAATAGCTTGGGTATCCATTTCCCATAGCGTTACTTCTTTTTTGCGGAAACTTCTGCGGAGAACCGTTTCTAATCCTAAAGACTGGTTCAACGTGTCCTGACGACCATGGGTTTCTAGTAACCCAATAACAACATCAACCCCCTGCTGCTTGAGGCGTTTCCCTTCCTCTAGCATTTTGTATGTTTTGCCAACTCCAGGGGCCATGCCAATAAAGATTTTATGTCTTCCTCTTCGCTCTATCATTGAGGCGCCAAACTATCAATTTGATCAAGGGCTAAATTTAGCTTAACAACATTTACCCCTGGTTCTCCAAAAATCCCTAAAAAGCGACCTTCAGTGGCCTGGGTAATTAATAATTCCACCTGGCTAGGGTTAATTTTACGAGCTTGGACAATGCGATTGATTTGATTTTTTGCCGCTTCTAAGCTGATATGGGGATCTAAACCTGAACCAGAGCTATAGACTAAATCAGCGGTGGGTTTAATATCAGCTTCTTGTAATTTTTTCAAGTTATGATCAATCCTTTCTTTTAAAAGGAAGCTGCCTGGAGCCAAGTTACTGGCCCCCGAAATTCCTGTTATGCCCGCCATTGAACCGGTGCTATAATCCACCATGCTGGGGCGGCTCCAAAAATAGCGATCGCCATTAAAAGGTTGGCCGATTAATGCGGAAGCAACGATGGTTCCCTGGTCATTTTTCAGCATACTGCCGTTGGCTTGAAAGGGGAAGATTAGTTGCCCAATGACCCAGACTAGCAGCGGATAGAAAATAGCTGTGATTATCCACAATAAAATGGTGGCCCGAACTGCTTTGGAAAATTCCCGTACTTGGCTCATATTAAAATTTTTCTGGTTGAAAAATTACGAAAAGAAGGTAAATAAACAAACTGAAAGTCACTAGACCCAATAACCCTAAAGCATAGGATTGTCCCCGGGAAAACACTCCTCCCACCGAAGCTTGAACCAGGGGAGAGACGAATAGATTAAAGATTAAAATTCCAAAGCAATAAACGGAAATATTTTTCAAATTCAATCTAGGCAAAAGTTTACGAGTGTTTATGTCCATGGCCATTATAAAGATAATGATTAAGAGAAATTCTACAATTATCTTCACCTTACTACCTAGACCTATCAAGGAGCGATATAACTAAACTAAACCAGTAGATACTATGATCGAATCAATTATTTTAATGGCAATAAAGGGAGCAATTACTCCCCCTAAGCCATAAATAAGAATATTTCGTTGTAGCAATTGGTTGGCGGTTAAAGGTCGAAATTTTATGCCCTTTAAAGCCAGGGGAATCAAAGCGGGAATAATTAAAGCATTATAAATTAAGGCTGAAAGAATTGCTGATTGAGAACTGGCCAGTCCCATAACATTCAAACTACCAACTCCAACACTGGCAAACATCGCTGGAATGATAGCAAAATATTTGGCAACATCGTTGGCAATGGAAAAGGTAGTGAGGGCTCCACGGGTGATTAACAATTGCTTACCAATGGTAACAATGTCAATTAACTTAGTTGGGTCAGAGTCCAGATCCACCATATTGGCCGCTTCCTTGGCTGCCTGGGTGCCCGAATTCATGGCAACCCCCACATTGGCTTGGGCTAAAGCTGGGGCATCGTTGGTGCCATCCCCTGTCATGGCTACTAATTTTCCCTTGGCTTGTTCGGAGCGAATGACCTCAATTTTATCTTCCGGCGTGGCCTCAGCAATGAAATCATCTACCCCGGCTTCTTGGGCAATCACTGAAGCAGTGATGTGATTATCTCCGGTGAGCATAATGGTGCGAATTCCCATGCGACGCAATTGATTAAATCGCTCTTTAATGCCCGGTTTAATTATATCTTTAAGGTAAATTACGCCATAAATATTTGCCCCTTGACAGACGGCTAAAGGGGTTCCTCCTAATCGGGAAACACGTTCATAGGCAATGTTTAAATCGGGGGAAATTTGTCCTCCCCTAGAACGGACAAAGCCTTTGATGGCATCAACGGCTCCTTTGCGAATTTCCTCACCACTAACCAAATTAATTCCACTCATGCGGGTGCGGGCCGAAAATTCAATCCCTGTAGCTGTGCTCGGGTCAAAATTCATTTTTGCACCTAAATTTTCTGCCAAATTAATAATTGAGCGACCCTCAGGAGTTTCATCGAAAATACTGGAAATTAACGCAACTTGGGCAACATCTTCTAGGGAATAATTATTAACGGGAATAAATTCCTCTGCCAACCGATTACCCAGGGTAATGGTGCCTGTTTTGTCTAACACCAGAGTGTTCACATCACCACAGGCCTCAACGGCTCTACCTGAAGTGGCAATAACATTAAATTGGGCAACCCGGTCCATGCCAGCAATGCCAATGGCACTTAATAAACCACCAATTGTGGTGGGAATTAAAGCTACTAACAAGGCAATTAACGCCACAATACTGACGGGGCTTCCAGCATAATTGGCGATCGCCGGTAGGGTAGCAATCACAATGAGAAACACCTGACTTAACACAGCCAATAAAACCGTTAAAGCAATTTCATTGGGGGTTTTGCTCCGTTCTGCCCCTTCCACCAAGGCAATCATACGGTCAATAAATCCCTTCCCCGGATCCGTGGTCACCAAAATTAATAGCTGATCAGATAGAATACGTGTCCCTCCTGTGACCGAGCTAGCAATATCGGTGCCAGGCTGTTTTAAAACTGGAGCTGACTCCCCTGTGATCGCCGATTCATCCACCGTGGCCATACCACCAATCACCTCTCCATCCACAGGAATCATATCCCCCGCAATTACCTGAATTTGATCTCCTTTTCTTAAGGTGGTTGAATTAACTGATGCTGTGGAACCATCGGGTAAAATTTTTCGAGCAATGGTGTCACTTTTAGTTGCCCTCAGGGCATCAGCTTGGGCTTTTCCCCGACCTTCAGCTAGGGCTTCAGCGAAGTTGGCAAAAAGAATAGTAAACAACAAAATTAGGGTAATTATGCAGTTAAATAACCGTTGATTTTTCTCCGGTGTATCTCCAAATAGTTCAGGGTTAATGGTGACTAAAAAAGTAATTATAGTACCAATCCAGACAATAAACATGACAGGATTTTTGCTGGCGATGCGGGGATCGAGTTTAACAAAAGATTGTTGAATAGCCCGCAGATACAATCCCCCTTGCTTTACTTTGGCAGTACGTTTTCTTTGTGAGCGCAACTTTTTTTTCATGGCTAGGGAAAACTATGTTAACTAAAACAAGCCCTGATAATTAATTATTTTTAGGGTTTTAAAGAGATCCTAATTTTACTAATTATTTAATCTATTTTTTTACATAATATGTAACGATGTTAAAAAATCATTGCAGGGTAAAAGCTTCGGCAATGGGACCCAAAACCAACACAGGAAAAAAAGTTAATGCTCCTAGAATTAAAATTATCCCTGCGGTAACGCTAGTAAATAAAATGGTGTCAGTCCGTAGGGTTCCCGCTGTCAGAGGAACAGGTTGTTTTTGCGATAACCTATCAGCTAAAAGCAATAGGGCAACAATGGGAATATATCGGCCTAGAACCAGGCTAAAACAAGTGCTTAGATTCCACCAGAGGGTATTGTCATCTAAACCTTCTAGACCCGAACCATTGTTGGCAGAAGCTGATGCGTATTCATACACTACTTGGGAAATACCATGGAAACCTGAGTTACTGATGCCCGCCAATTGGCTGGGAAATGCTAGGGCGATCGCCGCAGGAATTAAAACGGCAATGGGGTGAATTAGCAGGATAATACTTGCTAGGACAATTTCCGACTTTTCAATTTTGCGCCCCAAAAATTCCGGGGTTCTGCCCACCATTAATCCTGTGATAAAAACAGCTAAAATCAAGTAAACAAATAAATAGGCTGTGCCTGTCCCTTGCCCTCCCCAGATTACCTGTAAAAACAAATTGAATAATGTGCTAAATCCCCCCGCAGGCATGAAAGAATCTAACAGGCCATTAACAGCGCCACACATAGTTGCTGTGGTTGCAATGATAAACAGTGCGGTTTGTGACCACCCAAATCGGACTTCTTTGCCTTCTAAATTTGGTTCAATACCGTCTAGCAGTAGATTGACTTGATGATTGCCCTGAAACTCGGCGATCGCCGTCACACTAATTAACCCTAAAAAAATGGCCAACACCATACCAAAGATTAACCAAGCTTGGCGTTTATTTTTAGCAAAAATACCGTAGGTATAAATTAGAGCGGTGGGAACACTCAGCATCGCAATAGTTTGTAATAAGTTAGAAAAACCATTGGGATTTTCAAAAGGATGGGCTGAATTAGTACCGAAAAAGCCTCCACCATTTTCACCTAATTGTTTAATAATTTCATAGTGGGCAACGGGTCCCAGGGCGATGACCTGATTATTGCCTTCCAGGGTTGTTAGACTTACTGGGTTTGACCAGGTCTCGGGCACTCCCGATAATAGTAAAAGTAATGCTCCTGGAATTGCCAGAGGTAATAAAATCCGAGTAATGGATAAAATTAAATCTTGGTAAAAGTTGCCCAAATTTCTACCTGTTAAGCCGCGAATAAAGGCAATGCCAACACTTAATCCTGTGCCCGCTGAAGTAAACATTAAAAAGCCAATGGCAAAAACTTGGCTAGCATAACTTAAGGTTATTTCCCCTGAGTAATGTTGCTGGTCCGTATTGGTTAAAAAAGAAATAGTAGTATGTAGGGCTAGATCCCAACTCGGTGCCGTCAATTCTGTGCCATTGAAAGGCAAATGGTTTTGTAACAGGAGAATGGCTAGAACTCCAATACCCATCACCAAATTACTGTAAAGAATCGCGGCAATATATTGCCATCCAGTCATTGTCTGCTGAGGGCGAATTTGAATCCAACTATATAAGGCATTTTCCACTGGATTCAGCCAGGGACTCAGAAAAGTTTTATTGCCTAAAAACACCTCCGCCATATAATTACCCAACCAAGGGGTAATTGCAACGACAATTGCTAAGGTCAGCAAAATTTGTAG
Organism: Synechocystis sp. PCC 6714; assembly: GCF_000478825.2. Taxonomy (NCBI): domain Bacteria; kingdom Bacillati; phylum Cyanobacteriota; class Cyanophyceae; order Synechococcales; family Merismopediaceae; genus Synechocystis; species Synechocystis sp. PCC 6714. The sequence continues at coordinate 1,697,693 of NZ_CP007542.1, read as the reverse complement.
ATAGCCTTGCCACATGGTCTAAACAGTTTATTTTTTTGAGTCTGTTCTATTCTAGTGACATGTATAGATAACTCACGGTTTTCCCTTTTCTTTACTCAGGGTTGACCAAGCACCGATCGCCTGCTGGTGGATTAATTGCCAGGGTTGGCCGGTGGCTTTGGCCAGGGCAGCACAGTCAGCAAATTCAGGGTGGGCATTGAGAATAATTTTTTTGCCAGCTCGATAACCGTAGGCTAATTTAATCCGGACAGAACCATCGGCAATGATAACCGTTTGCCATTCCCGCTCCAGGGCGTAACGCTCTTGTTGACGCACCCGAATGCCCAAGCTAGTGGTTTCCCGAAAGAGCAAATTGAGACAATGGTTTTGCTTTTCCGGTGTGCAGAGTACAGTCAGCAAAATGCCGGGACGGGACTTTTTCATGGCGATCGCCTGGGTGAATACATCGATCGCCCCCTGGTTGAGTAAATTTTCCAATAAATAGCCCACCGCTTGGGGTTGGAGATCATCTAATTGGGTTTCCAGAACGGTGATGGTTTCCAGCTGACCAAAGGGAACTTCTGGAGATGGGGATTGATTGTGAGCCGTAATTTCTGTTCCGATCCAAAGCCGGAGAATATTAGCCAAAGGGAAATCTTTACTGCCTGCCCCCAGTCCTATTTTTTGCAACTTAAATGGGGGTTTGGGGCCAAATTGGGTCGCGAGGGTAACGGCGATCGCCGCTCCGGTGGGGGTGACCAATTCCCCCGTTAACCCATTGTCATAAACCGGTACCTGACGGCTTTGCCAGAGTTTTAACACCGCCGGGACCGGTATAGGTAAATCACCGTGGGCCGCCCGCACTGTGCCGCTCCCCGTGGGTAGGGCAGACCAATAACATTGCCCAATGTCGAGGTAATCTAGCCCTAAACAGGTACCGACAATATCCACAATGGCATCGGTGGCCCCTACTTCATGGAAATGGACTTGCTCCGGCCCAATGCCGTGGACTTCCCCTTCGGCGATCGCCAATTGACGGAAAATAGCTAAGCTCCACTGACGGGCCCGGGTTGGTAAATTGGCCTGTTCAATTAACTGTTCTATTTCTGGTAGATGACGCATCCCATGGTGACCAGGGCCGTGGGAGTGGTGGTCATTCAGGAGCTGTACTTCCACCTTCGTGGCCGCCTGACCCTGTTTTTGTACCATCTCTGCCGTCAAACGATATTCATGGGCCAAACCCAATGGGGCAAGTTTCTCCATCAGGTATTCTAGGGGAACCCCAGCCGAAACCAACGCCCCCAGGCACATATCGCCGGAAATCCCCGTGGGACAGTCAAAATAAGCAATCAACCCCATAAAAAATGGCCACCTTATACAATCTCCATCCCGAAACCCCCCAACAACGCACTGTGGAAATGATTTGCAAAGATCTCCGTCAGGGGGCAATTATGCTCTACCCTACCGATACGGTATATGCCATCGGCTGTGACCTGAATGACAAGAATGCCGTTCAGCGGGTTAGGCAACTGAAGCAACTCTCCAATAATAAACCGTTAACGTTTCTCTGTTCGTCCCTGTCTAACATTGCCGAATACGCAGTGGTGGCGGACAATGCCTATCGTTTGATGCGCCGTCTGATCCCTGGACCCTACACTTTTCTTTTGCCAGCCACTAAGCAAGTGCCTAAGTTGGTGGTAGAGCCAAAACGAAAAACCACTGGCATCCGGGTACCCGATCGCCCCATTTGCCAAGAAATTCTGCAGAATTTGGGCAATCCGATTATTTCTACCTCGGCCCACCTACCAGATCAAGACGAGTTTGTCATGGCGGAAAAGGCAAAGTTATTTGACCTATTCGACAAGTTAGTGGACATCATCATTGACGACGATCAGGAACCGGGCTATCAAACTTCGAGCATCATCGACCTTACCGACAAGGAACCGAAGCTGGTGCGGGAAGGTTTGGGTTGGGAAGCCCTGCAGGAATTGCTCTAGTTTTGGTTTTATTTAAAGCTGGGCTGGCTCCAGCAGACCAATGCCCAGGTCTTTGACCGGCGGCAAACCCAACGTGCGCTGGTGTTGACGTAAAACACTAACGGCCCGTTGATACTGGAGATCGACATCAGTGGCCATGAGCTCCGGGTCGTTGCGGAACTGGAGCTTGGTGTCGTTGGAAATGTCCAAATGAATGTCGGGACTGATGCCTTTGCGATTGATGTCTGTACCGCTGGGGGGATAATAACGGGCAATGGTAACGGCTAAACCAGAACCATCGGATAGGGTGTTGACAGATTGCACCGTACCTTTACCATAGGTGGCTGTGCCCACCACCGTGGCCCTTCCCTGTTCCTTTAATGCTCCGGCTAAAATTTCGCTGGCGCTAGCGGACCGTTCATTGACCAACACCACTAATGGTAAGTCCGTTAAGTTCCTGCCGTTGGCGGAAAAATGGCGATCGCCACCCCTTCGGTCGATAGTACTAACAATTTCGCCCCGGTTGAGCCAGAGTCGGGCAATGTCAATGCTGGAAAGTAAAAGTCCCCCTGGATTGCCCCGCAAATCCAATACATAACCACTAATGCGATTTTTATTGAGTTCCGTAATGGCCTTTTCCATCTGTTCAGCGGAATGGGAGCTAAATTCATCTAGGCGAATGTAGCCTACCCGCAATTCCCCTTCTTCTTTGACGTTATAGGTGACGGAATCAATTTCAATGTTTTCCCGTTTGAGGGTGACGCTGAAAACACCGCTCTGGGGGCGGGAAAGTTGCAGGCTTAGCTCGGTGCCAATTTCCCCCTGAATAGCTTCGGTGGCCTGCTCTAAGGTCATTAAGGCGGCGGGTTGGCCATTGATCCGTACAATGCGATCGCCAGGCCGAATACCTGCTTTCAAGGCAGGGGTACCCCGCATGACGTCCACCACTACTAGGTCACTACTGCGTTTGTCCACCAACACCCGGATACCCACCCCCGATGCTTCCCCTGCTGTTTGGCTACTGAGGATGGCAAATTCCTCCGGCGAGAGAAAACGGGTGTAGGGATCATTCAAGTCCTTGAGTAGGCGCCCAATTTGGCGGTAGGCGTCGGCCCGGTCTTTGTAGTTGCGTCCCAATAGTTCCTGACGCTTAGATAACCAGTTGGAATGGTTAAAGTCTTTGTCGACAAATTGCTGATTAACCAATTGCCACACTTCGTCCACCACCGCTTTGGGGCTATTTTCCAACGGGGTGACATTACTGGAAAAGCTTGTGTCGTTTTCCCCAGGGTTTGCCAATGGCGGAGTTTCAGGGCTGATGAGGTTGGGCGCACTGAGAGCAGGCTTCAGGGTAATTCCCAAGCCCAGGGTAAATATGAGGGTGGCAACAAAGGGGCGAAGGCGAAGCAAAGGGGCACTCATGGACGGCAGGGTAAAGCGAGGAAAGGCTGGCAAATAGTCAGGTCCCACAGACTGAAGCATTGGGGGAGTGGAGGGTGCAATTTCTCTCTCCGCAACATGAGGACTGAACCATTCAAGCCCAATCCTAGCAAGAAAAATCTAGTTCGTGGTCAGGATCAGCCCATTGATTAACTGGTTTTCGTTGGGGGGAGATGGGTAGGGAAGTTCGATTCCCCACGGGAACAGGGAAATTCACTACACCAGATTTTTGGTTGTGGGGGGTAGAAGGGGAAACAGCGGGAAAAAGAACTGGGTCTTTGGCCGGAGTGGCATTCCGTCAGAATGGCAACATATCAGTCCGGCAAGGGCTTTGTACAATGGGGGCTACCCCCTGGAAGATTGGAACAACCCAGAAAAATTATGCTAAGCCGTGTTGCTGACTCCGTTTACTGGTTGAATCGCTACATTGAACGAGCAGAAAATATTGCCCGCTTTGTGGACGTTAACCTTTACCTAATGTTGGATTTGCCCTACGGAGCCCAACAGCAATGGGAGCCCTTGGTCATGACTACCGGGGATTTAGGTTTTTTTAAACAACACTACGGCGAAGTTACCAAGGCTAATGTGATCCAATTTCTGACCTTTGACCAGCACTATTCCAACTCGATCCTTTCTTGTTTGAACATGGCTCGGGAAAATGCCCGCTCTATCCGGGAAATTATTTCTTCGGAGATGTGGGAAGAAATTAATCGTTTTTACCTGATGGTCAAGGAAGCAGGCGATCGCCCGCCGGCCAACATTGCCGACTTTTTTGCCAGGGTAAAACTATCCAGTCACCGCTTTGCGGGTATTATGGACGCCACCATGACCCACAACGAAGCCTGGCACTTCGGCCAGATGGGGCGTTTACAGGAAAGGGCTGACAAGACTGCCAGGATTTTGGACGTGAAATACTATTACCTTCTGCCTTCGGTGGAATGGGTGGGCACTCCCCTAGACCAGGTGGAATGGATAGCTTTACTCAAATCCGCCAGTGCCTACGAGATGTATCGCAAAAGCCAGCGGCGCATCACCCCAGCTAATGTGGCTAGTTTTTTGATTTTGCACCAAAAATTTCCCCGCTCGATCCATTTCTGCTTGCTCCAAGTACAGCGGTCACTGCACGAGGTAACCGGCACCCCCCTTGGCTCCTGGCGTAATGATGCGGAACGGGCTCTGGGGAGAATTTGTGGCGAAATGGGCTACATCACCATTGAAGATGTGATCAACCAAGGCTTACATGAATTCCTCGAGGAAATCCAAGCCAAGGTGAACGAAGTGGGGGTGAAAATGGCTCAAACGTTTTTTGTTAACGAGCCGGTGCTGTCCCCGGTGCCGATACAAAGTCAGACTCAACAACAATCTTTAACTAGTTTTTGAGCCCTAGATGGCCGGTGGGGGTTGGTCGGCACTCAAAGTTGGCACCACAATGTATCCACTGGCTTGGTCCCCCAACACCCAGTTGCGCTCCCGCCCCCAGTACCACCAATGGGCGCCGATGTACGCACAGATTAGGCTATCTAGCTGATCTTCCAAATGTTTCAATTGTTTGCCGTTCAACTCTTCCGGCGATCGCCAGAGTTCTATTCCAGGGGGAAGGGTAAGTTCCAGGGCCGGTGTTAGCTGGGGCAAGACTTCGGTGATATGGGATTGTAGCTCCCGTAAACCTCTTTTTTTCTGGGCTAGGTTGCCCTTTTTGTATTTAATAATGCGCTCGAGCTGAAAAAGCTTAACCATGGCGGGATGGGGAAAAACTTCGATTTGGTAGCGTCCTTGCCGTTGGGATTCAATGTCCGGGGCATGGAGAAAACCCCGTTCTTCCAATAGATTGCCCACCGTAATGGTTCTTGTCGCAAAGGGTCGAGCTAAATTGGCCGGATAGCACCCCGCATGGTACTTACCAAAATATTTATGGGTCAGGCGATCGGGCAAACGGGTTCCGCTGGCATTGGGAATAATAGTGGGGGCATCCACCGCCACCATGGCCCCATCCGTTACCTTTACGCCGCCATCCAGCCAAGCAAAAATATCTTCCAAGCTCAAACGACAGGTGATGTCTTCAATCCCTAGACGATCACCGGTGGGGGTTGATTCTAGTTGCAATCGGCATAGTCCACTTTCTCCGGAACGCCAACCTAGATCAATACCAATAAATTTCATCAAATTGAGCACCGGAAAATATTTGCCAAAAAACTTGCCAAGGGCCACAAAGGGGGACTAAGATTAGAGTCTGTGAAATTCGGGGCGTAGCGCAGCTTGGTAGCGCACCACTTTGGGGTAGTGGGGGTCGTGGGTTCAAATCCCGCCGCTCCGATTCAACTAAAAGGCCTTCTCTGTAAGCATTATAGGCTTCTGGGGGGGCTTTTGAAGTTTTGGCGGTTGCGTCGCTACTGGCCGAGGGCTAGAAATGTTTAGGGCTTATGCTGCTGAGCATGGGGTTTCGATGTTTGAAATACTAAGTGAGGGACTAAGTTATAGAGTCTGATTAGCAAGGATATAAATTTTAGGTTAATTTTAACTGAGTTAATTAACTTTTTCCCTGGTTAATGTCCCTTGGCGGCGATCGGAGGGGGTTAAATGGAATTTCCAAGCAGATACTTTTCCTGGGAATCCATTGATCACAAAACTTAACAGGAAAGTGGGTAGTGTAAATTTCGTCTAGATCTCAGTTGTAGCAACCAAGAATCAAGGGTTTCAACTCCATTGAATTCAATTTTCTGACTACTCTCCTTAACAGTATTTCACCTCGTTAAAAAAAAATAAGAAATTGTTCCACTTTTTCATTTTGGGTTCAAGATAAAAGTAAGACCCAGAGAGAAAGCCATCACCAGCCACGGTTGATAATCCTTAATTCATAGCTCCATATTCTTGGTCAATCTTTTTTGCTGTCCACTCTCCCCTATTCTAGTCAATTGTCAATAAAAACAACCATAAAGTTGTTCAACTGCTGTTGTTCTTGAATAATTTCCAATAATTTTTTAGAGCCCCATAGATCGGCGGCATTACCCCCAACTACGAACTAGATTAACTGGCTTTTTCAATATTTTTGACCTTTGCTGCCATTGCAGAAACCTTTGAGGACGATTAGTTATGAATTTACCTACCTATGCCACCCTCGATGGTAACGAAGCGGTGGCCCGTGTGGCTTACAAGTTAAGTGAAGTCATTGCCATTTATCCCATCACCCCTTCCTCTCCCATGGGGGAATGGTCGGACGCTTGGGCTTCAGAACATCGCCCAAATCTGTGGGGCACAGTACCCTTGGTGGTGGAAATGCAGAGTGAAGGAGGGGCTGCCGGGGCAGTCCATGGCGCGTTGCAGTCGGGGGCTTTGACCACTACTTTCACCGCTTCCCAGGGTTTGATGTTGATGTTGCCTAATATGCACAAAATCGCCGGGGAATTAACGGCTATGGTCTTGCATGTGGCGGCCCGTTCCCTAGCGGCCCAGGGGTTATCTATTTTTGGGGATCATAGTGATGTAATGGCGGCCCGCAATACAGGTTTTGCCATGGTAAGTTCCAATTCGGTGCAGGAAGCCCACGATTTTGCCCTCATTGCCACGGCCACGAGCTTTGCCACCAGAATACCGGGACTACACTTTTTTGATGGTTTCCGTACTTCCCACGAAGAACAAAAAATTGAGTTGTTACCGGAAACAGTAATCCGCAGTTTGATTAAGGACGAGGATGTTTTAGCCCATCGGGAACGAGCTTTAACCCCCGATCGCCCGAAATTGCGGGGTACGGCCCAAAATCCCGATGTTTATTTCCAAGCTCGGGAAACGGTCAATCGTTTTTACGAAAATTATCCGGCGGTGTTGGCCAGGGTCATGGCAGAATTTGGCCAATTAACCGGCCGCCAATATGCCCTTTACGAATACGTTGGCCACCCCGAAGCAGAACGGGTAGTGATTCTCATGGGTTCCGGTTGTGAAACGGCCCAGGAAACGGTGGAATATTTACAAACCCAGGGGGAAAAAGTTGGTCTGCTCAAAGTAAGACTTTTCCGTCCTTTCGTTGGCGATCGCCTGGTGGCAGCTTTACCAAAAACGGTGCAAAAAATTGCGGTGCTGGATCGGTGTAAGGAGCCAGGCAGTGCAGGGGAGCCCTTATATCAGGATGTGCTAACGGCATTTTTTGAAGCGAGCATGATGCCGAAAATTGTTGGGGGACGCTATGGTTTATCGTCTAAGGAATTTACCCCAGCTATGGTCAAAGGGGTTTTCGATAATTTAAATCAAGCCACTCCCAAAAACCATTTCACCATTGGCATTAATGATGATTTAACCCACACTAGTTTGGATTATGATCCTAGTTTTTCCACGGAATCGAATTCGGTGGTACGGGCAATTTTCTATGGATTAGGCTCCGATGGCACCGTGGGAGCCAATAAAAATTCCATCAAAATTATTGGGGAAGATACGGACAATTACGCCCAGGGCTACTTTGTTTACGACTCGAAAAAATCCGGTTCCGTCACCGTTTCCCACCTGCGCTTTGGCCCTAAACCCATCCTTTCTACTTATCTAATTACCGAAGCTAACTTTGTCGCCTGTCATCAGTGGGAATTTCTAGAACAGTTTGATGTGCTCACTCCAGCGATACCTGGGGGTGTTTTCCTGGTTAATAGCCCCTACGGCCCTGAAGAAATTTGGCAATATTTTCCCCTGCCAGTACAGCAAGAAATTATTGATAAACGCCTCAAGGTGTACACCATCAATGCCAATGAGGTGGCCAGGGAAGCAGGCATGGGCCGCCGCACCAATACCGTCATGCAAACCTGTTTCTTTGCCCTCGCTGGAGTTTTGCCAAGGGAAGAAGCGATCGCCAAAATCAAGCAATCCATCCAAAAAACCTACGGCAAAAAAGGCCAAGAAATTGTCGAGATGAATATCAAAGCGGTGGATTCCACCCTAGAGCATCTTTACGAGGTTGCAGTTCCAGCCCAAGTGACAGCGGGGGCAGTGCAATTAAAATCCATTGTTCCCGATCAGGCTCCCGTGTTCGTTAAAGACGTTTTGGGGAAAATCATGGCCAGGCAGGGTGATGATTTACCCGTCAGTGCCCTACCCTGTGACGGCACCTATCCCACGGGAACGACCCAATGGGAAAAACGCAATGTGGGCCACGAAATTCCCGTTTGGGACCCTGATGTCTGTGTGCAATGCGGTAAATGCGTCATTGTTTGTCCCCATGCTGTAATTCGAGCCAAGGTTTACGAGGAAGGGGCATTAAACAACGCTCCAGCAACTTTTAAAAGTACCAATGCCAAGGATCACGATTGGCAGGGTTTAAAATTTACCATCCAAGTGGCGGCGGAGGATTGCACCAGCTGTGGCATCTGCGTCGATGTGTGCCCGGCCAAAAATAAATCCCAACCCCGTTTCCGGGCCATCAATATGGAACCCCAGTTGCCCTTGCGGGAACAAGAACGCACCAATTGGAACTTTTTCTTGGATTTACCCAACCCCGATCGCCATAGTTTGAACCTGAATAAAATCAGCCATCAGCAAATGCAGGAACCCCTGTTTGAATTTTCGGGCGCCTGTGCCGGTTGTGGGGAAACTCCCTATCTCAAACTGGTTAGTCAGCTCTTTGGCGATCGAATGTTAGTGGCCAATGCCACCGGCTGTTCCTCCATCTATGGTGGCAATTTACCCAGCACCCCCTGGGCCCAAAATGCCGACGGTCGGGGCCCCGCCTGGTCTAATTCTTTATTTGAAGATAACGCCGAATTTGGCCTAGGTTTTCGGGTTTCCATTGATAAACAAACAGAATTTGCCGGGGAATTACTAAAAACCTTTGCCGGAGAATTGGGGGAAACTTTGGTGGACAGCATTTTAAATAACGCCCAAACCACTGAAGCGGATATTTACGAGCAACGGCAATGGGTAGAGCGGGTTAAACAGCAATTGCAAAATCTGGAAACGCCCCAAGCCAAAATGTTTCTCTCCGTAGTCGATTACCTTGTTAAAAAAAGCGTTTGGATCATCGGTGGGGACGGTTGGGCCTACGACATTGGTTACGGCGGCTTAGATCACGTCCTGGCCAGTGGCCGCAACGTCAACATATTGGTCATGGATACGGAGGTCTATTCTAATACTGGGGGCCAAGCTTCCAAAGCCACTCCCCGGGCCGCTGTGGCCAAATTTGCCGCTGGGGGTAAAGCTTCTCCTAAAAAGGATTTGGGGCTTATGGCCATGACCTACGGCAACGTCTATGTGGCCAGCATTGCCATGGGGGCCAAAAATGAGCAATCCATCAAAGCCTTTATGGAAGCGGAAGCCTACCCCGGTGTGTCCTTAATCATTGCCTATTCCCATTGCATTGCCCACGGCATCAATATGACCACCGCCATGAATCACCAAAAAGAACTGGTGGACAGCGGCCGTTGGTTGCTCTACCGCTACAACCCTCTGTTAACAGAGCAAGGCAAAAATCCTCTGCAACTAGATATGCGATCGCCAAAAGTTCCCATTGATAAAACGGTGTACTCAGAAAATCGTTTTGCCATGCTCACCCGCAGTCAGCCGGAGGAAGCCAAACGGTTAATGAAACTTGCCCAAGGGGATGTGACCACTCGCTGGGCCATGTATGAATATTTGGCCAAACGTTCCTTAACAGGTCAACCCGAAGGGAACGGCAATGATCACAGTGTTCCCAACCTTTAGAAACAAAGGCTAAATCTGTCTAGAATCCACATCAGAGGGACAATCTCTAACCTGCTCCCCCGCTAATTTGAAAATTTTATGGGCAAAAACCGATAGTAAATCAGATTGATATGAGAAATCTTTATTATCAAGACCGCTGTTTATGGGCAAAAACCATGGCTATGTTCCTCCAAGAACGTCAGTTAGATCAACTGGACTGTGAAAATCTGATTAAAGAAATTGAAAACATGAGTGGTCGGGAAAAAAGCTCTCTTGAAAGTAACCTCGAAATTCTCTTAATTCATTTACTTAAATGGAAGTACCAACCTAATAAAAGGACAAATAGTTGGTATCGGTCTATTGTTGAACATCGTAAAAGAATCCATAAAGCTTTTCGTACAAGCCCCAGTCTAAAAAGGCATTTCGAGGAGGTTCTAACCGATGTATATCAGGATTCCCGTAAGATGGCTTCCGTAGAAACGATGTTGGATATACAAATTTTTCCTTTAGACAACCCCTTTAGTAGGGAGCAAATTCTGAATCCTGACTTTCCACCTCAATAACCAACAAAATTAAATTATAATGATTATGCAATTAGATAATCCCAGTCTTTATGATCAAGACTTTGATCTGTGGTTAAGAACCATGGCTAACCTTTTGAAAGAAAACAGATTAGACGAACTTGATTATGAAAATCTTGCTGAGGAAATCCAATCTTTAACTCATAGAGAACAGGATATTTTAGAAGAGAATTTAGAGATTATTTTAATCCATCTTCTTAAATGGAAATATCAGCCAGAAACCTGGTCAAATAGCTGGAGAATAATGATTGACCAAAGTAGAAAGAAAATTTATCAATGTCTTTTGCAAAGTCCTAGTTTACAGCAATATCTTCATGATGTTTTAGATGAATGCTACAAGCACGCTCGTAGGATGGTTGCCATCGAAACTGGGGCTAGTTTAGAAATATTTCCAGAAACCAATCCCTTTGCAGAAGATGAAATTCTTGATCGTACTTTTCTACCCGATGGCTTCTTTCCCCAATATTACGAAGATTACAATTAACAACTAATGAGGAATTAATCCCATGGATCTCACTACCCAATACCTCGGCTTAAACTTAAAATCTCCCCTAGTGGTTGGCTCCTGTGCCCCATTGACAGAGGATTTGGACAATCTTAAAAAAATGGAAGATAGCGGTGCGGCGGCGATTGTTTTGCACTCTTTCTTTGAAGAGCAATTGCGCCAAGAACGACTAGAAATGCACTACTATCTTACCCATGGCACCAATAGTTTTGCAGAAGCCTTAACTTATTTTCCTGAACCCCAAGTTTTCCATGTGGGCTCCGATGAGTACCTTAACCATATCCGTATGGCCAAGGAAAGTTTAAATATTCCCATTATTGGCAGTTTAAATGGCTCTACTTTGGGAGGGTGGTTAGATTACTCCCAACAAATTGAACAGGCTGGTGCTGATGCCATAGAACTGAATATTTACTATGTACCCACAGACTTAGACGTGCCAGGGGCGGAAGTGGAAAAAAATTACATTGACATTGTCAAAACTGTCAAAGCAGAAGTTAATATCCCGGTCTCAGTTAAGATTGCTCCCTTCTTTAGCAATATGGCCTATATGGCTAAAAAATTTGCTGATAATGGAGCTGACGGATTAGTTTTATTCAATCGTTTCTACCAGCCTGATTTTGACCTGGAGAGCTTAGAAGTCTATCCCCATATTTTGCTTAGTACTCCCCAAAGTATGCGCTTACCTCTGCATTGGTTAGCCATTTTATATGGTCGGGTAGACTGTGATTTGGCCGCCACCAGTGGGGTTTTGCATACGGTGGATTTAGTCAAAGTATTAATGGCTGGGGCAAAAATTAGCCAATTGGTTAGCGCCCTATTGCGTCATGGCGTTGGTTATCTCCAAACTCTACAAGATAGTTTAAGTCTCTGGATGGAGGAGCATGGCTATGAATCTGTTCGGCAAATGCAAGGCAGTATGAGCCAACTGAACTGCCCCGATCCCACTGCTTTTGAAAGGGTGCAGTATGTCAAAGCTTTACAGACCTATGCTCCCATTTGGAAAGCCCTTGATCCCGTTGAACCCGTCAGTTAATGGAATCAATTGACTAAAATAAATTGAAACTAAATATACCAGTTTTATTTCGGCGATTTTTCCCATTGATAACGACTAATTGTGCTTACTGATTACTTAAACCTGGAGGAATTTTATGGGCACAAAACGTATCGGAATTTTGACTAGTGGTGGGGACTGCCCCGGTCTCAACGCTATCATCCGAGCAGTGGTAAAGGCTTCGGCCATCAAGGGATGGGAAGTATATGGCATCCCCTACGGCACTGATGGTTTTATCGAAGTGGCCCACGGAAAATACCAAGCGAAAGACTTACTGTTAACTAAGCATGGCTATGCTTTGCCGGGGATGCTCAAAGGTTTGGACGTATTGCAATTTTTGAGCGGCAGTGTTTTAGGTTCTTTAAGTAAAGGTCACCCGGAACAGCCGGATATTGCTGAGGCGATTCTCAAAGGCTATGCAATGCTTGACCTGGAAGCCTTAATTGTCATTGGTGGTGATGGCAGTTTGGACATTATTTATGATTTGGCAAAAAAAGGAAACTGGAATATTATTGCCATTCCTAAAACCATTGACAATGATGTCCCTTTCACTGATTTGGCAGTGGGATTTAGTACTGCAGTGGATATTGTTACCCAAGCCCTATACGACCTAACTTTTACCGCCGCTAGCCATGAACGGATTATCATTGTCCAGGTGATGGGGAGGGATGCAGGACATTTAACTCTCCATGCGGGCATTGCCGGGGGATCGGACATTATTTTAATTCCCGAAATAACCCCCTCTTTAACTCCAGAAGTTGTCCGGGGTTGCTGTTATCAACTAATGCATTTAAGGGAGTCGGGAAGACATTTTGCTCTGATTGTTATTTCAGAAGGGGTACACGATCGCCAGGGGAAAAAAAATAAGTATATTGCCGACTATCTCGCAGAGGAAATTGTCAAAACCAGTGAACACCTTTGTGACATTAGAGATCCGGCTTTTTGTGACCTGACCAGCTTGGATATTCGAGCCACTACCCTCGGCCATTTACAACGGAGCCGCACGCCTCTGTCATTTGATCGCCTTTTGGCCACGGTGTTTGGCATTAAGGCAGTGGAATTGATCGAACAGGAAATTTATGACCAGGTGGTAATTTGGCGTAGTGGCCAGGTGGAACACGCTGATTTAAAACCGATTATCAGCATTATTAAGCAGTGTCACCAAGAAAATCGCTGTGCTTTTCCGGTGGATAAAGATGGCTTTATGGTTAAAACGGCCAAATCTTTGGGCATCTATTTGGGGGAAATGTAAAGCTAGCAAAGCCAATGGAGTTTTTCGATACGGAAATTTAGGGTCAAAAGCTCTGGTTTTGGATATCTGATTGCCCTTGGAGAGCATTGGTGGGATAAACCAGTAACGTATTGCCACTGCGTCCTACCACATAGACCTTTTCATCGGCGGCGATCGCCAAATCCGGATCCTGACATTCAGCCCGCCAGGAGTTACCTTCATAGAGCACCCGACCGGTTTCCCCGGGCAAAATAGCTGTTAGACACTGTCCTTCCACCGCATCCTGGAGAATGCTTTTGCGGCTGGGGCGAGGAAGAAAACGCCGTAGTAGAATAATCGACAGCACCGACAGACCCAACCAACAGAAAGACTGGATGGCAAAACTGCCTGGCACCAACAGGGCTATCCCAGCGGTAGCCACTGCACTCAACCCCATGACGACGGCCACAAAGTCCACCGGGAAGATTACTTCCACAAGGCAGAGTATGGTGCCTGCTAAAATCCAAAGATAAACGGGGGACATACGCCAATAGCTGGGGCCTTCAGTTAATAGCCAGGAAATTAAAAAGTGAGCAGAAAACGCTTCCTATATTCCCCAATCCTAACCCAGGCCATTGATTCTCGGTGATGGCAACCCCGTTGAATTTTCTTTACAATTGTGCTTGACTTAACAGTCCACCACCCCGAAGTTGGGTTAACCTAAAGGTAGCTGAGCCAAGGCCGACAACGTAAGCTCTTACCTCAAAGTCCGTCGGTTGCCGTTCTTTGTTTCCTGACCACCACTGCGAGATATAAAAATATGACTACTGCCACCCTTGCATCTGCTTCTAACTCTGATTCTGCCATTTGGCATAGCCTCAAATTGGCGATCGCCGATAGCTCCGGTTTCAAATGCTGGCAGGATGACAACGGTGAAGCCGTGGTGTCTTCAGCGGAAACGGTGACCCCTCCCCTGTTGGATGCCCAAGTGCGTCATTATCTGCGCCAGACTTTAGAGACCCTAGCCTACTAGGCCATGCCATACCACTCAGTTTTTTGTTCATCTATGGACTGTGGTGCCCCCATTTATTAGTGCCCCGGTCTTGTGTCTTCTTCCTTCCCCTACTGGTAGGGGTTTTTTTCTGTCTTGATTCGGGCTGGTCAGGGACAAACCATTGGCTGTAGCCTGGGATGCGGAGTGAGGGGACGATAATCCCGTAGTATCTTGTACAGTAGCAACGCATTCTGGGTGTTGTTAGCGTCACTATCTTGTCCTAGAGGTTCCCATGAACTTGGCAGTTCCTGCATTCGGTCTTTCCACTCACTGGTCTGGTAATGGCAATGGTTCCAACTCTGAAGAAGAGTCGGTGCTTTACCAGCGGTTAAAGATGGTGGAAGAATTGTGGGAAAGGGTGCTCCAGAGTGAGTGTGGCCAGGAGTTGGTGGATTTACTGACGGAATTACGGCTCCAGGGTACCCATGAGGCGATCGCCAGTGAAATTTCCGAAGAGGTAATCATGGGCATTACCCAGCGGATTGAGCATTTGGAACTCAATGATGCCATCCGAGCGGCCCGGGCCTTTGCCCTATATTTCCAGTTGATCAACATTGTTGAACAGCATTACGAACAAAACGAGCAACAAAGGAATCGTTGGGAAGCTTCCCAGGAAACTAATTTTTATGAGCAGGCTGGTAACGAAGATGAACTGGTGCCCCCATCCCGTTTAGGGGCCTCGGCGGAACCCCTGCCGGTGGGCATTGACCAGAATGAGTTGCAAGCTTCTGTGGGCACGTTCCATTGGTTAATGAAAGAACTCAAGCGCCTCAATGTCCCCCCCCAGCATATTCAAAATTTATTGGATCATCTCGATATTCGCCTTGTAATCACAGCCCATCCCACGGAAATTGTCCGCCATACCATTCGACGCAAACAACGACGGGTGGATCGTATTCTGCGTAAGTTGGACCAATTGCAAGGTTCGGTAACTAGTCGGGACTGGCTTAACACCTGGGATGCAAAAACGGCAATCGCCCAATTGACCGAAGAAATTCGCTTTTGGTGGCGCACGGACGAGCTACATCAGTTTAAACCCACCGTATTGGATGAAGTGGACTATTCTCTGCACTATTTCGATGAGGTGCTGTTCGATGCGGTGCCGGAACTGTCCAAACGTCTAGGGCAGGCCATTAAGGAAACCTTTCCCCATCTGCGGGCTCCCCGGGCCAATTTTTGCTATTTCGGTTCTTGGGTGGGTGGCGATCGGGATGGTAACCCTTCGGTGACCCCGGAGGTGACCTGGCAAACAGCTTGCTATCAGCGGGGCTTAGTGCTGGGGAAATATCTATTTAGTTTGGGGGAACTGGTGGCCATTCTCAGCCCTTCCCTGCACTGGTGCAAAGTCTCCCAGGAATTGTTGGACTCTTTGGAGCGGGATCGCATACAACTGCCAGAGGTTTATGAAGAATTGTCCCTCCGTTACCGTCAGGAACCCTATCGCATGAAACTGGCCTATGTTACCCAGCGGCTGGAAAATACCCTGCGGCGCAATAACCGTTTGGCTAACCCCGAAGAGCGGCAAACCATGATTTCTATGCCAGCGGAAAACCATTACCGCACTGGCGAAGAATTGCTGGAAGAATTAAGGATGATTCAACGCAATTTAACGGAAACTGGTTTAACCTGCCTGGAGTTGGAAAACCTAATTACCCAATTGGAAGTCTATGGCTTTAACCTGGCCCAATTGGATTTTCGTCAGGAATCCTCCCGCCACGCTGAGGCGATCGCCGAAATTGCCGAATATATGGGAGTGCTGACCAGCCCCTACGAGGAAATGAGCGAAGAAGATAAGTTAGCTTGGCTAGGGGTAGAATTGCAGACCCGTCGCCCTTTAATTCCCCAGGAAATGCCTTTTTCTGAACGGACGAGGGAAACCATTGAAACCCTCCGCACCCTACGTCATCTACAAATGGAATTTGGCGTAGACATTTGTCAGACCTATATCATCAGCATGACCAACGATGCCAGTGACGTGTTGGAAGTGTTACTCCTAACCAAGGAAGCTGGACTGTACGATCCCGCCACCGCCTCCAATTCCCTCCGCATTGTGCCTTTGTTTGAAACAGTGGAGGATCTGAAAAATGCCCCCGGTATTATGGATTCCCTTTTCAGTTTGCCTTTTTACCGGGCTACATTGGCGGGCAGTTACGATTCCCTAAAAGAGTTACAAAGTCAGCCCCCGGATTATTACCAAATTCCCACCACCAAAGCCCAGCTAAATCCCGGTAACCTACAAGAAATTATGGTGGGTTATTCCGACAGCAACAAAGATTCTGGCTTTTTAAGCAGCAACTGGGAAATTCACAAAGCGCAAAAAGCACTCCAGGCGGTGGCCCAAAACCATCGGGTGATTCTGCGGCTGTTCCATGGCCGGGGAGGCTCCGTTGGCCGGGGGGGAGGTCCAGCCTATAAAGCAATTTTGGCTCAGCCAGCGGGCACAGTGGACGGCCGGATCAAAATTACGGAACAGGGGGAAGTGTTGGCGTCCAAATATTCCCTACCGGAATTGGCTTTGTATAACCTAGAAACCCTGACCACAGCAGTGATCCAAGCTAGTTTACTTAAAAGTAGTTTTGATTTTATTGAGCCTTGGAACCGCATTATGGAGGAACTGGCTTGTACCGCCCGCCAAGCCTACCGGAGTTTGATTTACGAAGAACCGGACTTTTTAGATTTCTTCCTGACGGTTACCCCCATTCCCGAAATTAGTGAGTTACAGATCAGTTCCCGCCCTGCTCGCCGTAAGGGAGGTAAAGCCGATCTCAGCAGTTTACGGGCCATTCCCTGGGTATTCAGTTGGACCCAAACCCGATTCCTATTGCCGGCGTGGTATGGGGTAGGTACAGCGTTGAAATCCTTTGTGGATCAAGACCCGGTGAAAAACATGAAATTGTTGCGCTACTTCTACTTCAAATGGCCCTTCTTTAACATGGTGATCTCGAAGGTGGAAATGACCCTGTCCAAAGTGGACCTCACCATTGCCTCCCACTATGTACAGGAGCTATCTAAGCCAGAAGACCGGGAACGGTTCGATCGCCTCTTCCAGCAGATTAAGCAGGAATATCAATTAACCAGAGACTTTGCCATGGAAATTACAGCCCATCCCCACCTCCTCGATGGCGATCGTTCTTTACAACGATCGGTGCTACTGCGAAACCGCACTATTGTTCCCCTTGGTCTGTTACAAATTTCCCTGCTTAAAAGACTGCGGCAAGTGACCCAAGAAGCGGAGACCAGCGGCGTGCGTTACCGTCGTTATTCCAAAGAGGAACTACTGCGGGGAGCCCTATTAACCATTAACGGTATTGCGGCCGGAATGCGTAATACTGGTTGATCCAGTGGTAAGGTGCCTAATATTGGGTAATGGCCTTTCCTTGCCCAGACCCTCCTTGCTGTGACGAAAAATTGTCCCATACCATTGCCAATGTCCTAACCATGGAGAAAATTCGCATTGCCTTAATTGAAGATGAAGATTTGATTCGCCAAGGTTTGCGGGATGCTTTGACCATGGAACCCAGTTTTGAGTGGGTGGGGGAAGCAGCCAATGGTCAATTGGGATTGGTGATGATGCAGCAAAAACAGCCCGATGTGGTAATCATCGATATTGGCCTGCCGGATATGAACGGCATTGATGTCACCCAACAGTTAAAAAAAGGGCCGCTCAATTGTCGGTGTCGGGTAGTGATTTTGACCCTCAATCACCAGGAAGAAACTGTGTTAGCTGCCTTTAGTGCTGGGGCCGATGCCTATTGCATGAAAGATAGCCGCACTGAATTATAGCTAGTTAAAATAACTATAGGACATTATGCTACACAGTAGTTACGGATAATTTCATCTATGCTTACACCTGGAGAGGCGTATGTTCTTGCTCTTTTCAATGCACTAAAATCATGCTCTATGTCATTAAGATCTGGCGAGTAGGTAGGTAAAAACAAAACTGTATGTCCTGCCTCTTCCACTATTTTTCTAATCCTACTCTTTCTATGAATAGGCGCATTATCCATAATTAATACCGATGGAATTGTTAATGCAGGTATCAGGTATAATTCAAGCCATCCTTCAAAACCTTCGGCATTTAAACTTCCACTAAATAGCATCGGTGCTATCAGGTCTTTTTTGTTTTTTCTTCTACCTGCCACAAGGTTTTCTTTCTTTCCTCTTTTTCCTTGCCTTTCCCCATATACTCTCTCTCCTCTTTTTGACCATCCGTACACTGAAGAGGCAAACTCCTCAAAACCAGCCTCATCTATGAATACAAGGCTTGCAACCCCATAAATTAGAATTAGCTCTTTCAGGATTTTTTGATATTCTGCTCTTTTTTCTTCATCTCTTTCTTTATATAGTAACTGTTTTTTTTTCTCGTAATTCCCATTTCTTTAAATCTATATGACAGTGCACTAGGAGTTACACCGAATTTCTTTGCTCTCTCTTTCATCGGCATATCCGGATTTTCCATCACATCTTTCTCCAGCTCTTTTATATCTATCTTCCGACGCCGGTTCTTTACCTTCGTTGGTTCCAGATTTTCCCGGCTTAACCATCTATAAATTGTCTCTCTACCTACCTTAAATATTTTTGATGCCTTCGTTACACCATTCCCTTCTTCTAGAAAACTTATTACTCTTAGCCGTAAATCTAGATCGTATGCCATAAGTTGCTTATTAGTTTAGTCATTATTCATAATATACCATTATACATACCATCCGCCCCACTTTTATTTCATTTAGCTATATTAATTGAAGCGATTCAGGCTACCCATGGCGGTTTTGCCTGGATTGATCCGGCGATCGCCAGAATAGTATTGGCCCATGCCCCTGCGGTGGAGCCAGCGGGTTTATCTTCCCCCACTCCGGCTTCTTTGTCCTATGGATTGACGGAACGGGAACTAGAAGTTTTGCAACTGATTGTTGACGGTTGCAGTAATGCAGACATTGCCGAAAAGCTTTACATCACCGTGGGTACAGTCAAAACCCATGTGCGTAATATTCTTAATAAACTCTGTGCCAACGACCGGACCCAAGCGGCGGTGCGCGCTATTCGTTCTGGATTAGTCCATTAGTTTTGATTACACAAAACCCCAAGGTACAATCCCCCGGCGGTCTTTTGAGTAATTTTAATCAGCAGCAAAGACCTTCTTCTTTCAATACTCTCCAATTTTATTGCCATGGCAACTATCCAGGCTTTTTGGCGTTTTTCCCGGCCCCATACCATCATTGGTACGACCCTAAGCATCTGGGCGGTCTATCTTTTAGCCATTCTGGGGGACGGAAAGCCCATTATTTCACCTACCTCCCTGGGTTTGGTTTTTGCTGCTTGGCTCGCTTGTTTGTTGGGCAATGTTTATATTGTCGGGCTAAACCAGTTGTGGGATGTGGACATTGACCGCATCAATAAACCGAATTTACCCCTAGCCAATGGGGATTTTTCCCTAGTCCAGGGCCGTTGGATTGTGGGAATCTGCGGCGTTACTTCTTTGGCGATCGCCTGGTGGTGGGGAATGTGGCTAGGGTTAACGGTGGGTGTTAGTTTAATCATTGGTACGGCCTATTCCGTCCCTCCGGTGAGATTGAAGCGCTTTTCTCTGCTGGCGGCCCTCTGTATTCTGACGGTGCGGGGAATTATTGTTAACTTTGGTCTATTTCTATTTTTTCGAACAGGTTTGGGTTACCCGCCTACTTTAACAATTCCCATCTGGGTACTAACCCTATTTATCTTAGTTTTTACCGTGGCGATCGCCGTTTTTAAGGATGTGCCTGATATGGAAGGCGATCAGCAATTTAAGATTCAAACTTTAACTTTGCAAATTGGCAAACAGAATGTTTTTTTAGGAACCCTGATTTTATTAACAGTTTGTTATTCGGCCATGGCAATGTGGGGATTATGGAATACTTTTCCCTTAAATACTCCCTTCTTTGTTGGTTCCCATCTGATCTTGTTAATGCTGGTCTGGTGGCGTAGCCGCAATGTTGACTTGGAAAGTAAAGCTGAAATCGCCAGTTTTTATCAGTTCATTTGGAAATTATTTTTCTTGGAATATTTACTTTATCCCCTAGCCCTTTGGCTACCCAGTTTCCAAAGTGGTATTTTTTGAGTTTTTAAAGCTATCTAACATCTGCCGAAATTAGTTCTGCTAACATTCTCAATATTTATGGAATTTCCACCCCATTGTGGTTATCATTGGCAAGGTCAATCCCCTTTTTTTGAAGGCTGGTACGTGCGCCTGCTTTTACCCCACTCCGGGGAAAGTTTTGCCTTTATGTACTCCATTGAAAATCCCGCTGGCGATTTCGCAGAGATCCGCAGTGCGGTGCGCCATTACAGCGGTGGTGCAGTGCAAATTTTAGGGCCGACTAGGGGGACAAAGGAAAATCAGGACGACCAACTCATTTGGCGGACATTTCCCTCAGTAAAAAATTTTTGGGCCAGTCCCTGCCATTTTGCCCTGGGGCATTGGGGAAAATATAACGGTGAAGTAGGGCCTAGACCCATACCCGCTGGAGAATTTTTCACCACCGTTGAGGAAGGTTATCAGATTTACCAGCATCAACACCAGGGGCAGATTGCCCTACCCGATCGCCATTGCCGTTGGCACTTCACCGTAGAACCAGAAATCACCTGGGGCAGTCCCCAATGTTTTCCCAAGGCCACGGCGGGTTGGCTTTCCTTTCTACCCCTGTTCGATCCAGGCTGGCAGATTCTTTTAGCCCAGGGTCGGGGTCAAGGCTGGTTAGAGTGGCAGGGGGAACGGTATGAATTTGACCAAGCCCTAGTCTATGCCGAAAAAAATTGGGGTCACTCTTTTCCGTCCCGCTGGTTTTGGCTCCAAGCTAACCATTTTCCTGGCCATCCAGGGCTAAGTGTCACAGCGGCCGGTGGGGAACGCATTGTCCTTGGTCACCCCGAAGAAGTGGCTTTAATTGGAGTACATTTCCAAGGCAATTTTTACGAATTTGGCCCAGGTAATAGCACCATCACTTGGCAAGTGGCCCGCTGGGGCCGTTGGCAACTAAAAGCTAGCAATGACAGGTATTGGGTCACGTTGTCGGGAAAAACAGAAGGAAGAGGCAGTTTGGTCCACACCCCTACCGCCCAGGGCTTACAACTCAATTGCCGAGATACCACTAGGGGCTATTTGCATTTGCAATGGGGATCTGTACGCCATGGCTTGATAGGGCAAGGGGAAACTTACACCGCCGGCTTAGAGGTGGGGGGCAATTGGGGTTTGGACTAGGGGAAAATGGTCAAGCAAACTTGGCAAAAAACAGTGCCATCCCGGGGGACAACACTGCCTTGTTTTTGATTCGTTAGGTTTTAGTCAAGTAATTAGTTGAGATGCTCGGACAGGCTTAGCCGACAAAGGCTTTAACGGGTTCAGAAACCCCAGGAGCCTCAGCACCTTTGAGGTAGGCCAACATGGTGTCAGCATCGGAACACTCGAAGGGATCTACGGGGCAGTTGTCGCCAAACTCAGGCTCAATGAACATTTTTTCGATATTGCCATCGTTGACAAACATGGAATAGCGCCAGGAACGCATGCCAAAGCCCAGGTTGGATTTTTCCACCAACATGCCCATTTTGCGGGTGAATTCACCGTTGCCATCGGGAAGCAATTTTACTTTGTCAGCGCCGATTTGTTTGCCCCACTGGAACATAACAAAGGCGTCGTTGACGGATAGACAGATGATGTCGTCTACTCCCAGGGCTTGGAATTCTTCAAACAATTGCTCGTAGCGGGGCAAATGATTGGAAGAACAGGTGGGGGTAAAGGCGCCGGGCAGAGAGAAAAGCACAACCTTTTTACCACTAAAGATTTGTTCAGTGGTTTTATCTTCCCAACGATAGGGGTTGGGGCCAGGTACGGATTCGTCACGGACACGGGTTTTGAACACTACACTGGGAACTCGTTCGGGGGTCATGGTTACCTCTGTCTATCTAAAATTTTTCTAGGTCTTGCTGGGGAATAGCACTAATCATGGTTGGGGCCTTCCCTCTTTTCTCAGAATAGTTCTGAGATAGAAATAAGTCAAGTTTAAAAATTAATATTTTCTTTATTATTATTTCATCTAATAATCCTTCTAGAAAATGTTATGCTAGATAGACTATGCCTAAAACAGTGCAGCTCATGGAAATTAGTCTGGCCCACGGCCATCAGGTTTGATTGCTTTTCAGCCAATGGAGCATAAAGGTAGCACTGGTTTTGATCAATGATGTTAGGAGGAACAGTATGCCCTTAACTAGAGAAGAAATTATCCAAACGCTCAAAGAGCGGGGCCTGCGGGTTACTCCCCAGCGTTATGGGGTTTATGCCAATTTGCTCCAACGGCAGGATCACCCCAGTGCGGAACAGCTATTGCTGGATTTGAATCAAGAAGCCCCCACGTCGTCCCAGGCAACGGTCTACAGTTCCCTCAAGGCATTGCAATCGGTGGGGTTAATCCGAGAGGTTTTATTGGAAGAAGGCATTTGTCGCTACGATGCCAATATGGAACCGCATCATCATTTTTGTTGCCGTCATTGCGGGGCGATTGAAGATGTGGAATGGCGAGAATTACCTGGTGTTGATCTGCATAGGCTAAGGCCAGGATTGAAGGCGGAACGTTACGAAATTACGATCCATGGGGTCTGCGAAAGTTGCGCTGATTAGTTTTTGAAAAATGTTCTAGTTTCTTTGCTCTAGGTCCGCTAGGGCTAGACGGATTTGTTCTAAACGTCGGCGATTAACCCCCAAGTCTGATTCCCCCAATCGGGATGCGGAACGAACTTCAATCACTGGGCGATCGCCGGGGAAATATAATTCTAGGTCGTCTACAAAACCCATCAAACGGCTCCGGGCTTCGGCACGGATGTAATTGTCCTGGGCTTCCACAATGGTGGTGCCGGGCACTACCCCCAAAATTTCCGTTACCAGGTTGCGGGCGTCGGCCCAATCCCCTTGATAATGCAGGGGCTCAATGCCATGGATGGGATCATCCTTAATTTGACTGTTGACACAATTGGGGGTGTCGGGACAGGGAGCCAGTTGGCCATTGGTTATCCCCAAATTTTCCGGTACGGTGCCAGAAAAAATTTGCCCAAAGCCAGGCAGAGCGGCAAACCAAACCATCCCCGATAACAACACCGCCAGTAGCGCAGCCATTCAAAAATCTCGATAAATAAAAGACAAAGACCCTCTTAATCTATGACTTCCTTGGCGATCGGGCAAGGTTGCGGATTAACTATTTTTCAAAGCTCAGTACAGGTAATCGGCCCCAGGACAAATCACTCCAATCCCTCAGTGAACTCCCGCGTGGGTCAAAAGACTTTCCCATAGCTGACGAATAGTCCATATGCCCTAGTCTGCCCTAGTAAAAGTTGTTAAGATCAAAGAAATCCTATTTCGGTGTGAACAATGATGACCCTCACTCCCACCATCGAATTTTTTGCTGATCTTCCCGAAGAACTTAGCAATGTTAGCCTCCGCCGCAATCCCTCCACCGGCATACGTACTGTGGTGATGACCTTTGATCGTCTCCAGGCGATCGAAAAGTTTCAGAGTTTTACCCAAAGATTTAATGGTCATTTGCGCCTTGCCGATGAAGAAGGGGCAATGGAGATCGAACCATCATCGGTGAAATTCATTTTTGGCGGGGACGAAGGGGATGAACTCCGGGGAGCCCAATGTAGCTTTGATTTAACTGAAAATAGCCATTGGGAACGCTTTATTCGTTTTATGGAGCGCTATGCAGCGGCCAATGGCATGGGTTACCAAGACCGCTAGATTGGTTTCCTAGATATTGCTGTGACGATTAATTTTGCTGGATGAAGTTAATTAATTCTGCACTGCATAGTCTTTCCTTGGGAATTTACTCTACAAAGTTAAGCACTCCGATTTGGTAGGCGATCGCCCCCGCCATTGCAGCTGGCAAGGGATTTCTTCAGATCGTTGGGTAACAGGTCGCCCAATTGTCTTCCGGGAAATTTTGTTATGATTCCCCTAGCTTTGCAGTGGCGGAAGTCCTGTTTATGTCTACGTTTTTCCCCATTGTTCTTTGGGTTCCCATACCCTCCCAAGCTAGCCCTTTGACATCTATTCTCACCACAAATTTTTGAGTTTTGCGTATGACTGCAACCCTTTCCCGTGCCGTTTGGGCCAATAATTTCAGCCAAAATGCGGGGGAGTTTGACCGCACCCAGTTGGAGCTTATCTCAGGGCAGATTCCTCAAGCGTTGAAGGGAAGTTTGTATCGTAATGGGCCGGGCCGTCTTAGTCGGGGTTCAGAGAAAGTCGGCCATTGGTTTGATGGTGATGGGGCAATTCTGGCGGTGCATTTTGGCGAAGGACAAGCCCAAGGACTTTATCGTTACGTGCAAACCCAAGGTTACGCAGAGGAGGAAAAAGCGGGGCGTTATCTTTACGGTAACTACGGCATGGTGGATCCCAAAGGGGTTTGGCATTACTGGAAAAGTTTACTGACCCAGACTGATGTGCTCAAAAATGCTTCTAATACCTCAGTAATGGCTCTGCCCGATCGCCTGTTGGCCCTGTGGGAAGCTGGTCATCCCTATGCCTTGGGTTTGGAAGACTTAAACACTTTGGGCCGGGAGGATTTTGCTGGGGCTTTTCAACCGGGCCAGCCTTTTTCTGCTCATCCCCTACGGGATCCATTAACGGAGGAAATCTTTAGCATCGGGGTCGATTTTCAGTTCAACCTCAACCTTTACCGTTTAGATCGCCGGGGCAATTTGCTCAAACACCGTCGTTTGAAATTAAGCCGTACCCCCTTTTGCCATAGTTTTTGCATGGCGGGGCGTTATCTAATTCTGTTTTTACCTCCCATTACCCTCAATCAATTTTCCCTATTGTTGGGTAACGTGGCCTACGCCGACGCTTTGGGTTGGGATGCCCAAGGAGGCACGAAAATTCTTGTGCTTGATCGCCAAACGTTTGAAATTGTCAGTGAAGGAGAAACGGAATCTTGGTTCCAATGGCACTACGGCAATGGCTGTGAGCTAGACGATGGTAATGTGCGGCTCGATTTTGTCCGATTCAGTGATTATGCCCAAACCAATGAATATTTGCGGGAAGTACCCACTGGGGCAGTGAAAACCGCTACCGACGGGCAACTATGGCAGGTTATTCTCAATCCCCAAACAGCAAAAATAGTTGAATTAACTAATGTTCTACCCCGCAGTGGCGAGTTTCCGGTAATTAACCCCCAACGAACGGGTCAACCCTGGCGCTATACCTATATGGCTCTGCAACGGCCAGCGAAAATCCTCGGCTCCCAATGGTTTGGGGAAATTGCCCGCATTGACTACCACACAGGAGATGTGACCACGGCCAAGCTAGGGGAGCATCAATATCCAGTGGAACCCCTCTATATTCCCCATCCAGATAATGGCGATCGGGGTTGGATTATCACCGTAGTCTATGACGGCGATCGCCATGGCAGTGAAGTATGGCTATGGGATGCGGATCGTTTACAGGAAGAACCGATTTGTCGCTTAGCTTTGCCCCAGGTAATTCCCTTCAGTTTCCATGGCACTTGGCGGCCTACCTAGGCGTAGAACTAAGTGGGGCCCTAGGGATGGGGTAAAATTGGCCAGCCTGGGCAGACAATGGCGACGGTAGGGGTGTTGTTGAACCTGGCTAAAGCTTAAGAAAGCTCAATTTTATCAACGTTAATTTTTCAACATTTCATGTCCAATTCCACCGATCTTTCCACCCTAGCCCG
Source organism: Synechocystis sp. PCC 6714 (assembly GCF_000478825.2). Lineage (NCBI taxonomy): Bacteria > Bacillati > Cyanobacteriota > Cyanophyceae > Synechococcales > Merismopediaceae > Synechocystis > Synechocystis sp. PCC 6714. The sequence continues at coordinate 1,671,529 of NZ_CP007542.1, read as the reverse complement.
TTGGATGGCCGCCGACTTTAGCAACCAGGCCCAAGCCTTTGAAAATCCTCCTTTTTATGCCCACATCCGGGTGGCCATTCGTCCCCTCGACCAAGCAAAATTTGGCGATCGCCTTCTATTTTTAGAACAGGCCTATGATTTTATGTTGCAAAGGCCCTATCGCCTGCGGGTATTGAAATTAAAGGTGGTGGAAGATCACATTGAGATTGAAAACTTTAAGGTTAAAAATGAGGAAAAGTTCTACGGTGCGGCCAGGGATTTAGCTAAGCTGTCCCAGTTAGCCCCCGACGATCTGGAGCCCATGAACGGCTGTGACATGATTGTGGAATGGACCGGCACCAGCTTTAAGGGAGAAGTACAACCGGGGCGGCAATGCCGAGTGATGCGGGACGGTAAGGAAACCTACCTAGAAAATAGTTTTGAGGTGAGCGAAGCGGGGTTAATTAGCCTCGACCGGGGTTACGACCCAGAAACCAATGAACGGGTTTGGGGTTCAGTGGCCGGTGCGTTTCATTTTGTCCGTTGGCAAAGTTTCGCCGATGAAGTTAGTTTTTAGCGAGCTTCCACGGTCTTGTGTGCCTGCGGTAGCAGATAAATTGCTCCAGAAATTAGGGTCAAAACCACCGCAAGCCAGAATATTGCCAAGCCAATTTGCCCATAAATTTCCGGTAAAGGAGCTAACAGCAGGGCGATCGCCATTATTTGGGTGACGGTTTTCACCTTGCCCCAGAGGTTGGCCCCGGCAATTTCCGTCTGACTAGTAAGCTGGGGATTAACCCGCCAACCGGCGATCGTTAACTCCCTGGCCAAAATTAAGCCCACGGCCCAGGCCGGCACCATTTGCCAAGTCAGAAGAATTAACAACGGCCCCAACACTAGTAATTTATCCACCAACGGATCGAGGAATTTACCTAACTCCGTCACCTGATTTAACCGGCGGGCCAGGTAACCATCTAACCAATCGGTGCTGGCGGCCAACAAAAAAATCCCCACTCCCCACCAGCGTGTTTGAGCGTCCGGTGTTGGTAACCAGAGGAATAGTAGGGGTAAGGCGAATAAGCGGGAAATAGTCACCCAATTGGGTATATTCATCAAAAAAATGGGGTATTACTAGTAATTTTGCGCGTCGAACTAATAATGATCTCCGGATTTCCGGTGATGCACCGCCGTTACCCCATCCTTGAGCAGAGCGCCTCGGTCAGTCACCGCATAAAGTACCCAATGGTCGCCGCACTCCAACCGTTGCTGTACCCGACATTCTAAGTAAGCTAGGGAGTCGGTCAAAATCGGAGCGCCATTTTCCGCCGTTTCCGTCGCCACCCCCGCAAACCGATCGCCGCCGGGGGCAAAGGGTTTAAGGAAATGTTTCATCAGCCCCAGGTGGTTGCCCTCCTGCAAAATATTCAACACAAAGCAACTGTTTTTGTGTAACAAGGACTCGATCGCCCTTTCCTTGGCCACCGCAATGGTTAAACCGGGGGGGGAAAAGGTAGCTTGGGAAACCCAGGAAGCCAACATGGCACTACTCAATTCCCCTTGCTGGGCGGTAACCACACAGAGGGAACCCACTAAACGACCCAAGGCTTGATCCGTGCGGGCGGACTCCGACTCCGGCAGAGCAGATTTAGGTTGACGACGTTTTTCCGCTTTTTTCAGGGCTTGAGCAAAATCCGTCCCCGCCTCCTCACACATTTTCAAAGTTTGATCAGTGGGCTTAAATTTCACCCGGATAGTATCAAAACCAAAGCTAAAGCCCGCATCCCGGAATTTACCTTCCAACATATCGATCGCCTCTCCACTCCAACCGAAGGAACCAAACACACCGCACAGTTGGGTTTTGGATGCATTGGCCAGGGTGATGCCCAGGGCCGTTTGAATCGGAGTAGGAGCATGGCCCCCCAGGGTGGGGGAACCAAAAATAAAGCCGGCGGATTGACCAATGGCCGCTTTAATTTCCTCGGCGTTACTGGTTTCCGCATTGATGGCCGTCACCGCTACTCCGGCCTTAGTAATACCCCTGGCGATCGCCTGGGCGAGGGTGCTGGTATTACCGTAGGCAGAAGCGTAAATTAAAGCCACGTTCAAAGCTTGGGCCTGTTGTTCACTGAGCCACCGTTGATAGTTAAGGGTCAACTCCCGCAAACCGTAGCGCACTAGGGGGCCATGGCCTGGGGCATAGGTTTGGGCAGGATAGGTTTCTAATTTGGCTAGAGCGGCACTCACCTGCACTGCGGCGGGGGCCAACAGACAATCAAAGTAATAACGGCGGTCTTCCTGGTAAATAGTCCAGCCTTCATCGAATACTTGGTCACCACACACATGGGCCCCAAACAGTTTATCGGTGAACAAAATCTGGGTGCGGGGATCGTAGGTGCAAAGTTGTCCGGGATAACGGGGGCTGGGGGTGGGAATAAAACTCAACTCGTGGCCCTGGCCTAAATCCAGGCGATCGTTGCCCTTCATTACCTGGATGGGATTATTGACCTCAGCATCCGCCAGTAACTTTTCTAAATTTTGGGCGGCGGGATTAGAACAAATAATCGTCGCCTGGGGAGCTAGGCTTAACAAAAGCTTGAGGGTATGGGCCCGGTTAGCATTGACATGGCCCAAAATGACGTAGTCCAGGGTGTTAAGGTCTAGCCGTTGGATTAATGTGCCCACAAAATTGTCGGTGAAAGATTCCCCCGGCGGATCAAATAGGGCCACCTTGTCCGCAGTGATCAAATAACTATTAGCGGTGGTGCCCCGTTGCAAGCCATACTCAATTTCAAATTTCAGCCTGTCCCAGGTGCGGGAGCGAAACACAGTGGTGTCAACGGCAATGGGACAAATTTGAACGTCTTTGGCAGCCATGGTAGGGAGAGGAGAAAAGTGAATTGCCAACAATGGAAGTTAGTCGGACTGTCTCCAGTCTTGCATGGATCCCCGCCCTTCACTAACCCCTAGGACCAATGCAAGGTTGAGGCGTCCCACTCTGGCAAACACATTGGCCAGGACGGAAAGAATACGTTCTCCTTTGCTAGAATTGTCCAGTCCAGAATCAGGAGTGAGTATGATTTTTCCCGGTGCAACGGTGCGGGTTACCAATGTCGACGATACTTACTATCGCTTTGAAGGCTTAGTCCAACGGGTTAGCGATGGCAAGGCGGCAGTCTTGTTTGAAAATGGTAACTGGGATAAATTGGTAACTTTTCGGCTTTCGGAACTGGAGACGGTCAAATCTTTCTAGGAATTTTTGACCAATGGGGCGAAATGTCCTGGCCATGGCTAGTTTATGCCTGGGGATGGGGCGATCGCCTTGCGCTGGCTAAAATGGAAAACAACTTCGAGCGAGTACCCTAGGCATCAACCAATGAAGATTCGTCCCTTTCTTGTGGCCCTAGGCCTAACCACCTTGGCTGGCGCCGCCCATGGAGCCAACTTTGAAGATTTAACCCAACTTCTGTCCACCAAAAAATGTCCCCTCTGTGACCTGCGGGGAGCCGGCTTGGTGATGGTCAATTTAACCCGGGCAGACCTAACGGGGGCGGATTTAACCGGGGCAAATCTATCGGGGGCAGACTTAACTGGGGCAAACCTATCGGGAGCCAATTTGACTTCTGCTTCTTTGAACGGAGCCAATTTATCCGGAGCTAATTTAAACGGGGCAATTATTGAGGGCACAGATTTCCGTGAAGCCTATTTTGACCGGGCTACGTTTATCAACACCAACCTAGAAACGGCCTATATGCAGGGGGCTAAGGCTCTGCCCGACACAGCGGGCACCCCCCAACTGTTCTATGGCTGGGGTCTTTTGGAAACAAGTAAGGGCAATTACCAATCGGCCCTAAATCACTATGACCGGGCCCTGGCATTGGATCCGGAATTTGCCCCGGGGTATTTAGGGCGGGGTTTAACCCTGCTGAAAATTGGCAATGAGTCTTCCGCCAAGCAAAATGTGGAATATGCCCAGTTGTTGTTCGAGGAAAATCAAGACGAGGTGGGAGTTAAAACGTCGGAGCAATTTTTGGAAGATTTGGCCAATATGCAGGAAGCACGGCGCCAGGGGGCAGGCAATCCCCAATTGGATGCCATTGTGCGGGGGGTAGCTTCCATGGCGTTTAAATATTTACTGCCCCTAGTTGGTCTTTAGTCGCTGGGACTGGATTTGAACTTCGATCGCCAATTTGCCTACAATCGGAGTTAGATTCTTTGCTGAAATTCTAGCTTGTGTAAAGCACAAATACAGATATGAACTATGCGGCGATCGCCGGCCAGGGCTTAGGAATTTTGCTGGCGCTGATGACGGTACTATTTATTTTTCGGATTATCCTCACTTGGTATCCCCAGGTGGAGTTGACCAAATTGCCCTGGAAACTCATCGCTCTGCCCACCGAACCATTGTTGATTCCCCTCCGTAAACTGGTGCCCCCCATTGGTGGCGTGGATCTAGCCCCCATCCTCTGGGTTTTCATCTGCACCTTTCTGCGGGAAATTCTCATTGGTCAGCAGGGATTGATTACCATGGCCAGTCGCCTGCACTGAAACTTGGGTGGTGCATTGCCCACGCCCATTACACCCTTAACGGAGCGTAGGCTTGTTATTCAGAAGCTTGGGTCTATAAACCCCGGGCCAGTAGGGCGGCGGTGAAGGGAATGAGGGCCAAACCTACCAATTCCCCCCGAATTAGCCATTGCAATACAGATACTTTTCCTTCTTCCAGCACCGGGGCCTGGCGATCGCGCAGGGTTTTGATCCAAGTGAGAAAAGAGAAAGTGGGGTACAGGGATAATAATCCTACTACGATGAAAAGCCCCACTTTAACAAAGAAAATATGATGGCTCAGGTAATAATCAGTGCCCTTGCCGAAATACATCACCCGTAAAATACCCGTAACCAAAACTGCGGTGGCGGACAGGCCATAAATGCCATCCGCAATGACTAGCCGCCAAGACTCCTCTAGGGTTGGTTCTTTTTTCAGAGTCAGACCCTCTGTGACCAAAGCACCGAAGGCAACCATAAAACTGAGGTAATGAATATACGCAACGGTGGCACTAATCCACATATGTCAATAAAACCAAAATAGAAGCTTCTGAAAATTGTTGGCCAAAAATCAAAAATTATCAAATCCACTCTGGGTTTTTCCCCTGTGCGGGCACCCAACTTCGCCGGAGTAGAATTACTTTTTATTAGTTTATTTTTCCCATCTAGACCGAGGCCTTCCCCATCAACCGGAGGGTAAAGAGGGGGACATAGCCTGATATCGTTAAGGCTGAAAGGCACAATCTCGATTCTTTGGTGTCCTATGACCCCATCCCCGGTCCTCAATCTGCTCGTTAGTAACGACGATGGTATTTTTTCCCAAGGGGTACGTACCCTGGCCAATACCCTAGCCGCCGCAGGGCACCGGGTAACAGTGGTCTGTCCTGACCGGGAAAGATCCGCCACAGGCCATGGCCTGACCCTCCATCGACCAATTCGAGCGGGCATTGTGGAGGATGTCTTTGACCCCCGTATTACGGCCTGGTCCTGTTCTGGCACCCCCGCTGACTGTGTGAAGTTTGCCCTCCACGCGGTGATGCCCCACTATCCGGATTTTGTTCTTTCCGGGGTTAACCACGGTGCTAACCTCGGCACGGATGTTTTATATTCCGGTACAGTTTCCGCCGCCATGGAGGGGTTGATCGAAGGTATCCCCAGCGTTGCTTTGAGTTTAGTCAGCTTTACCGCCACCGATTTCCAACCCGCCGCGGATTTTGCCAATTGCTTTGTTCAACATCTCTGGCGATCTCCGTTGGGGGAACCAACTTTATTTAGCATTAATATTCCGGCGGTGCCAGCGGATCAGATTGCTGGGGTCAAGCTCACCCGCCAGGGACTACAACGCTATAGCGAAACCTTTGAAGAACGCTACGATCCCCGGGGAAAACGCTACTACTGGCTTGCGGGGGAAAGGGTCAAAGAAATTCCCCAACCAGATTATCTTCGTCTTAACCGCCGCATTCCCACCGATGTGCAAGCTAGCCAAGATAACTTCATCACCATTACCCCATTGCAATATAATCTTACGGATATCAACGGAGTTAACACCATCGAAAAAAACAACTGGTTAGAGCATTTAAACTTCAACTAAGCTCCCCGCTTAAATATCCGCTTCTTCCGTGATACTCTTAATACTCAATAATATTATTAAGTTATATGTCTGCTTATTTATTTAATCAAGAAAATGAACCGGATGAAAGCGATAGCATAACGCTCTACGACGAAGCAGGGCGGGCCTTGGATTGCTACGTGGAGAATTCTCTTGAAGAAGAGGATGCACAATACTTATTATTGATGCCCGTTGATATACCAGTAGTCATTATTGCTTGGGAAGAAGATGAGGACGAAAATGATGATGTTGAAGCAATCTTACTAGAAGACCAAGAAGAGATTAGTGGCATTTTTGCCGATGCTAAGGCTGTACTAGCAGAATTGGACTTGTCTTTAAAATATACCGCCTATACCCTTACTGTTAGTGGCGAGTTACCTCCCATTGAAGATGAAGATATTCTCACCCTAGAAATTGAAGGAAACGATCCCAACGGGGACATTGAAGAAGAAGAATTACAGTTTCTTGCTAGTTTCTACCATGAGGAGGAACGCTATAGCATTTATACCCCCCTGGCTCCTTTATTGTTTCTTGCCAAAGCTGTGAGTGAAACTCAAATTGAGTTAGTACATCCCGACAATGACGAGCTAAAGCACATTTTAGAAGAGCTTTTGTTTGAAGACGCGGACTAATCACTTTAGAGTCAATCCAGTGGTAAAAACCAGGGGGGTCTTAGGGGAGTTAGAATAGAAGACTGAGCATTTTGACCCAAGGCAGACCATGGCGGAAACGTACCTCTTAGATAAACTCGCGTCTGTGGAGCAGACCTATCAAGAATTGACTAGGATGCTGGCGGATCCGGACATTGCCACCAACCCCGATGAATTGCAGAGGGTGGCCAAGGCTCGTTCATCTTTGGAAGAAACCGTTGATACTTTTGAAGCTTGGAAAAGAAGCCAAGAAGATTTAAAAGGGGCCCGTCAAATACTCAAGGAGTCGGCCAATGACCCGGAAATGCGAGAAATGGCCCAACTGGAAGTGGGAGAGTTGGAAAATTCCATTCTGGAGCTAGAAAAACGCCTCACCATCTTACTTTTGCCCAAGGATCCCAACGATGAAAAAAATATTATGTTGGAAATCCGCGCTGGTACCGGAGGGGACGAAGCTAGTATTTGGGCGGGAGATTTGGTACGCATGTATACCAGGTATGCGGAGAGTCAGGGCTGGAAAGTTAGCCTGTTGAGTGAGTCTTTGGCGGATATGGGGGGCTTTAAGGAAGCTATTCTGGAAGTTAAAGGAGACCGGGTTTACAGCCAATTGAAATTCGAAGCTGGGGTACATCGGGTGCAACGGGTACCGGTGACGGAGGCTGGGGGTCGGGTGCACACTTCCACGGCCACAGTGGCTATCATGCCAGAAGTGGATGAAGTGGAAGTAAAAATTGATCCCAAAGATATTGAAATGAGCACGGCCCGCTCCGGTGGGGCCGGTGGACAAAACGTTAACAAGGTGGAAACGGCGGTGGATTTGTTCCATAAACCCACGGGTATTCGCATTTTTTGTACTGAAGAACGTTCCCAGCTCCAAAACCGTGAACGGGCAATGCAAATTCTCCGAGCCAAGCTCTATGACATGATGCTCCAAGAACAAAATGATGCCATCAGTTCCAATCGGCGATCGCAGGTGGGGACTGGTTCCCGTTCCGAGAAAATTCGTACTTATAATTACAAGGACAACCGGGTGACCGACCACCGTCTAGGACGTAACTTTGATTTAAATACGGCCCTGGAAGGGGAAATTCACACCATTATCGAATCCTGTATTTCCCAGGATCAACAGGAACGATTGGCGGAGTTAGCCGAAGCAACGAGCAATTAATTTTTTCCGATCCGGCTTAAAATCACCGGTCAGCGGTGGGCAATGGGAAGAAACTTTTTCCTCCCCACGACCTTCTGGAATCGCCACAAATAGGCAATTGATGCCGCCGCTAGGCCGATGTATGTTCCAATCCAAACCCCTGTGCCCGATAAAGGGGTATGAAATCCCAACAGATAACTTGTGGTTAAACCAATGCCCCAATAGGCGATTGTGCCAAGCACCATTGGAATACGGGTATCTTGCAGTCCTTGTAAAACACCGTTGGCTGTTCTTTGTAACCCGTCCAAGACCAGTCCAAAAGCTGCAATCTTCATAATTGAAATACTGATGTCTAAAGCCTCCGCATTGGCGGGGTTATCGAGATCAAGATATAGTCCAATAATTTGATGGGGATAAGCAAATAGAGCGATGCCAGCGGTCAGCATAAATAACACCGCCAAGCCAATGCTCACCAAGGCCGCCTGTCGAATTTGTGGCCAATCCTGTTGACCAAACCATTGCCCGACCCTAACAGTGGCCGCATAGGACATGGCCAAAGGAACCATAAATAGAACAAGGACAGTTTGAGACACTACTTGATGAGCCGCTAAAATCGGTGTTCCTAGGGCCCCCATAAAAAAGCTAGCCGTTAGGTACAGCCCATACTCCAAAACGGCGGCGATACCAATGGGACCTCCGACCCAAAGTAGCTGTCGAAGAATGCTTGGCTTTAAATGGTGGAGAGAGTGAAACAGGGAATATTGATAGAGTGGTTTGTGCCAAAGCAGATAAACCAGCAATGACAGAAACATAATCCAATGGGCACTGATACTTGCAATGGCTAAACCGGTAATTCCTAGTGCAGGAAACCCCAATTTGCCAAATCCCAAAACATAGTTGCCAAGGATATTAAACAAAGTCGCCGCGATTACAATCAGCATTATCGGCCGCGCTTGGGAAAGGGCAATAATACAGCCTCTGAGCGTAGCAAAGGCGATCGCCGGAAACAAACCCCACGCCATCACATTCAAGTAGGAATCTGAAAGAAGGATGGTTTTTTCAGCCTGGCCAGACCAGTGCATCAGTCCGTTAAGATGGGTTATAAACAGCATTCCTGGAATTGATAACAGTAGTACAATCCATAGGCCTTGACGAGTTAATTGACCAATGCGTCGGGTTTGGCCAGCTCCATAGGCCTCTGCTACTAGGGGACTGACCCCGGAGATTAATCCCACCCCAGTCATCATAAATGCCATAAAGATCATGGTGGCCAACCCCCCTGCCGCAAGTACATCCTGCCCCATCCAACCCATCATGACGGTATCGACAAATCCCGTTGCCGCCTGAGCTATTTGGGCACCGGCCAGGGGCACTGCTAATTTGAGAAATTCACGGGCTTCTGCTTGCATGCCAAATCGCACTGAAATACCTGTCATAGCATTGACCCAAAGAACCAAGATAGTTATTAAATATGACAAAACAAATTTTCTCTAAAGGCATCCTCTAGAGCAATGAACAAACAGTAAAAGCCATTCGACAAACGTCGAAAAAAGATGAAAAACGAGGGGACTATGGTTGGGCCAGTTTTAGAGCGGTTGCAATGACTTGGGATCGTAGAGGTTCTTCCAGGGGCGCAAAGCTATGCAAATGGGTTAACCACAGACCATCCATGGCTAATCGAATCACGGTAGCGACAGCCGGATCGAGGCCGCTAGCCATGATCTGGCCATGGCACTCTTGCCAAAAATGCCGCATTGGCTCTAACAATTCGGGATTGGTAAAGTTTGCGGCTAGCAAGTTGAAATGGATCTCATAATTTTCTTGGTCGTCTAGCGCTGAGGCTCGAATATAGGCCCTAACCCAATGTCCTGGGGTATTGGGTGCTAGATCGTTGGCAAGTTCCCGATGCAATGTTTCAACAAACTTGTCTAGGGCCTGCTGAACCATGCCGGCAATTAAAGCCTCCTTGGTGGGAAAGTAGTGTAATAGTCCGCCTTTGCTCACCCCTGCTTCGCTAGCAACCGCATCCAAGGTGAGTGCGTCCACCCCTTGACTAACGATGACTTTATTAGCCGCGGCTAGTAATTGGCTGGGTTGGATGGACTTAGAACGAGTTCTTTTGATGGCGACCATTTCTCGAAACCTGAAGATAATGTAACTCCCAGCACCTGAGATAACGGTGGATTTGGGCGTAGTTAAACCGTCCGGTTGGTTGGACATTCTAAAGATACCGTCTGGTTGGTCGGACGTCAAGTTCACTGGGAACGATAATTTGAAGATTTCCACGCAGAAAATTTACAATGGGTTGCATCCCTTTGATCCCATTCCCAATCCCAGATTTCTTAATGCTTTCCCTTCTACGAAAATATTTTCCTTTGCTTATCCCTTCCCTATGGGGGATGGTGCTGGTAGGTTTGTTGTTATTTTTTCCTTCCCCAGTCTGGGCAACGGAAGGTCCCATTCCCATCACCGATGAACAGTTAGAAGTGGGAGATAGGCTGACCGAGCAAGCCTTTGCCGCCACTGAAGTGGGGGATTTTGTCACCGCCGAGAAATATTGGACGGAATTGATCGAAAAGTTTCCCCAGAATGCTGCGGTATGGAGCAATCGAGGCAATTCTCGGGTCAGCCAAAACAAATTGGACGAGGCGATCGCCGATTTTAATCAGGCCATTGAGTTGGCACCGGAACAAGCGGATCCTTACCTCAACCGGGGCACTGCATTGGAAGCCAAAGGGGAATTCAAAGCCGCCATCGCCGACTATAACCGGGTTTTGGCCGTTAACCCGGAAGATGCCTTTGCCTATAACAATCGGGGTAATGCGGAAGGTGGTCTGGGGAATTGGGCCAGTGCCCTGGAAGATTTCCAGCAAGCAACGGCGATCGCCCCTAATTTTGCCTTTGCCCAAGCTAATACTGCCCTAGCGTTGTACGAATTGGGGCAAAAGGAAGAAGCCATTCAAACCATGCGTCGTCTGGTGAAAAAATATCCCATGTTTGCCGATATGCGAGCCGCCCTCACCGCTGTGCTCTGGGTGGAGGGACAACAGGGGGAAGCGGAAAGTAATTGGGTGGCCGCTGTGGGGGTAGATAGCCGCTACCAAGATCTGGACTGGGTTAAACAGATTCGCCGTTGGCCCCCCAGTGTGATCAGTGCCCTGGATAAATTTTTGAGCCTGAGCTAAAAACCCTTTCTCGCCGAGGATTGATAGCTTTCGACCCCGTGCATTCGCTAAATTGGAATTGTTCCGTCCACCATTGACAAGATTATGCTCGATATTCAGGCGATCGCCGACCATGCCCACCAGGGCGCCGCTGCACTGGGAATTAAACAATACGATATCTACGGTTCTTCTGTGGATGATGCCGGAGTGGAGGTGGATTCTGGGGAACCGAAGCAGGTGGAAGCGTCAAACCGAGCCAGTGTGATTGTGCGGGTCTGGAACGAAAAGGGTTTGGTGGGGGTAACCAGCACCACGGATTTAGATCAAGCTGGCATTAGTTTAGCCCTGGAAACCGCCGCCGAAGCCAGTGCCTTTGGCGTTATAGACAATATTCCCGATTTTAGCCCCGAAGCCCAAGTACCCATTGCCGGACCCGAAAATGAAGTGGCGGAACCAGCTTCCATGGGGGATTTGATTGCCACTCTAGTTAAAGCTGAGCAGGATTTATTGGCCAGCCATCCTGCCATCATCGGGGTGCCCTACAACGGTTTATCGGAACAGACCACGGAGCGATTTTACCTCAACAGTGCTGGGGCTAAACGTTATGAGGCCCGTTCCTACGCTTCCATATACCTCTACAGTCGGGCAGAACAGGAAGGCAAAAAGCCCCGCAGTGCCGGAGAAATGAAAATCAGCCGGGATTTGGCCAGCCTCGACATTGACGGTTGCTTACAAACAGTTAAAGAGAAAACCCTCAGCCATCTGGATTATTACCCCATTCCCACCGGTAAATACACCGTCGTCTTTTCCCCCCGGGCTTTTTTAAGTTTGCTCGGTGCTTTTTCTAATCTTTACAATGCCCAAAGCATTCTCGATAAGCAATCCCTGGCCACCAAGGAAACCCTCGGCACGGCGATCGCCAGCGAACTGCTCTGTATCAGTGATGATGCTCTGCACCCAGGCAATATTTCTGCGGAACGCTTTGACGGCGAAGGAACCCCCACCCGGAGAGTGGACATTGTCAGAAACGGGATTTTGACCGGCTTACTGCATAGTGCCGGTACGGCAAAGCGGTTTAATACCAAGCCCACCGGCCATGCCAACATCGGCGCCAAAATTACCGTTGGGGCCCACTTTTACCATTTGTACAGCGAGAAAACTGCCGAAAAAAGCTACAGCCTAGATCAAGCAGAAAACGTGGTTTATATAGACAAACTCCAAGCGCTCCACGCCGGGGTCAATTCCCTCCAAGGCTCATTTTCTCTACCCTTTGATGGTTGGTTAGTCAATCAAGGGGAAAAGCAGAGTATTGATGCGGCCACAGTGGCGGGGGACTTTCTAGAAGTTCTAAAAAGCATTGTTTATTTGGAACCGGAGGCGGAGGTTACCCCAGGGGGAGTGTGTCCCCGGGTTTGGGTGGAAGGATTAGCCATTACTGGGGAATGATGTTTTGTCTGCCCAGATGTTTACTCCACCACGGAGGTCCACTCCTGTCTGCCCTACGGTATATTTCAAAGGTCGCAATAATAGCTTGGACTAGCTTAGGGAAGCACTGCTGCGATCATAGGTCTCACGGAAACTGGATTGGGGTTTACCCTGTACAGTGGTCCAAAAATCTTTTTCCGCTTGCACACCGATTTCGGCGGCCGCCCGGGACAATAGGGATTGCTGACGGTTTTTGATGAACTGGTGGTGGCGCATCATGAGAGCGCGGGCTTGTTGTTGGGTAGACATAGTTAATACCTCTGGTGATTGCTGAAAAAAGTTTTGGTTAATTACCCTCTTCAATATTTATAACACAAAATTTTGTAACATTTTATACAGAAATAAAAGTTTACATCCTCATCTACTCCTTTCTTCCATCCCCACTAGTTCTATGCGCTACGGTTTTTTCACTCTGGACGTATTCACCGACCGGATTTTTGGCGGTAATCCCCTGGCGGTTTTTCCCGATGCCCAAGGTTTAACTCCGGAGCAGATGCAGAACATTGCGGCGGAAATCAACTATTCAGAAACGGTGTTCGTTCTGCCGCCGGTCACAGACCAAGGAAAATTTCGCCTGCGGATTTTTACCCCCAAAACAGAGTTAGATTTTGCGGGACATCCCACCATTGGCGCTGCTTATCTATTGGGCTTGCTGCATCCCCCCAGCCCTTTATTGCCCAGGGTGTCTTGGCAGTTGGAGGAGCCGGTGGGTTTGGTGCCGGTTACTCTCTACTACCACCAGGAAAAGTTAGGGCAAACGGAATTGACTGTGGCCCAATTACCCCATAGCCAAAGTTCCGTTCCATCCTGCGAGGCTTTGGCTACTCTTTTGGGGTTATCGGTTGATCAGCTACAAAAGGGGGATTATGGAGCACAGGCCTATTCCTGTGGCTTGCCATTTTTGTTTGTGCCCCTAATAAACCGGGAAGCGTTGGCAGCGATTAAGTTTAATCAGTTGGTTTGGCAAGATCTATTGGCGAATCATTGGGCCCACTGTGTCTACTGCTTGGCTCCGGCGGAACCTCCGCTAGCTTTATTGGATAACCGGTTAATCTACGGGCGGATGTTTGCCCCCGGTTTAGGCATTACAGAGGATCCGGCCACCGGCTCGGCAGTGGCGGCCCTGGGGGGTTACCTTGGCGATCGCCTGAGAGAATGCGGTACTTTCCGTTGGCAGATTGAGCAAGGCGTTGAATTGGGTCGTCCCAGTCAATTGCAGTTAACGGTGATCAAAGAAAATCAAAGCATTACCACTGTCAGAGTGGCCGGACGATCAGTACTAGTGACCGAAGGCTGGATGAATTTGTAGAATTTTTTCCTTAAGTCTGATGGATTTCGATTATTGGTTCATGTTTCCCGTTGCCATTACCATTGCTACCGTTGCCATGGCTTCTGGGGTAGAGGGTGCAACATTTTTTACGCCTCTGTTGATAATTGGCCTACGGTTACCGGTGGATGTGGCGGTCGCTACGGGTTTAATTACGGAGGTGTTTGGGTTTAGCAGTGGGGTTTATGCCTATTTTCGGCGGGGATTAATCGATTACCGTCTGGGTCGTATGTTGTTAATGGTTACCATTCCCTTGGCCCTGTTCGGCACTTGGGTGGGACAATTTATACCGGATATTTTTCTACGGGGCATTTTAGCTCTGGGTCTATTGGCGATCGCCATTGGTTTTCTCTGGCCAGTCCATGGTGGGGAACCCAAAGGGCTGGAAAACGAGATGGTCAGCTTGAATGAAAATTCCTTTACCCTAACGGCTAAATCCGGCGAAATCTTTCACTATCACATCCCCGATCCCTCCCAGGGCCAATTGTTAGCGGCGATCGGAGCTTTATTTTTAGGCATGGTATCCACCGGTTTGGGAGAAATGAACGGCTATTTTCTGATCCAACGTTGTCGTATTCCCAATGCTGTGGCGGTGGCCACCAGTGTCTTCACCGTTGCTATCACCGCCCTAGCCGCTTCCGTTGGCCATGCTGTCAAATTTATCCAAGCCGGGGATGATTCCTGGTCTTTGGTGCTCAGTATTGTCGTGTTTACCGCCCCTGGAGTTGTCATTGGCGGTCAATTGGGGTCTTGGGTAGCCAGGAAACTACCCCAGGCCATATGGGAAAAGGGTATGGGAATTTTGTTTACCCTGGTGGGACTGATTTTTTTAGGGGAAATTTTGCTAGAACAAAGGGCAATTTTAGTCAGCTTTTTTCTTGGTTGAATTATTATTCACACGCCAGCGTAGGGTGCAAGATTTTTTTGTTCTAGTGGGGAGAAAACCTGTAGTAATAGAATTTTTCTCCACCCCAATCCTGGATTATTATCATCTTGTTGTTGATGTTGTTTTTGGTGTTAGAGTCTAAATGCAAAGCCGCCCTGAAGGGCGGAGTTTAAGACCCAGTTTTTCGATGACCGATTTGACCCTAGCCTCTCTCAAGACGGCTTCCCTAGAACAAGTGCGCCAATATTTGCTCTCTTTATTGGCAACCTACGCCTATCAAGAAGGAGATTTTGTCCTGTCTTCTGGCCAACCCAGCACCTACTACATCAACGGCAAACTGGTCACTCTCCGGGCCGAAGGAGCCCTGGCGATCGGACGGTTGTTGTTGGCGCAATTACCAGGGCAGGTGGAAGCAGTGGCGGGGTTAACCCTGGGGGCGGATCCGATTGTTAGCGCTGTCAGCACCGTATCTGCCTACGAAGAACAGCCGGTGGCGGCATTAATTATTCGCAAGGAGGCCAAAGGCCACGGCACTAAAGCTTACATTGAAGGGCCGGAGTTAGCTCCAGGGGCTAAAGTGGTGGTGTTGGAAGATGTGGTCACCACGGGCAAATCTGCCATGTTGGCAGTGGAAAGGTTACGAGATGCTGGTTACCAGGTGGATACGGTTATTTCCCTAGTCGATCGCCAACAGGGAGGAAGGGAATTCTACCAAAGTCAGGGGTTGACCTTTCAAGCCCTGTTTACCATTGCTGATATTCAACAGGTTTACCGGGAAATTTAGACCAGAACTTACAACATCAGGAAACCGGGGCAATCTCTGCCTATCCCGACACCGATAGTTTTGCCAAACTTCCCTGGGCTAATTTGGGGCCATAGCGTTGGCTCACCCCGGCGATCGCCGCTAGGAAAGTCCAGCCCAGCACGTTATTCCGCATGTCAAAAATGGTGACATCAAATAGGTTGTACAAACAAAGGGCAGCAAAGGCTAAACCGTAGGAGAACAAAAGTAAATGTTGGGAGCGCCGCAGAAAACCAGTGCAATGGGCCAAATTAGTCAGCAAGATTGCCCCCTGGGCCAAAATTAAGCCCACTGCCCCCAGCATCAATAAAGTTCCGATCAGCCCCGTTTCCCCCAACAGCATCAGCACAAGGTTATGGGGATGGCCGATCCAGACGTTCATGGCGGCTTGGTACAGGGGGGTAAAATTTCGCAGGCCCTGGCCAAAAATGGGTTGGTCCAGGAACATATCCCAGCTAAATTTCCACTGTGTGCTACGTAGAGCGGTGGTGTAGCGGTCGGGATAAAGCTCGTCGGACAGCCTGCCCCAAAAGTAGCGGGGCACTATCTGCCGCAATGGTTCTTTACCAAAGGGGCCAAAGGATGCCCACAAAACCATGGCTGTGGCACCGGCCGCCAGGGCCACTAACCAGTACCAACCCAGATAAATGGCGTAGGCCACTGCAATTAATAGCCCTATGCCCCAAGCACTACGGGAGCCAGTCAGCACCAAGGCGATCGCCTCTAGGATGCAAGCTCCCAACAAAGCCCAGACTAGGGGGGGAGGGTTGAGGGCAAAACCAGAGGCAGTGAAATGCCAACGGCGGACAGATTGAATCAGTAACCCCAAGCTGAGGGGAAACACCATCAACAACCAGGCGGAAAATAGGTTGGCATACATTAATAAGGAGGACATCCTACCTTCAGGTCTACCCCCGGCCACTAGGTTGGTACCGATCGCCGCTAACCAATCGGGGGTGGCCCAGCCACCATAAATTTGGCCAAAGCCGATCACACACAACACTACGGTGTTGGCGGTCAATAGCCAGGCTAAATTGTTAAGTTGCTTGAATTGGCAAATTACCTGGCTAAAGGCAAGAAAAACAATGAAGTAGGGCACAAAGTTCGCTAACCCCAGCAGTGCTTCCCCTCGGTTATGGGCGGTGATGGTGGTCAACAAAAACCACAGGGTCAGGGCGGCCCACACTTTGGCTAGGGGTAGGCTGGCTAATTTTTTGCCATGGAAAAACCACGGTCTCAGGCTGGCAAACAGCAGTGGCAGTAACCCCGCTACGGCGTTGAAGGGCAGTAGGGTCAACCCCACACAGATTGCTAACTGTTCCTTTTTCAATAGATGGGCAGGGATTTTCAACTGCAACTCCCAAAATTACCACTCCCCATATTATCCCCAGGCGATCGCCTTCTGCATTCCCCCTTTGTGCGATTGAGATAAATCAATGGTTAGTTAAGCTTTTCTGCGATTAAAAAATCACTGAATATACTACTTGTTTAAAGTGGTTTATATCTTTCTAGAGCTTCTCTGGCAATATCTCTTGTAAAATCTAAGATTAACTCAATTTCATAACTATTATTATCCCCTTTTTCTACATTACATTTCCAGCACATGATCTGAAGGTTGTCAGCTTTAAACATCAACTCTGGACACCGTGCTTTATTTACCACATGATCTAAAGTCACATAATGGGGATGATAATATATTCCACCAGCATTGTTAATCTTCTTATTTCCATTTTTGTCCGCATATTGATACTTTCGAGAAATGGCTTCGTCCCTTGATCTTGTCATGTGTAAATCCTGACCATGAACCATTCTTTGGGCACAAAACGGACAAACTTTACCATTAAATCTAGCTCGATAATCATTGGGACTAATTTTGCCAAATTCAGGGTGGTTAATAATTGCCTGACTCTGCATCTCTGACCAAGCAAAGGCAATTTCCACGGGATCATAAAGATATTTAAGATTATTCAAGAAATTTTTGTCCATAGATACCTCTAGAGAATTTTGTATTTTGACAATGCTTTTTTGGCAATTTTCTTAGACTTATCGAGAGATGCTTCTATTTCCTTTTCAGTATCCTGGGCAAATTGAATTGACTCGTCTGCATACTCAATTGCTTTATCTAAAGTTAATATTGAATGGCGAATAACTCCCGGTATATCACCTCGTTTCATTCTTTTATCAATTAGACTGATAACATTGTCGATGTTGCTTATAATCTTCCAAGATTTTTTGACATTTTCCCAACCAACATTTTTATAACCTTTTGCTCGTACATCTTTCACCTGACTAGGGCTAAGTTTTTTCAAAAACTCAGTATTTCTAGTCTGCCATTGCCGATAAGTTAATCCATCAATTGTATTCATTTTTATTTCCTATTATTTTCTTAATTGACTTTGAATAAAATTCCAGTCATCGTCACCATACCTTTCCCTAATAATGTCTTCCAAAGTCTTTTGTTGTGCTTTTAGAATACTTCTAAGAGTATTAACTCTTTTTCCTAGTTTCTTTACCTTTTCACCAGAAGTATTTGTCAGTTTCTCTATTTCTTCTTCTATATCATGAATTGCCCGTTGTAAGCCAGTTACAGATCCATTGTAATCATCTCTATGAACTAGATCTCTTTCAAGTAAGTGTTGTTGTCTTTCATGGCCTCTTTTTGACAGGGCGCTCCATAACCATTTGCCCGCCGCCAATATTTCAGAATTTTCTAGTTTCAGTAAGTTTTCCCTTGCTTCTGATAACTCTCTACCAAGACCTTGGTTAACCGAAATGCGCTCTTTATATTTCTCCAGTGCATTCTTAGCCAGTTTTTTACCGGAGCTTGTCCGAGTGAAAAATGTATATGCTTGCCATTTCTCCTCGTCAGTTAGTTTATCTAACCAGTTGATGTACAAACCAGTATCTTGCTTAAACTTTTGCCCTCGCAGAGGCTCTTTAGGCAAATCTAGATTGGAAAAGAGATCTATCTCATTGCTTGATTCGTCCGATGGCTCTTGAAAAGATTGACTAACCATTGTTTACAACCCTAGTTGTGAGTGTGAGAAGCAGTAATAAATGTCAATTAAAAATTCTTATGTATGCCTAGGACAGGATTGTATCAGATAGTGAACCCATTTCAACCAATTTGCTGGAGGTCTTTACCAAAATCTATTCTTTCGGTTTGCAGAACTATCGTATTTTTAAGCGGACAGATTATTCTGGCGCCACAGCAAAGCATCGGCCTAGCTTTGCCCCAACAGCGGAGTGGGCCCATAATGGGGGAGATTTTAGCCAGAAAGGAGCCTAAACCGTGGATACAGCGGTCAACGAATCCCTCTCGATTTCCTATAACCTAGAGCAATTTTTGATTGTGCTCTCGGTTTCTTTGAGCATTGCCACCCTGTCCAAAACAGTGCCAATTCTGCGGAAAATTCCCTACACCTTGCTCTTGGTGATTGTGGGCATGTGCTTAGCCTTTGTGGATGTGAAGTTGATCAACCTTTCCCCGGAATTGATCATGGAAATTTTCCTGCCCCCCCTCTTATTTGAAGCGGCATGGAATTTACAGTGGCGTAATCTCAAAGAAAATTGGTTTCCCATTGTGCTCTTTGCCACCTTTGGGGTCGTCATTTGTGTGGTGGGCATTGCCCTACCCCTTTCCCATTGGGGAGGCATGGAATTGGCGATCGCCTTTTTAGCGGCGGCGGCCCTTTCGGCCACGGATCCGGTATCCGTAATTGCCCTGTTTAAAGAGTTGGGGGCCAGCAAAAAACTGAATACCTTAATGGAAGGGGAGAGTCTGTTTAACGACGGGGTAGCAGTGGTGGTCTTCCTCATTTTAGTAGGTATTCCCCTGGGCACTAGCACCTTTGACCTGTCCGTTACCCTAGCTCGATTTACCACCGTGATCGGCATTGGGGTTGGTTGTGGGCTAGTGATTGGTTTTAGTCTGTCCCTGTTAACCCAACGGTTTGACCTCCCCTTTGTGGAACAGTCCCTCACCCTAGTATCGGCCTATGGCGCCTATATTTTGGCAGAAAATCTGGGGGGATCAGGAGTTATTGGTGTGGTGGTGGTGGGCTTAGTTTTGGGTAACTACGGCTCCCGCATTGGCATGAATCCCCGCACTCGCATCATTGTCAGTATTTTTTGGGAATTTGTTGCCTTCTTTGTCAACTCGATTATTTTCCTCTTGATCGGCGATCAGATCGGGCTGAGCAGTCTTTCGGACCACCTTAACCTGATTCTCATTGCCATTGCCGCTGTGGTGGCCACCCGTTTTGTGAGTATTTTTGCCCTTAGTTTCCTTAACAATAAAATCAGCGATCAGATTAGCAGTACCTACATTACAATCCAGGAACAAACAGTGCTTTGGTGGGGAGGTCTACGGGGGTCCGTTGCCATTGCCGTGGCCCTGAGTGTGCCCCAGGCGATCGCCGAACGGCAGGCCATCATCGACATTGTCTTTGGTGTGGTGCTGTTCACCCTCTTGGTGCAGGGGCTGACCACCCAATTTGTGCTTAAAGGTTTGGATTTAATTGGCGATCAACCCCAACGGCTGGAGTATGCTGAATTGGTATCCCGACAAATTGCCCTGCGGCGGGTACTAGCGGAATTACAAAAAACCGATGAATTTCCGGACATTAACCCGGAACGACTACGTTACAAGCAAGAATTGGTGCAGGGGCAGTTGCAGAGCGTCACCGATAAACTCACCCTATTACTACGGGAATATCCCCTATTGCAGGAAGTGGCCAACAAGAAATTTGACCAAGCCGTGCTGGATATTGAAGCGGAAACCTACGCAGAGTTGATTCGCATGGGTCGTTTGGAGGAAAACATTATGCCCTTACTAGTTACCTTGGAGGGGGAAAATGTAGCGGAGCAATCCTAGATAAAAGCTCTCAATGGGCTACGATCTCTCCACATCAGTGGCATAGCATTGGGAGCAAAACCCTATGGGGCAAAAAAACGAAGCAGTTATCTTAATCGGTGCTTTAGCGATTACCGGAGCCCTGCTAGCGGGAGGTGGTTGGTGGTTATGGCAACGCTTCCAAACTGGCGGTGAAAACCCAGGGCAAATGGTTAGCGAACCGGGGCAGTTACCTCCTCCCCCAGAATTGCAAGTTTCCGATGCTTTTGTGGCGCCAACCCAGGTTCCGGCAGGTACTAAAATTAGTATTGATGGCTCCACTAGTATGGTCAACATCAATGAGACCCTAAAGGCTCAATTTCAGCAAACCTTCCCCGGCACAGTGGTGCAAACCGATGCCCAGGGCACAGATAGGGGCGTTGTTAACCTAATTTTGGGCAAAGTTGATCTATCTGCCAGTTCCCGTCCCCTCACTTCCCAAGAACAGAACCAAGGCTTGGCGGCGGTGCCGGTGGCCAATGACACGATCGCCGTTATGGTAGGTGTGCAAAATCCCTTTACTGGGGGGTTAACCTCGGCCCAACTGCGGGATATTTTTACAGGAAAAATCACTAATTGGTCTGAGGTGGGGGGACCCAACGGAGCCATCCAAGTAATCAATCGGCCTTCTGAAAGTGGCACCCAACAAACCTTTGCCGCCCAGGTTTTGCAGGGGCAAGCTTTTGGCCAAGGGACAAATTTCCAAACCATGCCCAGGGATGCCACCACGCCCATCATTCGAGCGTTGGGCAGCCAAGGCGTCAGTTACGCCACCTATGTACAGTTGCAGAACCAACAAACCGTAAGGGTTGTTCCCATTGATGGCTTCAGTCCAAATGAGGTGGACTATCCTCTGCGTCGCCAATTGTTTTACTTTTACAAGACGCCCCCTTCCCCAGCGGTGGAAGCATTTTTAGGCTTTGCCACCAGTCCCCAGGGTCAACAGGCGATCGCCAATGTTGGGCAATAGATGCGAGATCAATTCAGATTGCGATAGTTAAAGTCGTCTTGGTTTTCATACTCGTACTTATTATCATCCTCGTAGCCAGCTTGATTTTCTTGTTCGTAATCTAAGCTGTCGTCGTCAACGGATTTTTCGTCAGTTAAATCCTGATAATCTTCCTCGTTCATATTCTCGTAATCCATCCGGTCTGCATCTTCGTAACCCATGGGATTATTGGAATTTTCCCTTTCTCCTGCCTGGGCTGGGATGGGGCAGAACACCAAGGCCGCAGTTAAAAAACCCAGCAAAGTTACGAACAAAAAAGTAGGCGATCGCCGGGGTTGATCGGTGGAAGTGGTAACCATGGCATTAATGTCCTCTGAAGCGATAAAAGTGACTAGATTTTGACGCAATCCTGCCATTTGACAGTGCCGCCTTCTTCCACCAAAGCAGTGTTGCCCTTAGACCAAACAGTGAGGGAACCATTGCTGTATTTAGCCCCGGAAGCCGACTCCGCTTTGGGTAAAACTACTGTACGACCATCCGGCAGGGTGACCTCAATGGCAGATCCTTCCACCATTCTAATCACCAATGTTTCGGTAGGGGAGCAGTGGTAGGTTTGGGCTTCCTGGCCATGGCTAGGCATCCCTAGGCCCAAGCTGCCGAGGATTAAGGCAACTAGGGCAATTTTGCCAGGGCGGCCGAGTAGGGTTGAACGGTAATTTTTCATAATCAACGACGTCTATTACGCCTCCCAATACTTTAACCAGTCACCCCAATTCTATGACCGGCAATGGTATTCCTAACCCTGCTACGGACCACTTCCCTAAACGGCTGATGTGTCGGTAATTTAGGCTTTTTCTCCATCTTCCAGGGCTTCGAAGGCGGCCAAAATTTCCTCCAAGGCGATCGCCATGTGGGTCCAGTGGGTGCCTCCCTGGCAAAAAACAGTGTAGGGTTCCCGCAGTGGGCCGTCGGCGGACAACTCCGAAGTACTGCCATCAATAAATGTGCCCCCGGCCATCACCACCTCACTGGCGTAACCGGGCATGGCGGCCGGTACCGGTTGGAGGTAGGAACTAATGGGGGAAGCCCCTTGTAACGCTCGGCAAAAAGCCAATAATTTTTCTGGACTGCCCAACTGAATCGCTTGGATTACGTCCCGGCGGGGAGCCAAAGGGGCCGGGTTAACCGGGTAACCTAATTGGGCAAACACGTAGGCCAGTAGATGGTTACATTTCATCGCTTCCCCCACCATTTGGGGCGCAAGGAAGAGGCCTTGGAATAACAAGCGATTTTGGTCAAAGGTGGCTCCCCCTTCCCGGCCAATGCCTGGGGCGGTCAATCTGTAGGCCCCCGCTTCCACCCATTCTTCTTTGCCGGCTAGGTAACCCCCCGCGGTGACAATGGTGCCCCCAGGATTTTTGATCAAAGACCCGGCCATCAAATCCGCTCCGATCGCCGTTGGTTCCACTGTCTCGATGAATTCCCCATAGCAATTGTCCACAAAACAAAGGGTGTGGGGATTTTGGGCTTTAACAATTTCGATAATTCTGGCGATGTCGGCGATCGCCAAACTGGGGCGCCAACTGTAACCACAGGAACGTTGGATTAGAACTAAGCGAGTTTCCGGACGCACTGCTGTTTCCAGCCCCTGCCAGTCCACCGTGTTGGCCGCCGTGAGGGGCAATTGACGATAAGAAATGTTAAAGTCAGCGAGGGAGCCTTGACAACTTCCCCTAAGACCAATCACTTCTTCGAGGGTGTCGTAGGGAGAGCCCACCGCCGACAGTAGTTCATCCCCCGGTCGCAAAATGCCGTACAACGCACAGGCGATCGCGTGGGTTCCAGACACAAACTGTACCCGTACAGCGGACGACTCTGCCCCCATTACCTGGGCGAAAACCCCATCGAGGGTATCTCTACCTAGGTCATCGTGGCCATAACCACTCACCCCAGCAAAGTGTTGTACTCCTACCCGATGGTGGCGAAAGGCCTCTATGACCTTGTACAGATTTTGCTTGACCTTTGCGTCGATTTCCGAAAAGATTGGGACTAGGTTTTCTTCTGCTTGTTTAAGGAAGCTCGAATATTTCATTAAGACATTATTTAAGTTTTGATTTTGTTTGGGAATTCCCCTTAAACTATCTTCCAATCCCTAAGGATAATTATCAACGTGATTATCTTCTAAAGATTGGGGAACCCCGGCGATGTTAAACCCATTAAACATTGAATAACTATATTTAAGCAAACTTTTTTACAATAGTTTAATCGTTTCTAGCAAGCGCCAATTATTCCGTTTTTTCGTTAGGTTTTTTTCATGACTGCTGCTCTTCCCAACGATTCCAATCCCAAGTTGACTCCAGCTTGGACTGTGATCTTTTTCTTCACCTCTATTCACCTGGTGGCCCTGTTGGCTTTCCTGCCCCAATTTTTTAGCTGGAAAGCAGTGGGGGTAGCTTTCTTGCTCTATGTCATTACCGGTGGCGTTGGCATCACCTTGGGTTTTCACCGTTGCATTTCCCACCGCAGTTTTACCACTCCAAAATGGCTGGAGTACGTGCTAGTTCTCTGTGGCACCCTAGCCTGTCAGGGGGGAGTATTTGAGTGGGTTGGTTTACACCGTATGCACCACAAGTTTTCTGACACTGCCCCGGATCCCCACGATTCCAACAAAGGTTTTTGGTGGAGTCACATCGGCTGGATGATGTTTGAAATTCCCGCTAAGCAAGATATTCCCCGCTACACAAAGGATATCCAAGACGATAGGTTTTATCAGTTTTGCCAGAATAATCTAATTCTTATCCAGGTCGCCCTAGGCTTGATCTTATTTGCTTTGGGGGGCTGGCCCTTCGTTATTTGGGGCATTTTTGTCCGCCTCGTGTTTGTTTTCCACTTCACTTGGTTTGTCAACAGTGCAACGCACAAATTTGGTTACGTCAGCCACGAGTCCAATGATTATTCCCGCAATTGTTGGTGGGTAGCATTGTTAACTTTCGGTGAAGGTTGGCACAATAATCACCATGCTTATCAGTACTCCGCTCGCCATGGTTTGCAATGGTGGGAAGTGGATTTAACTTGGATGACCATCAAGGCCTTGTCATTCCTAGGCTTAGCTAAAGACATCAAGTTACCACCGGAGACGGCGTTGCCCAACAAGGCCTGAGTAACACTTTGAACAAACTGCCCGTAGGAACTTGTTTGAAATGCCCCCAACTTGCTAGAGCTTTAGTGAGGGTATTTGGGAGGTGGATCGTAGCTTGTAAAACGGGCTCTAACCTTTAAACTTTTTCAGAAGTATTCATTTCCCTGTTGACTTCATTGAAGTTGGGCAGGGTTTTTTTTGCCAATAACCAACGGGAATATTAGTAGTAGAAATAATCCTGGCCATGGCGTTGATGGTGCCAATTATTATTGCTATTATTGCCCCGGCGACCCCAACCGTCCACCCGACAGTTAATGCAGTTGTTGCCTCCATTGATGATGGTTAATTCGTCGTTGCCCCGGTAATTGCGGTTGTAGTCTTTGTAGTAACCGCTAGGATAGCTATTCTTGCGATTGGGCATAAAAATCGGCTGGCTAAAGCCTGGGGTACCAATCCGATCGCCAGGGTTATTGTAGTTGTTGTAATTGCTGTAGCGATTGTAGTTACGAAATTGGGCGTTGGCGCCGGGGGTAAAACTGGCCACAAGACCAAGGATGGCGATCGCTGTGAGTAGGTGTTTCCGTTCCATGGGTTAATCCTCCGAGTAGATGAGCTATGGACTGATGGGCCGTGTATGAACGGTCTGATGTTTTCTTAATCTTTCTTCCCCACTGTCCAACCACCTCTGATCAATACTGGTTTCCTTCTTCTATCCTAGGCCGCCCCCAGGGTAAACAGCAGAGGCAAAGAAATACAAAAAGTTACAAATCCGGAGAAAGGGCAAAAATTTTTGCGACAATCATCAACGTTGGGCCCAAGCCATTAAAGACTTTGACGGAGAACCATGTCAGATACCATTGAATCCATCCTGCAGGAAGAACGACTCTTTAATCCCCCCACCGAGTTTAGTGAACGGGCCTATGTGCGTAGTGGGCGGGAGTATGAGCAACTTTACAGCCGGGCGGCAAGCAATCCGGAGAAGTTTTGGGGCGAGCTAGCGGAGCAGGAATTACATTGGTTTAAAAAATGGGACCGGGTTTTGGATTGGCAACCTCCCTTTGCGAAATGGTTTGTGGGGGGTCAGTTAAATATTTCCCATAACTGTTTGGATCGGCACTTAACTACCTGGCGGCGTAATAAGGCAGCCATTATTTGGGAGGGGGAACCGGGGGATTCCCGGGTAATTACCTATGGGGAACTACATCGGGAAGTTTGTCAGTTTGCCAATGCTCTGAAAAGTTTGGGGGTGCAAAAAGGCGATCGGGTGGCCATTTATCTACCCATGATTCCCGAAGCGGCGATCGCCATGTTGGCCTGTGCTCGTATCGGTGCGCCCCATAGCGTGGTCTTTGGTGGATTTAGTGCGGAAGCTCTGCGGGATCGGTTAGTGGATGCGGAAGCTAAATTGGTCATCACTGCCGACGGTGGTTTCCGAAAAGATAAGGCGATCGCCCTCAAACAAGAAGTGGATAAGGCCCTGGAACACGGTGCCCCCAGCGTAGAAAACGTGATTGTGGTGCAAAGGACAAAGGCCGATGTGACCATGACAGGCGGGCGGGACCATTGGTGGCATGAGCTAAAGCCGCAACAATCAGCCCATTGCCCAGCGGAGCCGATGGAAAGTGAAGATATGCTGTTCATTCTCTATACTTCCGGCAGTACGGGAAAGCCGAAAGGGGTAGTCCACACCACGGGGGGCTACAACCTTTACACCCACATGACCACCAAATGGATCTTTGACCTCAAAGATACGGACGTTTATTGGTGTACTGCCGATGTGGGTTGGATTACCGGCCATAGCTACATTGTCTATGGGCCCCTCTCCAACGGGGCCACCACGGTAATGTATGAAGGAGTGCCCCGTCCCTCCAATCCCGGTTGTTTTTGGGACGTAATTGAAAAATATGGGGTGAATATTTTCTACACTGCTCCCACTGCTATCCGAGCATTTATTCGCATGGGGGAAGCAATCCCCAACGCTAGGGATTTATCATCTCTCCGTTTACTGGGCACTGTGGGGGAACCGATCAATCCCGAAGCTTGGATGTGGTATCAGCGGGTCATTGGCGGCGGTAAATGTCCCATTGTCGACACCTGGTGGCAAACGGAAACCGGCGGCATTATGCTCACCCCCTTACCAGGAGCTATCCCCACCAAACCGGGTTCTTGCACTCGACCCTTCCCAGGCATTGTGGCCGATATTGTAGACCTGGAGGGGAACCCCGTCGGGTCAGACCAGGGGGGCTTTTTAGTCATTAAACAACCTTGGCCTAGCATGATCCGGGACGTGTACGGCGACACCAATCGTTTCCGCCATACCTATTGGGAACATATTCAACCAAAGGGAAAGCAGTATTTCTACTTTGCCGGAGATGGGGCCCGCCGGGATAAGGATGGTTATTTTTGGGTGATGGGTCGGGTGGATGATGTGATTAACGTTTCCGGTCACCGTTTAGGCACCATGGAAATCGAATCCGCTTTGGTTTCCCATCCTCTAGTGGCGGAAGCGGCGGTGGTGGGTCGCCCCGATGAATTGACCGGAGAGGCAATTTTCGCCTTTGTGTCCCTAGAAGGTAACGCCGAACCCAGTGAAGAGTTGAAACAAGATTTGATCAAGCACGTCACCGCAGAAATTGGGGCGATCGCCAGGCCAGCGGAGATCCGTTTCACCGATGTGTTACCCAAAACCCGTTCGGGCAAAATAATGCGTCGTTTGTTGCGGAGTTTAGCATCGGGGCAGGAAATTTCTGGGGATACTTCTACCCTGGAAGATCGTTCGGTACTGGATAAATTACGGGAGGGCTAATTGGGAAATTAGGTTGATCAGCACCACTTTTTCCTGGGGCTGACTGATGTTAACCTCCAGGTCTGGGCCGAAAAACTTGGCAATTTTTTCCTGTTTTTCTTGCCAGGTTTCGAGGCTAATAAAGGGAGAATCAAAACTTAAGGTCAGCACATATTTTCCTTCCCACTGCTGTTCCAAGAGGCTAGTAAGCACAGGCCGTTCCTCATCGGTGGGGCTCAGGGGCCCAGTCGCTCCAGGGATTAGATGAGGCCAATGAACGGGTCGAAACCGCTGTGGGGGCTTACCGAGGGGAACGGGTTACAAAAAGTGGAAATTAAAATTAGCGTTCATATCCATTTTGGCTCGTCTATCCCATCCTAGAAAACCTAATTGCCAAGGGATTTATTCAGGAAATTAATAACTTTTTACGAATCCGTCAAGTTATGTACGATTGCGGCTAGACAGTTTGATAATTCTTGAGTATATTAGACAAGCGAACTTAGAATAGTCGGACTTTTTGACAAAAAATGGCTTTTCTCCTAGGAAATATTTTTAGCAAAAATATTAGGTTGATTCTTCCAGGTTTTGTTAATTTTGTGCAACTAAATAAACCATAACGCTTGGTTCTCGCGGGGCTTTTTCGACCTATGGTCAAACGATCACTCCAGGCTTCCCCTTCTGGCATTCAACAGGCGAAAAGATCTTTTGCGCTCAAAGGTTGGACCCAAGAGAATTTAGCGGCCGAAGTTAATCTGAAAACCCGTCAGCCAGTATGGCGTTTTTTCACTGGGCAACCGGTTGATCGCCAAATATTTATGGAACTCTGTTCAATTTTAGGTTTGGAATGGCGGGAAATTGCCCATAATCCCCCAGCGGAATTTCCTATACCCGGGGAAAAAAGTTCACCTGTTACCCTTGATATTGAAATCTTGGTGGAACAAACCCGTGCCCAATTGCGGGAAACCGTTGCCAATCAATGTGGAATTTTACAACTTTTAGATATTAGTCACCCTGTCAATATTAATGACATTTATATTGATGTCAATATTTTAAAGAAAATTACTAGTCAACAATATTTGGCGATCGCTGACCTGAAAAATCTTGATCGTAAAAACTTTGATCAAGTGGGATTAGGGAATGGAGAGCAACAATCCATTTCTGGCATGGAATTGGCGAAAACCCAAACTAAACTTAAGGTATTGGGTCGTCCAGGGGTGGGGAAAACAACTTTTTTAAAACATTTAGCCATCCAATGTAATCAAGGAGAATTTGCGCCCCACTTGATACCCGTATTTATTTTTCTAAAGGAATTTGCAGAGAATTCTAGGGAGAGAGATAAATTTAGTCTAACCTATTACATTGGCCACAAATTCCATAGGGGAGGCATAACTAATAGCTCAATTCTAAAAAAACTGTTGAAGGAAGGAAGGCTGTTACTGTTATTCGATGGTTTGGATGAAGTGTTGGAAGATGATATTTTCGACGTGTTAAAAGAAATTCGTAAGTTTTGTGAGCAATATTATAAGAATCGCTTTGTGGTGTCCTGTCGCACCGCCGCCCAAGAGTTGCAATTGCACAGTTTTACCGATGTAGAAATTACCCCTTTCACCCAAACCCAAATAGCAACTTTTGCTCAAAAATGGTTTATGGCCCTTACGGAAAATGACTCAAGGACGGGAAAAAATCAAGCGGACGAATTTATTAAAAAACTAAACTTACCGGAAAACTGGCAGTTTCGGCAATTAGTAGTTAGCCCTTTATTTTTACATCTAGCCTGTTGGGTTTTCCAAAGTCAAGGTAAATTTCCTCTGAAGCGGACGGAGTTTTATAAACAAGGCATAGATTTACTTTTAGGAAAATGGGATAAAACCAAAGGTGTAGCTAGGGATGAAATTTATCAAGGTTTTTCATTGCCCCATAAAATCAAATTATTGGGTAAATTGGCTTCCGTTACCTTTGAGCAAGAGAAATATTTCTTTGAACAAACTGTAGTCGAGCATTACATTAGTGATTATTTACGAGCTTTACCGGGAAATAATCTGGAACCAGAGGAATTAGAGGTGGAAAGCGAAGCCATGTTAAAAGCCATTGAAGCCCAGCATGGTCTATTAATCGAACGGGCTAGGGGAATTTTTTCTTTTTCCTCGTTGGCTTTTCAGGAATATTTAACGGCTCGAACAATTGTGGCGGATTATAATTTGCGGGCCTTAGAAAAATCCTTAGAAGGTTTAGTTAGCCATGTGACCGATCGCCATTGGCGGGAAGTATTTTTGTTGACTATGGATATGTTGAGGAGTGCCGACTCTTTGGTGCAGTTAATGAAACAGGAGATTGATGATTTGGTGGCGGAAGATCCATATTTACAGGATTTTTTAAAATGGGGTGATCAAAAATCTCCAGAAACTGCTGATGAACCTAAACTTGTTACCAAAAGAGATTTTTATTTAGCCCTAGCAAAATCCCCCCAGGCCACAGCCCATTTTACTTTGGCTTGCACTTTAGACCAGGAACTGTTCTTGGATGCAGCATTGGAAAATTTAGTTTTAGAATGTACCACTGATAAAAGCCAAAAAATTGCCCAAACTCAGGTTTGTCATTTAGCCCTGAGTAATGTGTTGTTAATGGTTTTGGACGCAGGCTTTTATAAATCCTTGCAACAGTTACGGGAGCAAATTCCCCCAGATACCCATAGTCGAGAACATTTAGATAAATGGTGGGAAACCCATTATGTGGAATGGCTAGAACAATTGAAAAAGGCGATCGCCGACTTCCGCAATGTTAACCAACAATGGCACTTTACCCCGGAACAGGAAATAATTTTAGAGAAATATTATGAAGCCAATCAACTATTGATTGATTGCTTAAACAGTGACGGTGAAGTAACCCCTGCCATTCGAGAAGAAATTGAAGCGACGATGGTGGTATCGGAAAAAGAAATGGAAGATCGCGAATTACTGGATACTTAATATAATTAATAGTTATGTGAATTTTATTAACAATTTAGCTATTCAAACAAATCAACCTCTTTAAGAAACATGATTTCACACAGGCGGGTGTCATGATTAACGGAGTCAAATATAGTCAATAGTAAACAAAATGGTTAACTCTAAATCCAATGATAGGTCTAGCTGGGTTGTTCAGCGGGAATATCGAGATGCCCAGGGCATTACACAAATGGAATATCGAGACTCCTCAGGCAATATTCACATTGAAGCTAAAAATTCCAATGCCCAAACCAGCTCCTATGAAAGTGGTTATGCCAATGGGGTTTTGGTGGCGGAGAACAGTCAAAATGAGCAGTTAAAGCGGGAAGAAGTTGCGGACAGACAGGTCTCTAGGAGCCTATTAGTAGGTTTAATTATTGCTGGGGTTGTGGGTATATCCGGTGCCATGGCTTACTATCTATTCCAAGCCAATAGTCCCGATCCTGTAACGGTGATAACTACCCCCATTTATCAAACCGATACCGATAAAACTAACCCAGGTCTAGAGCCAAATAATTCTCCAACTGTGGTGGAAGAAAACCCCATTACTAATATTAATCCTGCCCAGTCTGTGGAATCTAAACCCCGGGATGTCAATATTACGGTTAAAACCGAAGCTCCAGCCCCTACCTCCGCCGCCCCGGCCAAAGCCCCGCCAAAAGCGGCAGTAGCCCAACCCACTAAAATCACCGCTGCTCCCGTTAAAGCTCCGGTTCAACCAACTCCAGCCCCGGCGATCGCCCCGATCCCTCCCCAGTCGCCAGCCATTGCCCCCATGGCTCCGGTACAACCACCATCCAATGCCCAGGCGGCCAACCTGGCTAAAACCGACAGTCAACTAAAAGATGAAATTGTCCTGGAATTTAATCAACAATTTTCTGGTAATCAGTTGTCAGTTAATGTTAGCCAAGGCAATGTCAAAGTAAGCGGCACGGTAGCTAATCCAGAACAGCTATCCCAAATCCAGCCCTTACTGCGCTCCATGGAAGGGGTTAAAACCATTGACGTAAAAGTTAACTCGAAAATGTCTGCTAATTAGTTTGCCATTTAAAAGATTAAGCAAAGCTATGGGCAAACTTTAATTAAACCAACTTTGACAGACAGATTGTTTGATTTGACATTTTTATCGTATTCAATCAAATCAATCTGAAAATCAACCATATGCGGTTTAAAGTCAGGATATTAGAAGAAAATGCTAGCCAAATCCAGGTAAGGCATTTTTTCAACCATTTTTACTCAATTTCAGGAGCGCACCATGAGTTTAGAAGATAAAGCTAAAGCCACTGCTAAAAATATTGAAGGTAAAGTCCAAGAAGGCCTTGGTAATTTAACTGGAGATAAAAAAGATCAAATAGAAGGTAAGGCTAAACAAGCAGAAGCTAGTGTTCGCCATGCCGTTGAAGACACTAAAGATGCAGTCAAAAAGGCCATTGATTAATTAACTGCTTTTCACACCCCTTAAAGTCCTAAGTTGATTGTCATTTAAGAATGCCATAAATAAGTATGGTTAATCATCGAGAAGCCTATTTCTTGATGATTGTTTTTCCCTTATATCAGAGAGAAATAATTATGTCAGTACAGCATGCAATTGGTACTTTTTCTAGTTACGAAATTACCGAAGCCGCTTTGCAGGAATTACGACTAAACAATTTTGCCATGGGGCAGGTTTCGGTGGTTGGTTTGGATATCCATCAACAAACTGAAATGGCTGGAGCCAATACCAGTAATCGTTTGGGCAGTATTGGTAGTTTGGATCCCCAAAATAATCAAGCGGGAGAAAAAGCAATGGATGGGGCGATCGCCGGAGTGACGGTGGGGGGATTTGCTGGTTTGCTGGTGGGTTTGGGGGGTTTGATTATCCCTGGTGTAGGGCCGCTGATACTAGCGGGAACTTCAGCAATGGCGATCGCCGGCATGGTTTCTGGGGGAGTACTGGGTACCATTGCGGGGGGATTAGCGGGAGCCTTGGTGGGGGTTGGTATTCCTGAAGACCGGGCCGAAATTTATAGTAATCAAATTAGCGAAGGCAACTATTTGGTCATGGTAGAAGGTACCAGTTCTGACATTGTTTTTGCTGAATCTATCTTCAATAAACATGGCATTAATAATTGGTACATTTACAACGCCCCCAGCCGTACTGTAACAACAGTCATCACCACCACTAGTAATCGCCCCATTGCCAGTTTTAACGGTCAATTTTAGCCATTTTGGCTAAAGTCTAACGAATTTTAAGACTCGATCAATTATTTCAATATTATTTTGGAGTTTTCCATGTTTTCTTTGCAACAATTACGTCGCTTTTACTATCGGTTAACCTTGACCGTCATTTTGTTAGTTACTGTTACCTTTAGTTTTGGTGCCGAAAAATCTTGGGCTACCATGCCCATTACCGAATTAATCAACTCTACCCAACCCCAGATTGCCACTATGAATCGCATCAATGCCATGTCCAAAGATGTGGAAGGCAAAACCCAGGAGGCGATCGGTAATCTCACTGGCGATCCGAAAAATCAAATGATGGGTAAGGCCAAACAGGTGCAAAGCCAAGCAATGAATGCCGCTGAGGATGTCAAAGAAAGTACGGAATTAAAAGGCCGAGCTAAAGCTATTGCCAAAAATCTTGAGGGTAAAGCCCAGGAAATGAAGGGCAATATAACCGATAACTCCCAAGACAAAATTATGGGCCAAGCTAAACAAACGGAAAGCCAAGCTCGCAATTTAGTTGAAGATGTCAAAGATATGTTCCGCTAATCTTTGCTAAATAGGCAAATCTTGATTTAGGAAATGTCGCCACCAACTAAGGGAATCTTAATTAATATCTTTCATGAAATCCTAAGTATTGATTGAATTCCCTTGATTAATCATCTTAAGCCATAACTTTTATGACATTTTCTCCTAAACGATACTGTCAAACCTTAATTGACAAAAAATCAACCCTTGGTGTATTTAGCGGCTATAAACAAGAAATCATCTACAATGCCTTACGTCATAAACAAAATAGATTTTATTTTCACTGATCATCTTTAGAGGCTAATATGTTAGACATGGTTTGGACGGCTGTTATTATTCTCTTTATTCTTTGGTTGTTGGGATTCTCCATCAACATTGGCGGAAGTTTAATTCATTTACTTCTGATCCTAGTCTTGATCGGCATTATTTATAATTTATTCATCAAAAAAAGACTTGGCTGATAAATGATAAAATCAATTTTCCTTATATTTTCATATTTTCTTTAGTTTAAAATCTTAAAATTAATCAGGAGCGTTGAATATGTCCCTTACGAGCAAAGTATCCCACCACAGCGGCGACAAGGAGTTAATTCCCGCCGAAACACCATTGGCAGTAACCGTTGATCCTAATTTACCCTCTGGCTATGTCCAAGACGAGCAAGGTGTTCTCGATAACTACGCCGTAGAACCCGCCATAAGTCCCGTTCATCAGCCAACCCCGGAGATTTTAATTCTCTTAGGTTTAGGGGCGATCGCTATTTTCTTTAGTTTGATGTGGATTGTATCTGAAGTTAGTTGATTATTCATAATTGTTGATTAATCAATTATGAATCTTGAATGTTGAGCATTAGACCATGAATACGACCAAAAAAATCAAAGGAATGGGATCAATTTTACATCCCAATGGTGTTGCTTTTCGGCTCTGGGCTCCCCACGCTGATTCCGTTACCGTTACTGGTTCCTTTAACAATTGGGATGACCAGGGACAGCCTATGACGGCGGAGGAAAATGGTTTTTGGTATCTTGATGTGCCCAAAGCTAAAGCGGGGGATGAGTATAAATATTTAATTGCAACTCCTAACGGAATACTCAAACGCATTGACCCCTATGCCAGGGAAGTAACCAATTCCGTGGGTAATGCCATTGTCCATGATCCTAGCTTTGATTGGCAGGGGGATGATTTTGCCATAGCTTCCTGGAATGACTTGGTCATTTATGAGTTACATGTGGGTACTTTTAATGATGACAATAAAGGGGATTCTGCAGGGGAATTTTCCTCTATTTCTGCTCGACTTAATTACTTGAAAAAACTTGGTGTTAATGCCATTCAGATCATGCCCATTGGTGAGTTTGCTGGGGAGATTTCCTGGGGCTATAATCCTTCCCATATTTTTTCTGTGGAAAGTAGCTATGGCGGCCCTTTAGCTTTTAAGCAATTTATTAAGCAAGCCCATGGCCATGGCATCGCCGTTATTTTAGATGTGGTTTACAATCACCTCGGCCCAAGTGATTTAGACCTTTGGCAATTTGATGGTTGGTCCGAAGGCGATCGGGGGGGGATCTATTTTTACAATGATGACCGGGCCAGTACTCCTTGGGGGGACACCAGACCGGATTATGGCCGGGGGGAAGTGCGGCAATATATTATTGACAACGTGTTGATGTGGTTGGATGAGTACCACATTGATGGCTTACGTTTTGATTGCACCCAATTTATTCGCACCGTCAATGGTTTTGAAGACCAAAATTTATCCGATGGCTGGACTCTTTTACAATGGGTTAATGAGGAAGTTAGCCGACAGTTTCCCGGTAAAATCACCATTGCTGAAGACTTGCAAAGTAATGAATGGATAACTAAAGATATTGGAGCTGGGGGAGCAGGATTTAGTTGTCAATGGGACGCTATGTTTGTTCATCCCATTCGACGGGCTGTAATCACTACGGCGGATGAAGATCGTTCCTTGGCCGCTGTTCGGGATGCCATCAACTACCGTTATAACGATGATGCGTTTGGTCGAGTGATTTACAGCGAATCCCACGATGAAGTTGCCAATGGCCAATCCCGAGTTCCCCAGGAAATTAGTCCCGAAGATCCAAAAGATTGGTATGCCCAAAAGCGTTCTACCCTAGCGGCGGCAATGATCTTTACGGCCCCAGGGATTCCCATGTTGTTCCAGGGCCAGGAATTTTTGGAAGCGGGTTGGTTTCGGGATACAGTGCCGGTGGATTGGGAGCAACGGGATGAATTCCATGGCATTGTGCGACTTGATCGAGATTTAATTAGTTTGCGGCGTAATTTAGGCGGTTTTAGCAAAGGCCTTTGTGGGCAATTTACCCAGGTTTATCACCTCAATGAAGCCAAGAATATGATTGCTTTTCACCGTTGGGAGCAAGGGGGTATCAATGACGATGTGGTGGTGGTGGCTAATTTTTCCAATCAGCCCCACTATAACTACACCCTAGGCTTACCGGCCGAAGGATTTTGGCCGTTACGTTTTAACAGTGATTGGCAGGGATATAGTGATGCCTTTGGTGATTTTTTAAGCACAGATACTAGGGGAGAACCTGGAGAGTACGACGGTTTTCCTTGGCATGGATTGGTATCCATTGGCCCTTATAGTGTGTTGATTTTTTCTAGGTAGCCTCAGTCGGAGGTGCTTCAATTTCTATTCGCTTGTTCAGTCGGTTTACAAAGAGTCCTTAACCCGAACTCAAATTGGGTAAATTTTGGCTAAATTAATCATTGATTAATGGGAAGTTACGACTAATTTGTCTTTCAAATATCTAATTCAATTTTTTTATAGGCTATTATGAGTTTCTTAAATCGCACTTTGGTTAGCCCTAGTCTGATTGCTTTTACCTTTATATCTATAATGCCTAGGGTTTTGGCCCAGTCTTCTAGCTTTGGGGATTTACAGGGTTACTGGGGTAGTCAATACGTTACAAATCTAGCGGAACGGGGTATCATCGGCGGTTTTCCCGATGGCTCCTTCCAGCCCAATGGGGAAATTACTAGGGCCCAGTTTGCGGCGATCGCCGTTAAGGCCTTTAATTTACCTTCCGGCAATAGTGCCCGTAATTTTCGGGATGTTCCGGCTAATTATTGGGCCGCCCCGGCAATTTTAGCGGTTAGTAATTCCGGCTTAGTAACGGGATTTCCCGACGGTAGTTTTCGCCCAGAAGAAAGGATTACCAGGGCCCAAGCTTTAGTGATTTTGTCCAAAGCTTTGGGGAATAACACCAATGCCAACCCCGATGGTTTAAATGCCTATGGCGATCGCCAAGCGGTACCGGAATGGGCCATGGATAGTGTGGCGAGGGCGGCCAATGCGGGGATCATTGTTAATTTTCCCAATACTAACCAGATTAATCCCAATAACTTGGCCACTAGGGGAGAAGTGGCGGGGTTAGTTTACCAAACCTTAGTCAAGCTAGGGGACGGTAATTTTGCTCCCATTAATATTGGTCTTAATAACTCTGTCACCCCTGCCCCAACTCCACCGCCCCTAAGTGGTTTAGTAATCGACCGGATGGAAACCAACAGTAATCCTCGCCAGCCTTTACGGGAAGGGGACGATTTGATGATTCGAGTTTATGGCACCCCAGGAGCCACGGCCAGTTTTGAATTAGACGGGCTCAATCAGAATCGCTCTTTGACAATGCAGGAGGTTCAATCGGGTATTTATGAAACTACTTACCGCATTGGTCGGGGTGATCGCCAAATCAATGCTAGGCCGGTGATTACTTTCAGCCGTTCCGGGCAAAATTCCGTCAGTCGCCAATTCAACCGGGCGATCGCCATCAATCCTGACAACTCAGGTGATCCAAACAATTCCGGCAATTCTGGTAACATCGGTTACACTTTGCGACCGGAAATCACCAACTTTATCAACAACGACGTAATTCGTTTGCCGGATAATTTGATCGGTCAAACCCTTCCCGGGGCCAATGTGGAAGTAAAAATGGAAGCCCTCCGTACCGTGATGGGGATGCTGAATATTTCCCAGAATGTTTTTCAAGCCACTGTGCGGGCAGATCAAAATGGACAATTTATTGTTTATATTCCCCAGGTTAATGGGGAATCAGGTACCATGTATCAGGTAAGAATGACCGCCACCCAGGGCGATCAAGCCCAAAGCAGTGAGCTACTTCTACAGCAGGAATAGGTTTCTATCCACCTAATAATCTGTCGGCAAAGTTCTGCTCTGCTCCCTGAATCTCCGGCAATATTGAAGTGAAGGACTTTTAAGTAGTTTCGCCTTTGTGTTCCTGGAAGGTAATGCCGAACTAAGTGAAGAGTTGAAACAGGATTTGGTCAAGCACGTTGCCGCAGAAATTGGGGCGATCGCCAGGCCAGCGGAGATCCGTTTCACCGATGTGTTACCCAAAACCCGTTCAGGCAAAATAATGCGTCGTTTGTTGCGGAGTTTGGCATCGGGGCAGGAAATTTCTGGGGATACTTCCACCCTCAAAGATCGTTCGGTACTGGACAAATTACGGGAGGG
Organism: Synechocystis sp. PCC 6714; assembly: GCF_000478825.2. Lineage (NCBI taxonomy): Bacteria > Bacillati > Cyanobacteriota > Cyanophyceae > Synechococcales > Merismopediaceae > Synechocystis > Synechocystis sp. PCC 6714. The sequence continues at coordinate 1,633,953 of NZ_CP007542.1, read as the reverse complement.
CTAATTGGGAAATTAGGTTGACTAGCACCACTTTTTCCTGGGGCTGACTGACAGTAACCTCCAGATCTGGTCCAAAAAACTTGGCAATTTTTTCCTGTTTTCCTTGCCAGGTTTCGAGGCTGATAAAGGGAGAATCAAAACTTAGGGTCAGCACATATTTTCCTTCCCACTGCTGTTCCAAGAGGCTAGTAAGCACAGGCCGTTCCTCATCGGTGGGGCTCAACCCCAGTCGCTCCAGGGATTCGTCTAAGTGGGCTTCCTGGCCGTAACGGTAACGGGTCACATCCTTACGAATTTGGTTTTGGGTGGGGGTAGCCAGTTGATTCCGTAGGGTGACAATTTTTTCCGGGGTCGGTTGACTGAAGGGAATTGGTTTCAACTCCGCCGCCTTAAGGGCCAATCCGCCCAACACCAGGGGAATACCATAGAAAAAGCCAGCCAAATTGAGGGTGGCATAATCCAGGGCGTAGGCTACAAAGCCTGTGATGGTGAGAATCCCCCCCACTGTTAATCCCACCGCGGCCAAAGAAATTTTAGGAAGCATTTAAGTCAAATACCGTTGCAAAACTGGCAAGTCAATTCCCGCCATGGCAATAGTATCCAACAAAATCGAGATCCCCAGCCACCACAACCGGCAATTATTGGATTTTTGCGCTTTCCCCTCGGGATAAAGTAATGACCGTTACTCTCTGTTTTCAACTGGTTTCTTCAACCCTAGCCAATGCTCTACCATATTAAAGATTAGAACTGATTCTCAGTGAAGCCGGAGGCCTGCACTCTGTTGCTTGCCAACGGGCCTAGATAGTTCACACTGGGCGAGTTTAGCCAACAACCGATCAAAATTATTCCCATTATCTTTCTATTTTTCCATCGCCCATGAGTCTCCCTGCTCCGGAAACGCCCCTCTACAATCATCCCCTACCGCAACTGGAACGCTGGCTCATGACCCTGGGCTGTCAACAGAATCGTGGCGATCGCCATTGTTGGTTTCTCAAGCAAGGAGATTGGGATGCGGAACTGAGTTTGGATACCGAAGAATTGGTGGTCTGCTACTTTCCCCACCAACAGCAACGGAAAGTGGTGCGAAGCTTCAAATATTCCCTCAGCCGTCAAGACGTGGAAGCAGCAGTGCTGGAAGGACCCTAGGGCAATGCTAGTGGCCCAGCAAAAAGCAGCAACAACCCCCAGGAAATTGTCACTGCTTTGAACAAAAACACTGCTTCAGAAGTGATGGCGATCGTCAGTCTCATCAATGACGATCAAACCGTTAACCAGATTAACCCTTAGTCGTCGTAAATGCGGCACTCAGCGGCGTCGGGGTTTTCGTCACAGAATTTTTCTAGGGGGGTTTGGGTTGGGTGTTGTTGGCGTTGGTGGGCGGCCTCCGCTTCTAGCTCTTCCACCGCATCCCAGGCCGCGGCGCACTCCGCCGGGGAAGCTTCATCAGTGCTGCAAACCTGTCTAGCGTTGGCTAGCTCCTGTTCGATTTTTTCTTGAATATTGCTCATAAAGTTTAACCGCCTGCAATTATCTACATAGAGTAAGGCTCATTCATGTTAGCGAATTTAGTTGGCTTTGGGTAGAAGGAAGCACCACAGAAATATGCGGTTTTCCCCCAATGTCCAACCATTGGTAGGGTATGGAGATTATCGCTCGCAACAGCTAAACACCTTGGGATATTTAACCTAGAGGTCTGATCTCCCCAGCCGTTGACGCTATGCCAGAGGTCTTTCACAGCGCGCCCCACAGTAAAGTTCAGAAGCTTAAAAAATTATGAATAATTGCGTAATTTCTTTTCCCAAAACTACTTTTTCCTGCCTATCATTAAAAGCCCATGCTTGTCTAGCAGAATATTTAACTGTGGAGAACTCACCGATTTTATTTGGTTGTCGCACAGGGTTATGCGGCACTTGTTTGGTGAAAGTTATTGGTGAAATTCCCCCGCCTAAAGCGGAAGAAAGGGAATTATTAGCAATTCTAGCCCCCCAGGATTCCCAAGCAAGGCTTGCCTGTCAGATTGAGTTAACGGGAGACATTGCCATTAGCCCTTATCAAACCGATGCAATTTGAAGATTTCTGGTATGTGGTGGCCCACAGTGAACAATTAAAACCGGGTCAGATCATTGCTAGGCAAATTCTGGGGCAATGGTTAGCTATTTTTCGCACCCAAAATCGTTTGGCGATCGCCGTTCAAGACCGTTGTGTTCATCGCCATGGTCGTCTTTCCTGCGGTTCAGTTGAACAGGGAAACCTTCATTGTCCTTACCACGGTTGGGTTTATGATCAGCGGGGTAAAGTAATTGCGGTGCCGTCAGAGGGTCAGCAATTTAAACCAAGGGAAAATTTACAGACTAAATGCTACCGAATTTTGGAACAAGAAGGTCTGATTTATGTTTGTTTAGGGCAACCCAGTAAATCTCCTTTTGCTTTACCTCGATACGGTGAAAAAGGTTGGCATAGAATCAGGCTAATCCATCAATTTGCCAACGGTGTGACCAATTGTGTGGAAAATTTCATTGACATTCCCCATACAGCTTCAGTACATCCTGGTATTTTTCGTACAGCCCAAAGGCAGGCTATACAGATGACTGTTAGTCGCCATCAAGGGGAAGTTAAAGCCGAATATCATAACGAAAAAAATAATTTGGGCTGGTGGAGTAGATTCCTCAATCCCCGGGGTAATGAAATTACTCATACTGACCAGTTTATTATGCCCAATGTCACTTCGGTGGAATATAAATTCTCCCCCCAGCGCCATTTATTTATTACTAGCCAATCGGTGCCAGAAACAGAACAATCTACCTTAGTTTATACGGATATCGCTTTTAATTACGGTAATTGGAACTACTTTGCTATTCCTTTTATTTGGTGGACTGCCAAACGAATTATTGCCCAGGATTTGAAAATTTTAGCTATGCAACAACAAGTAATCGCAAAATATGGCTCTAACTTCAATCATACCCCCGCCGATACCATCCATATTTTTGTGGAATCTATCCGTACGGCGATCGCCAAAGGGGAAGATCCCCGAGATCTACCAGATAAAACGGTAGAAGTAACTTTTTATGTATAAATGCTTGAGGTTTATCAATGCCAGCTTTTCCTAGCCAAAAGGCGATCGGTTAATTGCCCTTGGCCCCCGGTTTGGGTCGACGCATTCCTTTGCCCAGATAGGCTATGGCAAAAGTAGTCAGGGCCATCATAGCTAAATTAAAATTTTGGGTGGTGCCCCAGAGAGTGAGGGGACAGAGGAGAAAAACAGCAACACTAAGATATATTTTTCCTTTTGTGTCCCCTATTTTTTTGTTAGTTTGACTAGATCTATTGCTGATTTTTCTGGGAGTAAATAACTTTTTTAATAACCGAGTATTTCTCATGATTTTCATTATTGGCAAAACCTATCAACATCTATTTCGATCATGTTCATTTATGAAAAATCTAAGCGGGTAAAAGGATGCAAACAACATGAACAACTTGGCCTTGGCCATCGGTAATAGGGGAAAACCAAGCATCGTAAAACCAAGTGCCGTAGTCTTTTCTTTCTAGTTGTACACTAACTGATTCGATGACGTTATTGGCTAGGGCATGGCTGATCAAATTTTTTAATTCGTTGGCTTCAGGTAACAAATAATAAATTGATTTACCAACACTTTCTTTGGCATCCAGACCAATTTGAGCTAGATATTTACCGCCACATTTGAGTAATACTCCCTGATTATCTAAAACAAAAATAATGCTGGGAAACCAATGAATAACTTGATTTAATAGATCATCTTCCTGTTGGATTAATGTCTCATTCTGTTTGTGTTTTGTTTGAATGCGGGCGTTATTCAACACAAGGGCAATCAACTCCGCTGTTTTCTCCATCGCGGTGGCGCTAGCGGGGGTGAAATGATCCGCTTGGGAATGCATTAGGGTTAAAATGCCCAACAATTCTTCTCCCCAGACAATGGGAACCCCCAGGGCAGAAAGGGCATTGTAGGGTTCGTCCGGCAGTTTTAGCCAACGGTAATCCTTGGTAGTATCGGTGATTAATCCCGTTCTTTTATTTTCCCTGACCCAACCCGCTAAACCTTTATCCAGTACTTGGCCAACAATGGTTTTTTTCTGGGTTTGATCCGTCGCTCCCCGGGCCAAAATGCTTTCTGTTACTCTTCCATCCTCATCGAGCAAAAAAAGACTGCCTAGCTGGGCTCCGGTTTGTCGGATGGAGGCTTCCAGGGTTTTTTGCAACGTGGCTTTGATTAACATCCTCCCCGCCGAAACGTTGGTGAGGGAAATAAAACCCTTCAGAATTTTATTTTGGATATCCAGGGTATTGTGATTGGCTTTGAGGGTGGCCAATTCTTTTTCTAGGGCTTCGATTCTGGCTAGGGATTGATCCGGATTCTGATCGTAGATGCTCATACGTAGGGGGGACGATGAAAATTGGCCTAGATGCTTTCATCCTAATCCTCCTAGGTATTTTCCGGTTGTTAAAGGAGAGACTTTTCCTGAATCGGTCTTCCGGATGCTGGACATTCCCAGGCCATACTATCCTTTGCTGACAATGGTTGCGGCGGTTGTGGCAATATAATCGGCGATCGCCTGGGAGCCACCGGGGGGGCCAATGCGTTCTTGCCCGTTATGCCAACATTGCTGTTGATAATGGGGATCTGCGAGAATTTCCAGGGCTTTTTGACTGGCTTTATTGATTAAGCCTGGTTCTTGGGGACTTTTGCCAACGGTGGTGACCGAATAACCCAGTAGTCGCATTTGGGCTTCGGCAAAACCGTAGGTAAATTGAGGACCTTGGCCGGGAATTTGCAATACTGGTTTACCTAAACCCACTGCTTGTTCCACCGCTGTCCCCGCCATGCCCAACACTAAATCCGCCTGATGCAAAATGTCGGCAAACTGATGCCAGGATAGATGGATCGTACATTTACCCCGTTCTAGGCGATCGCCGTGGCATTGCCAACCTTGATTCTCAGCTAGGATTTGCAAATGACCCACCGTTATCGCCGGCACTAGGGCGGCCCAAAAATCCACCGTTTTTTCCTGGGCAATGGCTACGCATAGGGGCAACAATTGGCTCAAATTATTTAAAGCTTCCGGCACTCGACTACCGGGTAAAAGGGCAATGAGGGTTTTATTTTGCCGTTCCAATTGATGGGCCGTCGGTTGTAGAGCATCCATAATCGGGTAACCCAAACAACGGATGTTGATCCCCCGTTGACCTAAATCCTCAGCGGTTAAATGGTCTTTGGCGATCGCCCCCAGACAATGGGGGGATTTTAGGCACCAGGCCACGGTGAATGGCAGAGGTAAGCGACCTTCGTAATAACTGGAATTAGCCACCAAAAAACTGAGGTAGGGTTTACCACTCAAACGGGCAAAGGCCAGGGGGACAATGTCACCGATCGCCACAATTAAATCAAACTGCTCTTTTTGTTTGATTAGAGCCTGTATTTGTTTGATGGTTAATGCCACCAGACCACCAACAATATCCCGCCACCAGGTCCGCCAGCCAGTGTAAATTAGCCCCCCGGAAGGCAGAGGCTGGGTTGGAGCAATGAGAGGAATTCCTCTGTGTTGGTATGCCTTACCTTCCCCCACTAAGGGTAGGGCAAATAAATTAAACTCCGGCGATCGCCGTTGCAGTGCATCGATAATCAAGCCAGCGTTGAGGTCTTCCCCGTGGCCGTTGCTGATGAAGAGAATATTCACTGGGGTAATGTTGGCAAAGCTGTTTTAATCATCCCGATTATCCCCGTCATTATCATCGTTGTCGTCACCTTCGTTATCCCCATTGTCTTCATTGTCACCGTCATCATTTTGGTTAGAGTTAGTATTATTGCCATCATTTGTCGTTCTAACGTTCTGCGGCGGCGTATTCTGTTGGTTTTGTTGGCCTTCTTCCCCCCGATTACCAGTACCACCGCAACCGGTGACACTAACCAAGCAAGCGATGACCACCATGGACAACAGCAAACTAGGTTTAAGCGTTTTAGGCATTTTCATAAATCGCAAAAGGGCAAAGATAACTTTTCTTGGTAACAATGGTTACAATCTGCCATCTTAGCGCCTTTCCTGACGTTGGCGGATAACGCCCTCCACCTCAGCACCTAAATCCAGTAGATGTAAATTCCCCTGGCCCCCTTGCCAAGTGGCGATTAAACAAAGATAGCGGTCTATGGGGGTGACCGCCGTGATGGTTTCTCCGAGGTCAAAGTTACCAAACAAAAAGCCTTCATAATCCAAAAGAGCCACCCGCCCTCGGCGATCGGCCAGCAAATAACCCCAGGGAAAGGGCTCGATAAATTGGGGTTGAAGATTTAGGGCAATGCGATTGACCTTGAGGGGTTGCAGACGAATCAGAACTCCCGTTTGACTGGAGTTAGGAGTTAAACCAAAAAGATGGTTCCGGGAGTAGCGATTAACCGCCAACCGGGAAACCCAAAAGGAAAGCCTAAAGGCGGGAAAAACAGAACCTCTTCGATTAAATAGGAAAAAAACACTGTGATGGTTGCCGGAACTTTGCTTTAATTGCACCAATAAGCCATGGTTTTGATCCAAAATTAGCAACTCGGAAGCCCAAGGGATGGTCACTGCCGACGCCACTGGTGCCCTCAGGTCAGTCCTCCAGATTTGCAAATAACTTTTTTCCCCTTGCTGATCGGCCGTCACCACAGCTAGGGTTTTGCCGCCGGGACTAACGTTGGCCAGTAAACGATTTGCTTGGAAATTAATGTGGGGTTTGGGTAGGGAAATGGCACTGAGCAGAGTTTCACGCCATTGGAAAAACTGCCACTGGGCTGATTCTGGCCCCTGGAGCATCAGACTGATTTGGTCTTCCTCTACTTCAAAATTAGTAATGGTTCCCGGTAGCCCCAACGACCATCGGGGTGAAGGGTGGTGGTTAAAATTGCCATCGCCATATTCCCAGAGGTATAGTTCAGCACCATTGCCCAGGTATAACCAAAATCCTTCCTGCCTTAAATGGGTGACAGGAAATAACAGAGGAGTGCTGTGTTTGAACGTAACTGTAAAAGCTACGGGAGGTGGGGCAATGCAATGGTAAAGATAGCCTTTGCCAGGGGGGAAATCTTTCTGTAATGTTTCTTTTTGAGCTGTTTCTATGGCATGGGCCATGGCCGCTGCGTTGGGGAACCGTCGTTGGGGCAGTTTTTCCAGAGCCCTTTGGACAATGGGGGCAATTAGGGGGGGAAAGTCCGCCGATAATGTTAAGCGTGCATTTAAATGGGCCACCTGCAACGCTTTGGGAAATCCGGAAAAGGGGCGATCGCCAACAATTAGTTCGTACAGTAAAATTCCCACCGAGTAAATGTCAGAGGCGATGGAAAACTTGCCGTAAAAACGTTCGGGGGCCATATAGGCCGGTGAACCAGTGTAACCTTTGCCGAAATTGGGATTGCCCGTATTTTCCGTCAGCTGAGCAATGCCAAAATCCGACACCTTCACTTGCCAACCATCTGTGCGGGGAATTAGAAGAATATTGTCTGGTTTGAGGTCACAGTGGACAATGTTGCGCTGATGGGCCTGTTCCAAACCTAGTAAAATCTGTCGCACTAGGTCGATTTTGCCCACTAAACATAAATCTCCATCCCCATCAATGATGTCCCGCAGGGTGCCCCCCTCACAATAATCCATCACCAAATATCTCCCCCCGGGATGGTACTCCAGACCGTGGCAGGCCACAATATTGGCATGGCGCAGGGTGACTAGGTAGCACAGTTCCCGCAAAAACTTATTGGTGGGAAATACCCGATGTTCTAAATCCTTCAGAGCACACATTCTACCCGTGGCCCGATGGATGGCACAATAAACCCGCCCGAATTGCCCCTGTCCAATTTGTCCAAGAATTCTATATTGGGAGCGGGGAAACAGCGGCATAACCGCCACACCGGCAGTCTTTACCATAGAAAACACGCCCGGGACAAAGAGTAACTCCATCTTACCCTTGTCCTAGGCGATTATTGCTGTTGTTGTTGTCTTGGAGGCAATGTCAAAGGTGTTTGGGGACGGGCCTAAATATCAACCCTTAGCCAAATAAGTTGGCCGCAGTGGTTTCACTCTCCTCCACCAATAGGGGCTTAATTTCTCGGCTCGGCTCGGCAATGTAGGCTTCATGGCCAACGCTGTCGGTGTGGGCAGCCACGGAGAGAGTTTCCGACTCTATCTCCTCTAGTGGGCCCTCATAGTATTGCTTATGCAAAGCCCGGGCAACTTCATAATTATCCAGGTCTCCCTGGTCAAAATAAAGCTTGTAGGCCTGGCGCAGATCATCGGTGGCCTGCTTGCGGTTATCCAGACGGGCATAGGCCATGCCGCGGTAATGAAAAGCACCGGCCAAATCCCCTTTAAGGCGGATGGCTTCGGTACAATCCCGCACCGCTTCACTCCAATCCTCCAAACGGTAATGGCTGAGACCCCTTTGGTAATAAGCGTCAGCGTGGGCATAGGCGGCAATGCTTTGGGTGCAACTTTCCATGGTGCGTAGCTCGGCGACTACGGTCAGCAAATCCTGATGTTTACTATCCAAACCAGTGTGGGTTTGCTCCGCGGCCGCTTGAAAAGCTTCCAATTCCCTCTGGAGAGCCGCTAAAGCTCCGGTCAAATTCTCCTGGTTCGCGGCGATCGCCCGTTGCTGTTGCCCCAGGGAAGTTTGAATATCCCCATGGAATCTTTGTAGATATTCCTGTAGACTAGCTTGATTTTGATTGACTAACTGGACAATCTGGGCCGCTGAAGCCTGTTGACTCGCCAGTAAATGCTGTTCCAATTGCTTACGGTTAAACAGATGGAGTCCGACCCCCGCCGCCACTGGAATGACCCCCGCCGCTGCACTGTTGGTGACAACACTGGCGATCGCCCCCCCAATTAACGCTATGGCCGATAAACCGTCCCAGATCCCAGAACTGTAGCCCGCCGTGGGGACGGCATCGGGTTGGGTAGTTACCGCTTGTTCATTAACTTGATTTTCCATAATGATCCTCATTCCTTTGCCGACAATGGGCAGAACAGAGATTGCTAGAACGAATAAAACTCATCGACAATTCATCCACTTAGTTTGAACAGCTTGGGCATTCTGGAGAAGAATTCCGCCGGGGTGCAATGGATAATGGAAGGGATTAACCAAACAAAGCTTCCTCTTGGTGGGTCAGAATTTTGCAGTTGGAAGTGGCATAGGCCGCACAGAGCAAGACACAGCCCGCCGCCAATTCCTCCGGTTTGAGGAAATCAGACCCCTTATCCGTATGCTCAATAGTTCCCTCCAGCAACAGACCCGCACAGGCCACACAGGAAGCAGCCCGACAGGAATAGGGCAAATCTATCCCCTGATTTTCCGCCGCTTCGAGAATTAACTCATCCTCCGCCACCTCAATGGTGACATTACTGCCCGTAGCTGGATTAACCAAATTAACGGAATAAATTGCACCCATGAATGACCTAAACAATGGACTAAAACCAGTGGACTAACTGCTGAGGATAGTGTGGTCCAACTTCAGCGCTGGCAATACCATGGCCACCTCATCGGGTTCGAGGAAATCCTTGACGGTTTCTTGAATCACCTTATAGCTAATCTTGGCGTACTCAGTATAGTTGTAGGCCCGCACAATGGTTTGATACCAGATCAATAACCCCTCCCGCAGACGGTCCAAATCTCCGAATAGAATGGCTGTAATGGAACACCGGAAAACATTAGTCATGTCCCGCCGACAAATTTCCGTCACATCCCGATCGCCCATGTGAAAGGTATCCTGGGGCAGACTTCGTTTTTGTGCTTCCCAGCGGTGGATAATTTGTTCCTCATTATCCCGGATTTTTTCGTAGGCACTGACGCGGGTTTCCGCCGTATCCAGGAAATCCTGGAGGAATTGCAACTCCTGATCGGTGGCATAGCGCCCATCCGCATCAATGGTAAGACGGGTCAACGGCTTAAACATAAATAATAGTCCTCATAAAAACAAACATTAGACCGCCACAGGTTGGCCGGGAACCTATTCATCCGCATCCTTAGCAATTTGGATTTTGGCCGCCTGTAACTGATCATCCAGTTGACTGATCATGGAACGGGTGATTAACTTCCCTTTTTCCACCAGAATGCTCCCATCCCGAGGATTTAAGATATTTTCCTCCGCTCGACGGCCGATCAGCTCCTCAATATCCTCGATTTCGCTGACGTACATCCCAGCGGGTAACTCCACCACCACCCCTTCATCTAATACCCGAGCCTGGCAGGCCAAGCGGGAATAACGATTATGGGTAGTAATCACCTCCAGGGTGCGCTGTTCCCGACGGTTGAGGGGGGAAAGACTTTCCATCCCAGCGGTGATGTAAACGTGGCAGGTGGCACACATTCCCCGACCGCCACACTCCTTCATGATCCGTAGATCCTGACTGAGCAAGCCCGAGAGCAGATTATCATTAGTCTCGATGGCAACTTTTAAATTAATGGGGTCGAGCTTAATGGTTTTAGCCACACAATCCTCCTTGGTGCTGGCAACAGCTAAACGATGGTACTAACCCTGTTGGCGACAGAGCAGTTCCATAATGGTGGCATGGTCATGGCCTTCTGTTAACCACGCAGAAACCGGTTTAAGCCGTTCCTTCAGACCGAGGATGAAAAGATTTTTTTCTGCCCCCAGGGATTCACAGGTGGTTTGCTCACAGTGGAGATTTTCCCCCGTTAACTGGGAGAAAAAGGCAGCGAGAATTCCCGCTTCCAGGAATCCCATGGGGTTCTTGCCCTGGGGAGCACAGGCAATGAAGGGGGAATTGACCACTTCCGCTCCAATGAAACCGTTTTGGTAATATTTCAAATCGATTTCCACTAGCCCGTAACCGTGGGTTTTCCAGCATTGCTTGAAAGTCTGCAAAAATTCCACCATTTCCATGGCCTGGATGGGTTTGCCGTAATATTCCTGGAGTTCATCGGCAAAGCGTTTGTAGAAAGCACTGCCCCAGGTTTTGCCACAGGCGGTGAGGGCCACCCCCGCTCCAATGCCAAGTTCCGAATCGAGGGCTGTAAATAAACCCCTAATTAAGGTGTCTGGCAAAGCAATAAGCCGTGCCCCACTGCGATTTTCCAGCAAACCAAACTCATTATCCCCTTGGAGGTAAATGTCGGGGGCAAAGTAATTGCCTTTGGAAGGTTGGGCTGAAATTAGAGCTTTAACATCGATCATAGTTACTCTCCTAGGGTTATCATTTCTTCTTCCTGCATGGCTGAGACGGGGGCCTGGCCGAGGACGGTCTGGTCGGCTTGGACTAGAAAGGGTTCTAGGAGACGATATTGAGGAACCCCCAAGAGGGACTGCAACTGTTCCTTGAGCAATGCAGATAGTCGGGTTTCGATCGCCGATAGGTCGTGGGCTTGAACCATACCTTCGAGCCATTCCAGTAAACGGTATTGGAGATATTCCGGATTACTGAGGAGCATGGCCATGGACCCATAGCGCAAAATGCTAATCCAGTGCAGGAGGGCCTGTTGCAATTGGGCTGCCGGGGCGTTGCTAAATTCCTCTTCCAACTGGTCGGCGATCGCCTGGAAAATGACAATTTCGTTATCCCGGACTAGACGATAAGCACTCAGCCGTTCCCCCATCAACCCCAGCTGCTTACGGAAGGCAATGATTTCCGGAGGTTGGAGATAGTGGTCCTCGGCCCGATGAAAGAGCCGTTCAAAATCTTTTTGCATAGTTTTATAGGTCCTTAGAATAAATCGGAAAGATCTTCCAAGCCGATGGTTGGTTCCAGCTTGGCCACCGGTTCCCTGGATTGGACTGGGACCTTTGCCTGGAGTAAGGTTCCCCTCGATAAACCTTGCCCCTGCCAATCAATGCCCCGACAAAATTCCGCCACTGAGGCAGTGAGGGAAAGGGGACGGGGGGGAGCTTTGGGACGATGTAGGGCCGGTAAGTTGTCCTCTGGAGCATTGGGGGGCTGGCCAGTCCAATTTGCCTGGGTAAAGAAGTCCGTCACCGACAGACAGAGCAAAGAAGGTAAATTATCTAAACTTTCCTCCTTCACTGAACATTCCAGCACCGGCGGCGCTCCCTGCCAGTTATAGCCCCGGAAAAAATCCCCTACCTTCATTTGCCCCCACTGGGCCTGGTTCATCATTTGAGGTATTCCCCTTTAACGAGTTTGGTGGCAATATCGTTGGCATTGGCCCCTTCGTTTTGCCAGAAAGTAGCGGCATCAATGCGGTCCTGTTTGCCGATGAGGAACTTACAATAGGTTTCCCCCATGGCATAGCACTGGATCTCAATGCAGTTGAGGGATTTGTTCACCAAACGACTGAAGAAACCCGCCAGCAGGCCAGCGTAAATGTGGCAGACCGGTTTACCCACATCGCCTAAAGTCCGGGCTACGGCGGAATCAAAAATATCCACAAACAAAAAGCCATTTTTCTGTTCACTCAGGTCAATGGCCCAGTTACCCCAGCCCTGGGCGGTAAAAGGCCACCACCAGCCTTCCAATACATAATTAAGATTTAGTTCACTCAGGGAACTCGTATAACCAAATTCTGAGAGAAACCATTTGTTGAAAAACTCTGCGTCGTAATGGCCCCACTCCTTGCCAATGTTATACATCACCACACTGGAAGCATTACCCACTTCCTCTTGCAATCCATCGATTAGCCCCACAATAAAGTCTTCACTGGTGAGGACATTGCGGCAATTATTCCAGTCCACAATGGAACCAGAATTCATTTGAAAACAAAAAAAATCTTCCACTTGATAGTGGTGATGTTTGTTGGGGTGAACTTTTCTTAAACTGTGTTCCAATAGGTTGGAACCGTCAACCCGGATCGGAGTATTTGATGTACTAATAGAGGTTAAAACCATGGACGATGTCCCCTTAAATTATGACTGGACTACGATGGGCAGGATTCAGCTTTGCTGGGTAAGCATTTATCTCCATATTAAAATAAATCCATTGATAGAGTTAAAGTACTGTCTTAGATCCCAACCACCGGGACCGTCGACCGATCAACCCTTGCTTACATTGCTCTGATATGCTAGATTTCTGGCAATTAACGGAGTTAGATAATTCCTAAGCAAACCTGGATAATTTCCCCCTACTCTAGTTCGAGCCTAGGTAATAAGTACAAAGACAATTCTGCGCCGTTTTTCATTTCCCAACATTTCTAATCTTGGCACAGGTTTCGGCTAGGGAAGAAATCTTCGTTACAAAACTTTGTCAAAGCGAAAAAATAACTAAACATTTCTCCATTAATTATTGTTACAAAAAAGCCTTATCTTTAGGGGTCTATGTCCAGAGAAAAAGTAAAGTAGGTGGACTAGAATCCATATCATTTGCTCGTTCCTCAATATCCATTTGTTTCAGTTTGTTTCAATCAAAGTTGTTAGAACAGCTTGGAGGTTAACCAGGTTTTCACTTCCTGGGCTGTGCCTGGGGCGAGAAGAACGCCATTGCGATAATGACCGGTGGCCAACAAAACATTGTCGTAACCATTTAGAGAGCGTATTACTGGAGCACTTTCCCCCATGGGTCGGGGCCGTTTGCCACTCCAATAATTGACAATTTCCGCCTGTTGTAAAAAAGGATAATAGGCGATCGCCTGGTGCCAGAGTTCATCTCTTAACTGAGGATTGGGCTGATTATCGGGGCCGTCAGTGGGAAACTCGACGGTGGCTCCCAACCAGAATTGGTCATTGGCAAGGGGGACTAGGTGAATATCTTCCGTGGTCAAAACCGATCGCCAAGGAGTGTTTTTTAGGGGATTATCGCCATCGGCAAGTTGCAATAGAAAAGCTTGGCCAATCACCGGCTGTAATCGCAACGAATCATTGTTTCCGTTATTGGGGGGAATTAGGGAATTACTGCCTAGCCCTGCGGTAATTACAACATAATCCACTGGAAAGTTGGCTTGGTCAGTTTTAATGTTCTGGCAATGGTTGATGGAATCGGTGACAGGGAAAGGATGAACAGATTGGTGAAAATGACAGCGCACTCCCCGCTGTTGGGCCACTTCAATTAGACTCTGGGTCAGGGCTTGGGGCCGAATTTGCCAATCCCATGGAGAATACACCGCCCCTTCTATTTGTTGGTAAGGCAAAGACCAGTCCGATAATTTTTCTGCAACTTCCGCCGCAGTCCAGAGTTCTAACGGATAGCCCTGGCTATGGCGGATCGCTTGTAACTTTTGCCATCGGGGCCAATCTGCTTCTAGCAATAGTTTCACTAAACCATGGCGATCGCCGGGAATAGCTTTGCCTGTAATTTTCTCAAGTTCTGGTAAAAGGATTCGGTATCTCTGCAAACTTTGTTCCCGTAAACGCCAGCCCCGTCCCCTTGTTTTCTGACTAATAACCGCCATTAAAATGCCGAGGGCTGCCCCCGTTGATCCCTGGGCCGGTTCCTGGGCATCAAACAGATCGATGGTTAACCCCGGTATGGAGCTGAGTTCATAGGCTATGGTAGCTCCCACAACCCCAGCCCCGACAATGGCTACTTTTGGCATTGGTGAACTTGGCCCATGCTGAAAATTTGATCATAGGGGAAAATTTAAAGTTTTGCTCTCAGTCCAAAACGGCTTTCACCCCGGCTCCCAGTAAATAACCGCCGTTCTATCCCCGGTGATGGCGATAATTTTTGCAAAAGGGTTTTAAAATTCTAAAATTCTTGAAACTCAAATTTTTCGAAGTTTAAGTATCCAGCAGTCTAGGTATCTAGATTACTCGGTAGTAAGATTGTTAAAGTACTTTATTTAAAAAGTCTAGCTGTCAACTTAGTTAAAATTAAAGTAATGTCAAATTCTAGCAATGTAAACTCCGTGGGGAAAATCAGCAAAAATTTTTCCACCAAGCAGACCACCATCCGCCTAGAGAGTAAGCTCATGGAGCGCCTTACCAAGGTCTGTGCCAAGGAAGGGTTGAGCAGGGAGGTTTTATTTGAAGCTTTGTTTGAACACTATCTGGAAGATAAAGAGGCCTGGACTTTAATTCTGGAGCAGGCCAAGCAAAAGGCAGAGTTTCGCCAGGCGATCGCCAACCATAAACGGGCAAAAACGATGATGGAAAAGTTTGGCTAGGAAAAATCAGAGCAATTTCCACCCTAATTACCTAAAAAAATTCGCAATATCCTGCCTCAACTCAGAGCAGATCTGCCAAAATATCGGTAATTTGAGCTTGGTGCTGGTGACGGTTATCGTCGTAGATCATCAGGGTATTTAAATTGCTGTGGCGACTCAGTTTTTGCACTTTGCGGGTATCCCCATTGGTGGCTTCCAGGGCGGCAGTGATGGCGCTGTGGCGGACTCGGTGGGGGCTCATAAGCTTATTTAGGCCGGCGGATTCTGCACTGGTGCGGACAATGTTGTAAATGGCATTGCCGCTGAGGCGATGGCCAAAAGTCGCCCGGTCAAGGGTACAAAAAAGAGGCTCATTTTTAGGACGGGAACCAATGGCGGTTAACCATTGATTGATGAACGTAATACCTTTGGCACTGAGGGTGACAGCTTGTTTGCCCGATTTTCCTTTGCCCTTAATTAGCAATTGCCGCTCCGTTGGTTGATAGTCCCCCACGTTAAGTCCACAAACTTCCGCTCGCCGCAGAGCATTGTCCCAGAGCAGACGGAGAATAGCTAAATCCCGTTTACCTTTAAGGGAATTGGGTTCAATGTGGTCGGTAATTTGCTTGAAAGAATGGGGACTGACCCCGGTGGTATCCCGATAGGTTTCTGCTTTTAAACCTTCCACATCTTCGAGGGTATATTGGCATTTCCCTACCCGTCGAGCGTAGTTCACTAAGCTTTTAATCGCCGCCAATCGCACATTAATGGTAGCCGGTTTTAAGTCCCTGGATAGTAATTCCGCTCGATAGCGTAAAACCATGGCGATCGCCTCAAAATGATCCAAGCTTAAAAACCAGGCAATGACATCCGGGGACGGTTCTTCTCCGGCCATGGTGAGGAAAAAATCCTTTAAGGCTTTGGCATAGGTTCTCCGGGTATTAGGCGATCGTTTATCCCGCAGGAGAGCTGCCAAAATATCCTGGTCGAGGCTTAAGAGATGGGGGGGCGGAAGTAGGGTAGCCATGGTCAGCAAGAAATGGCAATCGCCAATTTGGGCAACCATTCTTGAAGTTGAGCCAAGGCTGACTGTGGGATTAAAGACTCTAGTTTTTGAAAATCATTAGGGTTGATTGTCTGAACTCCCAAAAGTTCTATGGCGACCACGTTATCGTCCTGGTCATAGTCCACAATAATGCCATCTGTAATTTCTTCAGAGTCGATGCCCGGTTGATCCGCTACTCGGAAATAGGCTGAATCAACTTCTGGGTCATATTCGATGTTGTTCATTTTTTAAATCTCCTATCAAAAAAGACTGTCACAATTACCGGCGGTTGCTTATCTGGAAGGATGCGGAAACATCCATTATCACATCCTTAATATAAGATTGTCCCCAATATAAGATTGTCCCCAGACAGTAAAGGTTCCAGCCCACCAGACCAGCGACAGAGCAGGGGTAAGGGTAGAATTGCCAAGAAAGACAATTATTCTGTCAATTACCTAAATTTTCCTAATTTGCCCATGGCTATCCCTCCTAATCCCCACCTATCGATCGCCGCTTTGGGGAGCATCATGTGCTTCTCGGCGATCGCCCCGGCTCAAGCCATTCCTTTTAAGGAACCAGTTCTGGTTAGTCAAACGCAATTGCTACCGCCGCCCCCCGCCAGTCCCAATCCGGTGCCCGATCCCAGTGCGTTGAGCTTCACTCCCAATGCCACTTCCTACCGTGTGATGGCCTTGGTTACTTCCCCCGTGCAAGAACAACAGGTTAAAGCCGCCTACCCCGGTGCCTTTTTTACCAACTTCAACGGCCAACGGCTACTGCAAATTGGCAGTTTTAGCGATCCCCTCAATGCCCAGCAGGCTGCGCTAAGCCTACAAAACCTGGGATTAGAAACTGTGATTAATCCCTAGAGGCGATCGCCAGTCGTTCGGGAACGGCTAATTTATGTATCAATTAGTGATCATCGGGGCTAGCCCGGAGGGATTAAAGACTGCCCGGAGCTGTGTTGAGCAATATCCCAGTGCGAGAATTGCTTTGGTAACCCATGGTTGGGAAGAGGCTTTTTCCGGCGATCGCCATAATGGACTAGCGGCGGAAAGCTTTTGGGAAAATCTGCGTTTGCTGGCCGCCCAGGGAGCGGATGTGGTGATAGAAAAGGGAATTTTCTCGCAACCATCATCGGGATTGGTTTATCAAACAGAGAAGCGTACCCTACTGGGGGAAAACTATCTACTCACTAGCGTTAAAAATGTTCTTGCCGTTCCTGGTCAGATTCCGGATAATGCAATGCCTCAAAGATGGGCCATTGTCGGAGCGTTGCCGGAAAACCTAGTCTTGGCCCAGGAGCTAACTAAACGGGGACACGGGGTGACTATCCTGAGCCGGAATAATCATTTGTTGCCGGGGGAAGACCGGGAAATGACCAGTCTATTGCAATGTTACTTAGCAAGTTTAGGCATTGCTTTTTACTGCAATTACAGTAATTTAGTTTCTCATCACGACCAGTGCAATCAAACCTATACTTTGCAATTTAACCAGGGTAATGATACGCCCCAACAATGCTTACAACAATGCTTAGAGGTGGATAATTTAATTCACCAATGGCGATCGCCAGAGTGTCAAAATTTATTAGCCCGCCTGCCAGAATTTAACCAAGCATTGAAGGAGAGTTCGTACCTCAGCGTCAATCATCATTTGCAAACCGCCCAGGGCCAAATTTACGCCTGTGGCAATTGGTTAAAGGGTTATCATGCCGATGCCATTGCTTACCGGGAAGCTCAATATGTGGTGCAACGGGTTTTAGGCAAACAGACTAACCCCATTGATTACAGCCAAATGTCCTTTACCATTGACCTCGATCCCCCCTGGTGTCGCATTGGCACATTTGCTAACTCCGATTCCCACCGCCAAATTATCCGAGGCTTTGAACCCTACACCGACCACTGTAATCTGCGGGGAATGTATAAATTAGTCATCGATCGCCAAGACCGCATTGTTAGCGCCCACTGGTTTGGGCAACGGGCCCGAGAAGGCATGACTTTACTGCAACTGGCGATCGCCAAAGGGATAACCTGGACGGAATTGCGTTCATTGCCCCCATGGGAAGATGGTCAAGTATCGTACTAACTTTAATGCTTAATATTGACATTCAATCTTTTAACCATCCAAAAGCTAACCGCTAAACATAAAATAGCAAATCCCAAAGCTAATAAGTCTAAGCCTTCATACTTACCAAAGTCAAAAATAATGATTTTTCTAGCCACTGCAATAATGGCCGTAATAATAACCAGTTCCACCTGAATGACATTATCTTTCAGGTAAACAGTGATATTTTCCAATAGCTCCAGGGCAATGAGCACATTTAAAAATAAACCAAAAATCTCAATCAAAGTTCGATTGAAAAAACCGAATGGTTCCCCCCGTAGTTCCACAATCAGCACCTTAAACAAATCAAATACCGCCACAAAGATCACCACTATTAAACAAATGGCTAATAACTTGGAAACCAGCTTTTCAAAAGTACGCAGTAGCGACAAAAATAGTATATCTTGATCCCTAGACAGTATTGGTTTGATGTATCTGCGGATTCGTTTCATAGGGGAGCCAGGAACAATAACAAAGGATCTCGCCATATTTTATCGGCATTGATCAGCCAAATTTCGTCGACGTTATCCCCGCAATTCCTCCCCCAGGCGATCACTGAAGGGATGGGGAAGATTACAATGAAGTTAAACCAGGGCTGATTAGGAAAAGCCCACTCCGCCCCTTGCTCAATGTGCCATGAAAATTTACCTCGATTACAGTGCCACCACTCCGCCCAGGCAAGAGGTAAAGGCGGCAGTACAGAGTTTTTTAGACCAAAGTTGGGGCAATCCGGCTAGTTTGCACCATTGGGGTAATCGAGCGGCCCTCGCGCTGGAAACCGCCCGTTTACAAGTGGCAGAGTTGCTCAATGCGGGCCATCCCGACAGCATTATTTTCACTTCCGGCGGCACCGAAGCTAATCATCTAGCCCTGTTTGGGGTTACCCAGAATTACCCCAGCCCCCAACATTTAATTATTTCCACCGTAGAACACTCGGCGATCACCGCCCCGGTGCGCTGGCTAGAAACCCAAGGCTGGCAAGTAACTCGCCTGGAAGTAAATACCCAGGGCCGGGTTAATCCAGAGGAATTGGAGCGGGCAATTCAGAGCAATACGGTGCTGATTTCCATCATCTACGGCCAAAGCGAAGTGGGAACCCTCCAACCCATTGAAGAATTAGGTCGCATAGCTAGGCAACGACATATTCCTTTCCACACCGATGCAGTGCAGGTGGCGGGGCGCTTTCCAGTGGACGTGAAACATTTACCCGTAGACTTACTATCCCTTTCCAGCCACAAACTCTACGGCATTCAGGGAGCGGGGGCTCTATACGTCCATCCTGACCTGGCCATTGGCCCTCTACTCATGGGGGGAGGCCAAGAGCAGGGTTTACGTTCCGGCACTCCTCCCCTGCCGGCCATTGTTGGCCTTGGTGTGGCCGCTAGTTTAGCCCAACAGGAATTAGCCGAGGAAATGACCCGATTACAAGCCCTACGGGACCGTTGCTTCGATCTGTTGGCCGACTGTGAATTTTTGGCCCCCACTGGCGATCGCCTTTATCGCTTACCCCACCACGTTAGTTTTGTCATTCAATCCCATCGCCCATGTACCGTTGGCATAACAGGGAAACAGTTAGTGCGGGCCTTGAACCGGGAAGGCATTGCCATCAGTGCCGGGGCCGCCTGCAATTCCGGTAAGCTTAATCCCAGTCCAGTACTGTTGGCCATGGGTTATGCAGAAGAACAAGCCCTTGCTGGCCTGCGTCTCAGTTTTGGCCGAGAAACCACCATGGCTGACATTGAAACCACGGCCCGGACCATTAAGCAGGTTTTTGCCCAGCTCTGTCCCCAGTTGACGGGCATTCAAGGCTAGACCATTGGCCGAGGGGATGGTTTGAGCGGCTTTCCTAGGCCCCCAATTGTGGTGGGCTCTAGCTCTAAATCCCAGTCTCCCAAGAGTAGGAATAGGAAAAATAAAGACTTCTCAGACATTCTCTGAGGAATTTAACTGAGTCAAACTGGAACTAAAAATAGTTACTGCCCCCAGCCTGGTAATTGGGTGCAAATGCCAGCAACAGAGGAAACTGCAACAGGGCTAAGTCAATTTGTTCTTCCGTTTCATCCACCAACACCAACGGCATTTGGCGATCGCCGACTAATCGTTCTGCCCGCTGAATTAGCGCATTGCCCGATTCAAACAAAACAATGCCCCGGTCTGGGCCAAAGTCACTGCGGGAAATGCCTAAACAATCCTGTAAACCCCGTCGCCATTCCCCCAACCGTTCTGGAGTTGCCGCTAAGATTAAAGCCCGACAACGATCACCGTAGAGCTGATTCAAAATGGCGATCGCCGCCGAACCAACCAGAATATTTTGCAAACGACTATCAAGACTCAGGATTGCGCCCCTTCCCCCTAGGTTAAAAAACCAGTTTTCAATCCGCTCTGCGTGGATTGGTTCAAAGGTGCGACGGAGTTGCCAAGGGGGCCCGTAATAATCGGGGCGAGTGCGGTATTGCTCTAACAAAGCTTGGATTTGCCGTTTTTGGCTACTAAAGCCCTGCTCTGCAAAACTGACCACCGGGGCTGTGTCGGCATTTTCAATGATGGAATCCCCATGGGTAGAGGAGGATTCCCAACTATCTCCTACCCCCAATTCCAACTGGTCAGCGGCGGAAACCAAATCCTGCAAACTGCCCACCAAATAATCCTTAAAGCCCTGGACCCGAATGGCCAATTCCTGGGAAGCCCCGGCAAAAGTGGTACGCATTTCCTGCTGAATCCGTTCTTGACGGCGTTCCAACTTTTCAATTTCCTTTTCCAGGGCCGCTTTTTTTTGCATCAACTCCCTGGTGCCTTCCCCCACTAACCGTTCCATTTCCCGTTGTAATTGCTGGAACTGTTGCCCATACCATTGGGCTTTTTCCTGCTGGAGGGCAGCAATTTCCCGTTCCAGAGCGGCTTTTTGTTCCTTTAAGCCAGTCACAACCGGAGCATCAACAGCGGGTTCCGGTGACACCATAGCTTCGTTAGCTTCGTTTTGCTCCCCTAGAACCAACTCTTCCACCTCCGCCACCATGGCAGTAATGGGGGGTAACTCCTCTGCGGGGACAAGTTCCTCTGCCACAGGTTGGTTTTCCCCCAGTTCTTCCCCTTGCTCTGGGTCGTTGGTGCCATCATCCCCACTGATATCCGCTGTGGTCAGCAAGGCATCGGAGGCAGTTTCTTCAGAAAAATTAGGATTCAATTCTGGGGTCATTCCGAACGTAGGGACTGGAGGGGACAATGGCGCTCAAGACAAGCCTTAAGGGTGCCGGAGTCAAAGATAATCGGCAAAAAGTGGATGCTCTTGACCTCTTTAAAATAAAACAAAATGGGAGCGGGTTCCCAAAAGATTCGCCAGTTTTGCCACTCTGTGTAGGGGAAGGTGCGGATTAATTTCCCCGCCCGATACACTTCCAACGCGGTGTTGGTAAAGCTGAGTTTGATAATGGCCGTCTGCACCATTAAAAAGGCACCAAATACGGCGATCGCCAGGCCAAGCCACATCTGTAGGAAAAGAACTGGTATTGAGCCAAAGAGGAGTGCCAGGGGAATGACAAAACTAGGTTTGAGGTCAGTGCAACCTGGCTGACTTTGTTGACTAGGGACGGAGGGATTGACCATAGGGGAAATTGGTGCAGAAATTGGGTTTCGGCAAAGTCCGGTGGGGATAGCAAGTAATGGATTCAACAGGTTAGAAACTTTTGCTCCGATAGTCCTCTAGTAATGTGATCAAACGATCAACCATGGCATTGGGCAGAACATCCAGCAGAGAGAGGCTAACTTTGCCCCCACCGATCACCACGGACAAATCCTTAAGTACCGCTTCCACCGCTGATCGGCTTAGTTCATCTTTTTCCAATAGGGGATAAACCCTTTCCGCCAGGGGAATATGGAGATGGGCTTCTGCTAAAAATAGATTCCATTTGGCCACGTCAATGGCAACTTGCTCGCCAATGTCAGCGGCGAGGGCTTCAATTTCTGGAGTGGTTGATGTCATCGGAAAATCGGGTCTGAAAACCCGTCCTTTGGATGCTTAGGATTTTAACAGTTGAAACTCCCCCCATGAACGGCCAGTGTTGTCGGTTCATAGCTTAGAGGGGAAATCGCTTCATTTTTTGCACTGCCAGGCGAGCATTTCTTTTCAGTCGGGGGGAAAGATGGGGCACCTGGGGAATTTGCCACAGTAAATCCACCGTGCGCCGGAAAAGTCGGACCAAATCCCCCTCATCTAAACTGGTCTGGCGGCAGAGATTCTCCCACTCCATGCCCAATGCCCACTGTTCCACCAAACCCATAAAATCCACCTCTAACCAAAGGGGAATGGCGATCGCCCGTTGATTTTGAGCTTTAATTAATTTGCGCCGCAGATCCCAAAGGTTGAGGCGCTGTAGATGATCCGCCACCGTCATGGCTTGCCAAAGGGCCAAGGGGGGCTGGGGGTGCTTGAGGCAAAACAGAAAACTAAATAAATCATTGCTGGGGCGGAGGGTGGCCAACACAGCCGGGGAGGGTTTGAAGTCAGTCCAGGCATCGGAACGGGGGGTTTCGGTGATCAATGCACTGGCGGCGGCGGCCAACTGCTCCGGCTCTAAATCGTTGAATTTACCGGAAATGAGGGCCAAACCCAACCACAGTTCATTTTCTCCCCGCAGGGTGGCGGCGGCTTCCCCTAGCAAAGTGGGTGTGTATTCTTCCAAAGCTTCCATTTCCTGCAAAATGTCAATCAGGTCAAGAAACTCCTGCCAATAATAGGATTGACGGGATTGTAGACGCTCGTACTCCTGTTGCCTTTTGCCCAAGGTTTTACGCAACTCCTGTCGTTGGTGGAATTGTTCTAGCAGTTTGCCGGGATGTTTATGGTTCCCCAGGGGATGCACCGCCAATAATTTTTCCACGTGGTCTACCCGGCCTTGTTGTTCAATGATTTCCACACTGGGGACCAGGGGATAAGCCTGGGGGTCTAAACCATTGGCGATCGCCAACGTCTCTTCATCTCCTTTAATAGGTTTGCTAGGGGCTAACAATTCCACCGGGGGAGGGGTCAAATTCTGCCATTGACCAGGAAGTAAACTGCCCCCAGGAACAGCAAAAATATCCCCCACGGTGACGTGGTACCAACGATTGTCACTGGCCAGGCAACACCATTGGGGCAAATTGTGGGCCGGGGCCAAGGGAGCAACAATGACTGCGAGGCGTGGTTGGTGAGTTTTAATGTGCCGACCCTTGAGATATAAAAGCTGACCAGTGGCTAAATCTTTGAGCTGGTCTTTTAACTTTTGTTTACGCTCCTTTTCCGCCTGTTGTTCCAGGATTTTGAGTAACCTTTGTTCTTCCCGTAATCTTCCTCGAAATTTTTCGTAACTATGCAGATCTTTTTCCGCAATGCCTGCTAGCTTGATGTCCAATTGGGATAACTTTTTCACCGTTTCGGCGATCGCCACCTTAGTGGGTTCCAGGGCAAACTGGGCCAGGTATTCAGCAAAGCTCCGTTCCAACAAACTTTTAACTTCTTCCAAATCATGTTTTTGCAGGAGGTTCAGCACCATGCCATAGGAAGGGGTAAACCAACTTTTTAATGGTTCCGCCTCCGCCAGGGCCAGATAAGAAGCCTCCTTAGCTCCTTCAAAGGGGGTCTGCACTGTAATCACATGGCCCTCCGTATCCATCCCCCGCCGCCCTGCGCGCCCCGCAATCTGCAAAAATTCTGAAGGACTGAGCATCGCGTGGCCCTCATTGGTCCGTTTTGACAGGGCAGAAATCACCGTGGTGCGAGCCGGCATATTAATCCCCGCCGAGAGGGTTGCGGTGGCAAATACCACTTTGATCAAGCCCTGTTCAAATAACTTCTCCACCAGGGTTTTCATCTCCGGCAAAATACCCGCATGGTGTACCGCAATGCCCCGCAATAAGGGTTCAATTTGCTCAAAACGGGTCATGGGGGATGATTGGGCAATCCAGCCCCAAAGTTTAAACATCCCTTCTGGGTCAATGGCTAAGGCAGTGAGTAAGACCTGGGCATTATTAACTGGATCATCTAGATAGGCAATTAACGCCCTTACCAACTCAGGCAAAGCCTGGCTCAAATCTTTGCTTAACTTCTGCCGTAGAGGGGGGTTTTTATCAAAGAAAAAATCTAGTAATTGTAGTTGGATGCTTTCCTGTTCCGCCGGTTCCACCAAAGATAAATCTTCCAAAGATTGGGCCGCCTGTTCGCAACCCCGCCGACTAAAGATGACATAAATCACCGGCAACAAATTCCTTTCCTGCAACTGTTGCATCACCAGCAGGGGATAGGGACAATCTTCCCGGCGCATACGGCGATTTTTACCAGAACGGGTATTTTTATTGCCAGCTTTGGGCAGTAAACGGGCGTTAACCCCGGTTTTTTGGTCGTTTAGTAAAGGAAATAGACCTTTGCGGGTGCTGTAGTGAAAAGTGAGGGGCACTGGACGAAAATCGGAATTGACCAATACACAGGGGGGCGGGCCATTGTCTTGTCCCTCCTGGCGTAATACTTTGAGGGAAACTCCAGTGCGGACCTGGTTGATCCATTCCGTCAATTGTTCCGGATTGCCAATGGTGGCGGACAAGCCGACTAGCTGAATAGTACTGGGGCAATAAATAATGGATTCTTCCCACACTGTTCCCCGTCCCCGGTCACTGATGTAATGCACCTCGTCAAACACCACAGTTTCCACATCTTCCAAAGAAGTACCCACTTCACCAATGGGGGTTTCGTAGAGCATATTGCGAAAAATTTCTGTGGTCATCACCACCACTGGGGCATCGGCATTGATTACTGTATCGCCGGTAATTAGACCCACCAATTGTTCCGCATTTTCTAAACCTAGCTTCTCTAATTTTTCCTGAAAATCCCGGATTTTTTGGTTGGACAACGCCTTGAGAGGAGTTGTATAAAAAACCCGTTTGCCCCTGGCAATGGCCCTGTAGATGGCATATTCCCCCACCACCGTCTTTCCTGATCCCGTAGGCGCACAGACAACCACTGATTGATCTTGGTCCAGGGCGGCGATCGCCTCTTTTTGAAAGTCATCCAAGGGAAAGGCAAACAAGTCAGCAGGGTCAGCGTAGGCTAAGGTTTTCACAGATTCAGACAACAGTGTGGTTAAGTTTCCATTTTATCTGCTTATCCCTTAGGCAATTCAAACTAGCCCTTTTCCCTCTTAATTCCCAGACTTAACGAATATTTGTGGCTAATTGCAAATCTGACAAGTTTTGTTTAACATCTCTGGTCCTATGGACAACGACCCGCCAAGTATGGCTCTAAACACAGCAAGAACATGAGTATTTACATTTTGGCTTGTGACTATCAATTTTGCTTGCGAATGGGCTTAAAACGATAGGAGAGCGCTGTAGTTTAAGGCTAAGATATTGATATCTATAAAATAATCGTGAGTATGAAACGGGCTTTGATTTGTGGCGTTTCTGGTCAAGATGGCGCTTATTTGGCTAAGTATCTTTTACAAAAAAATTATCTTGTTTACGGTACTTCTCGGGATGCTCAGATTTCCAATTTTCGTAATTTGACCATTCTAGGAATCAAAGAACAGGTCAAACTGGAATCAATGGCATTGAATGACTTTCGGAGTGTATTGCAAATAATTAAAAAAAGCCAACCTGATGAAATTTATAATCTGGCGGGTCAAAGTTCTGTGGGTTTGTCTTTTGACCAACCAGTGGAAACCCTGGAAAGTATTGCTACAGGTACACTCAACTTACTGGAGGCGATACGCTTTATGGAAAAGCCGATTAAATTATACAATGCCGGTTCGAGTGAGTCATTTGGGGATATTGGAAATCGAGCGGCGGATGAATTGACACCTTTCCGGCCCCGGAGTCCCTACGGAGTTGCCAAAGCAACAGCTTTTTGGGAAGTTGCGAACTATCGTGAAGCCTATGATTTATTTGCTTGTTCAGGAATTTTGTTTAACCATGAATCTCCATTACGACCTATCCGGTTTGTAACGCAAAAAATTGTTGATTCTGTGTGTCAGATTTACCAGGGTGACATTGATCAATTATGCTTGGGAAATATGAGTATTAAGCGAGATTGGGGCTGGGCGCCGGAGTATGTAGAGGCTATGTACTTGATGTTGCAACAACCAACACCAGATGATTATGTAATTGCAACGGGAAAAAGTTACTCTTTGGAGGAGTTAGTAGCCACTGCTTTTTCCTATTTCAATTTGAACTGGCAGGATTATGTGGTGAGTGATCCGAGTTTTTTCCGACCAACGGACCTGGCAGTGAATCGAGGCAATCCTCAGAAGGCTAAAGAAAAGTTAGATTGGCAAGCAAAGTTTTATATGCCGGAGGTAATAATAAAAATGATAGAGGCTCGTTTGAATTAGTTTTTATTTCATTAGTTGACAATACAGTGCTTGAGTTTTATGAGCAATAGCTTCCCAGGTATATTGGTTTTGTAGCTTTTTTTGTCCAGCTTGACCCATAGCTTGGGCTCGGTGGTGGTTTTTTAATAGTTTAAAAATTGCTTCCGCTATGGATTCGGGGGTTTGACTGACCAGGTAGCCGTTGATGCCCTGGTCAATAACTTCAGCAACGGCGGGAATATTACAACCGATGACGGGTTTGGCAAAGTGCCACGCTTCAGTATAAACGCCACCAAAGCTTTCTTGACTAGAAGGAACGCACAATATTGTGCAAGCGGCGAGGGCATTAGTTTTATCTTGTAGTTTTAAAGCCCCCAATCGATGAATTCTTGAATCAATATTTTTAAAGTATTTTTCAGAGTTAGCAACGGCGGGGCCGACAAAAACAAATTGGGCTTTAGGGTATTTTTGCCAGACAAGGGGAGCGGAGGCTAATAGTTGTTGATAACCTTTGTAAGGATAATGTTGGGCAAGGAATAATATGATCGGTTCTTGGATTTGATAACGGTTGTAAAAATCTTGGGGGTTGGCGGTTTCAGCAAGAACTGGCCCCATGCCAGTGACAGTGATAAGTTCGGGTCTGACACCAAGACCAATAAGGATTTGTTTTTCGGTTTGGGTAAGGGCAACGATAGCATCAGCCTTTTTATATAATTCGATGTAAGCTCGATAACGCCATCCGATCCAGCGGGGATGATGAACAGGGGTAAAAACAAAGGGAATATCGTATTTTTTAGCAATTTGGTGGGAGGCGTAGCTAAGTCCTTCTCGACCAATACGGACATTATGAACTAAGTCGGCATTTTGGGCATAGGGATTGAGTTGTTCGGCGATCGCCTTGGTAATCGGAGGAAGGGCAAGGCCCATCAAAGGATAATAAATGGGAAGATAGGGTAGTAATCTTAGTTTTTCCGTAGAGTCTAGGCCTAAGCGATGGACAGGTATTTGGTCAATCGTGTAGTCGAAGGGTTGATTAGGAGCGTTGATAGTGGTGCCCCGCAACCAGTCGGTACGATTTTGATTCCAATGGCTAACGACTTGAATCTGATGTCTATTTTTGAGGTGTTGGGCGATGAGATGTTGATGAAGTTGGGCCCCGCCGATCGCAGGAGGATAGGCAGTGAGAGTATAGAGCAATTGCATTGAGAGTTTAATCTTAGGCGTGATGAATTTGATGATAAATTTCGACTGTCTGGGCAGCACATTTTTCCCAGTTAAATTGTTTAGCTCTTATCAGTCCTTTTTGACTTAGTTCATATCTCAATGTTGAACTGTTAATTAGATTTAGCATGGCTTGACTAAGTTGGTCTTGATCGTTGGGGTCAATCATAATACCGGCATCGCCAACTACTTCAGGCAAAGAACTGGTGTTGGAAGTAATCACAGGAGTGCCACACTGCATAGCCTCAAGGGGCGGTAGACCAAAACCTTCATAAAGGGAGGGATAGACAAAAGCTAAGGCACCGCTATAAATGGCACTAAGGTCTTGATCAGGAATATAGCCGGTGACGATGACTCGTTTTTTGAGAAGAGGATGATTTTGGATTGTTTGAAAAATGTCATTGTTTTTCCAACCACTAACGCCAACCAGGACAAGGTTAATTGCGATGGTTTGGTCTTGTTCGAGCAGTTGGGCATAGCTTTGGAGTAGGAATTTTAGATTTTTGCGCGGTTCAAGAGTGCAGAGGCTTAATAAATAAGGTTCGGGGGGAATGTGATATTTTTTCTGGGTTTGGGCGATGAGAGGGGAGTCAGTAACGGGATAGAAGTTATCACTGGCAGCGAGGGGAGTGACAAAGACTCGTTCTGGGTTCATGCCGGTATATTGACAAAAGTCTTGCTTGGTGTGTTCTGATATGCAAATAATCCAATCTTTTGTAATGTCAACACTATCTAAAATTTCGAGTCCCCTTTTTAAAACTTTCGGGGTCACAAAATCAGGAAAAATTTGTGGAATTAAATCATAAATTGTAAGCAGTCTTGTTGTTTGTTGTGGTAACAAAGGAAGAGGGAAATAGGTAGAATGATATAGTGAAAAATCCTGGTAAGTTAGATCAATTTTTGTAGATTTTTTGTCTATTGATTCAGATAAAATTTTGATAAATTGGGCCATTTTATAAACAAAATTTTTCTTGCCCATATTACTCTGCAAAATAAGACGATAGTTTCTGATTAAACTCTTATAAAAGAAAACACTGAAATTAGCAGGATAATATGAGTAAAAAAAATCGTAACTATCAATACTCTCCAAATAAATTTCTGCTGCTAATGAATCCCAGTAACTACTATTTTTATTTAAGGCTACCAGTTTGAAGTCAAGGTTTTCTACTTTAATTATTTCCGTTAGCAACGATTCCACCATGCGATAGATACCTGTTCGTGCTTTAGGATTAGCATGACCCTGTCCTAGGATCGAAATATCGTAAGTAATTTTCATTGCCTTATACTTTTTGACAGTGATTTTCTAAATGAAGAAGACGTGACCTGATTTAGTAAAAAAAACAACCAAAATCGTATTATTTTTTGATAAAAGTAAGTGATGATTCCTTTATTTCCCAACATAGTTCTATAATAGAAAACTTCAGCTTTCCAGTAGGAAGGAGAACCAATTTCAAAATAATCTTGCCAATACTCAAGTATTGATTTTTTTGGATTAAGCCAAGATACCCGAAGATGTTGGTTGTCACAAAGTGAAATTGCTTTACCATTGATGAATAGTATATATCCTGCGTTTTTCGCAAGCTTTGTATATGTAGAATCACCATGGTATTGAGGCAATATATCTGACGGTGGGTAGCCAATATCATCGATAACAGAAATGGGAAAACAGACTAAATTTCCATTCAAACCATCACATAAAGTTAAAACTTTTTCTAGTGCATTAATTGGGAAAATTTTGTTTCTAATAATTTTAATTCCCCCATAGCTTGGACTACCTGTCTTAGAATCAAATGACTGTGCTCCTACAATAGTTTTTAAACTAAATCGACAGGTATTAATCAATAAGTCAATGGCACCTTTTTCAGGATAACAATCATCATTTAGCCAAATGAAGTATTCTGCGCCTTGTTCATAAGCATATTCCATTCCCATTTTGATTGCCCCTGTCCACCAGAGATTACCATCGCCATGTAGAAGAATGACATCCGGATACTGGATTCCAATAGCCTCACTGGTGCCATCGGTAGATCCGTCATCCACTACTACTACATGATATTTATCTAAATCATTATTAATTTTCAGGTTTTCCAGGCATTGCAACGTGATCGCTTTGCGATTGTGGACAGGGATGATGACGTAAACGGGTTCTTTCACTTCGCTTATGATTATTGGCTTCAAGGGTAGAGTTATGAGTTATTCTTCCCGATCGCCATACAAGTACGATCGCCGGAGAAGAAAAAGTTACAAAGCTTTATTTATTCAGCATTGCTCTCCTGCCATTGACGGTATTATTCCTGAGCGCCTTGTGGTCAGTCAAACATAGTAACTTAGGATAGATCATCCTTGTATCTAGTGCTATGGTCATTGATTAGAGTCTAGTC
The DNA here is from genome assembly GCF_000478825.2 of Synechocystis sp. PCC 6714. Taxonomy (NCBI): domain Bacteria; kingdom Bacillati; phylum Cyanobacteriota; class Cyanophyceae; order Synechococcales; family Merismopediaceae; genus Synechocystis; species Synechocystis sp. PCC 6714. The sequence goes on along the minus strand of NZ_CP007542.1, from coordinate 1,603,824 downwards.
CGCCAACGATATGGCGTTTATTCTAACTGACCCCCACGGCATTGAGCTTTTAATCGAGGCGATCGCCGTTAAGACCTCTCTAGATGGTACGCTCTTTGCTGAGGAGTTGTTGATGGCTTTGGCTGCTAAGCTGCTTAATTTTTTACTGCTAATGTCTACTTTCGTAACTACTATCTCTACAAAATATCTTTTATCTGAATTGCATTCCAATGGTGATCAATCGTAATCGTTCTCTAACCCAATTATTTTCTACAATGGGTTGTCTAATTAATGATGGCAGTGCTGGTTTGCTAAGGTCGTTATTTTAGATAATTAACTTTGGCGTGGTAGGGGAGTGCTAGAATCAAGACTGAGACCTTTATTGATTGTTTCTGAGAGAATAATTATGGAGGAGTTACTGGAACTCAAAATGTTGTTAACTCAGGGTAATATACCCGAGGCTCTGGTGTTGGTGGAGGAGATGACGGAGATGAGCAAAGATGACAAAATCAACAAAATTAGTAGTTACGCCAAAATACTTCTCCTACATTTAATTAAGCAACAAGCGGAAAAGCGCAGTACTCGCTCTTGGGATTTATTTATCGCTAATTCAGTTGATGAAATTCAGAAAACAAATCGACGACGTAAGGCAGGTGGGACTTATTTATCTCAAGATGAATTAAGGGAGGCTTTGGCAGATAGTTATCGCATTGCTTTAGCAAGAGCCGCGACCGAGGCGTTTGAGGGTCGTTATTCTAGTGAAGAGTTAGCCAAAATGATTGATTATGATTGTCTTATGGTTGATGCTTTAGATTTAATTTTAAATCAGTCTAGTTAAGCTTTTGGTCGGTCTTGTACAATTTATTTTACGCGATGTTCTTTTTGCCAAGAATTTGTTGATAAAGCTGAATATAGCGCTGGGCTTGCAGTTCGATGGGATATTCTGTTTCGGCAATATGGCGGCAGTTTTGGCCGAGTTTAGCCCTCTTCTTATTGTCTTCAAGTAACTCAACAATTTTTCGGGCAAAATCTTGGGGATTTTCTGGCTGGGCGAGTTCGCCGGTAATTCCAGGACGTACTAAATCAGGAACGCCACCAACAGCAAAGGAAACCATTGGTGTGCCGCAAGCCATACTTTCCTGCAATACAAGAGGTAAATTATCTGCCCGGGTAGGAAAAACAAACAGGTCTGCCGCAGAATAGGCAATGCTTTTAAGCCTATCACCACTGACGTAGCCTAAGCTTATAATAGGAACACTCACTATTTCCCTGAGATTTTCACCTCCCTCCCCTAGTGTTAATAAAATAGTCTCTTTTTTAAGAGATTCAGGTAAATTTTGTAATGCTTCTATTAATAAATCGCTACCTTTACGAGGATCGCTGAGTCCAAAAGCAACAAACATTAAAACTTTTTTTTTGGGAGCAATGCCCAAAACAGAGCGACATAGTAACGGATCTAGTGGCTGGTAATCTTGGGTATTTACACCATTGGGAATATGATGGATTGAAAGGCGGTTAAGCATACTTTTTTTCGTTAGTTCTGTTAACCAATTGCTAAGGGTAACAATGTTTAGATCAGAACGCTGATAGACCCAGCTTTTCAATTTCCATTCTATCGCTGTGTTGTCTCTGGGAACAGTAGGCACAACGTTGAGATAGGGGCACTTTCCACAACCTGTTTTCCATTTTTTACAATCATAGCTATAGGCACAATGGCCTGTAAAGCTCCACATATCATGGAGTGTCCAAACGGCAGGTTTTTCTTGGGTTAATTTGGCTAGTGCGAGATAGTTAAAATAATCACCATGTAGGTTATGAAGATTAAGAATATCACTTTGCTGGTAAAAATTATCTTGGGTTAATTGAAAAGTGTTAAAATGACTAATATAATTTAATCCAAGACGATAATTAAAGCGAGAAATTAAGTTTTCTAAGTTGCGTTTACGGTTAATTTGCTTAATATGATCATTCTTAGTTTTTTTAATATCAACCAGTATTTTTGAGTCGATGCCTTGAGATAGTAATCCTTGATGAAGACGATAGGAGGCGATCGCCGCACCACCAGAAATATCAGATTGATTAATATGGAGAATTTTCACGAGTTAGATTGTCTGTAAAAGTTGTGATGACAGTTTAGGCATTGGCAAGGTTTTATTCCCTTTTTGACAAATTTCGAGGTAGCTATCAATGACCTCCTGCCCTCATCTTGGGGCTTCTTCATAAGTATCACCATGGGTATGAAATTATTGAAATCTAAAGAGGGGAAGATGAACTAAAAAACATTTATCTTCTTCTGACCAGATAATTACCATACTGTAATGCAAGATTATTGTAATAACTTCAGTTTTTAATCTCTATTTAATATATTTTTCTAGATAAATTTTAGCATCTTCCCGATCTTTCCCTGCAATAGTAATGAGCAGTTCTGGCAATTTTTCATGAATCCAGATTGAATGACTGCCTTTGCCTGCACGCTCGGTGAATACAACCTTTAGGAGCATTGCTTTCAGTTCACGTATTTTTTGGGGCATTTAAAATTTAATCAAGTTAAATTAATTAGCTCATTTAATTCTATTCTATTGGCAGTGCGCTTATAACATCAGAGCAATTGATATAAATAATTTTCATTTATTTTTGCGCCGCATATTTTTTTATAGTAACTGCTTAATTTTTTCTTTCCATCTACCTTCAGCAATTTCCTGAAGAGGTATTAATTTTTCTAGTTTTCCTCTATCTTCCAAAAATGCTTTAATTTTTCCACCTTGAGTATAATCTATAGCTAGATAAGGAACATTTAATGTCTCAGCAAATAGAACAGAATGAAATCTCATACAAATATTAAGTTTAGCATGATGCATTGTTGTTATAATTTCCAAAGGAGAAATCGATTCTCTTGTAAATTTTACTTGAATATTATCTAAACAACCATTCAAATGTAATTGCATTGACTTGGCTAAATATCGGTTGAATATACGATCATCACCCCCAACATAAAAAGAGTGCATAGGTAAAAGATGGATATCTGTTTTTTTATTTTGTGCAATAAATAAAATAAATTGCTCTAATTGAGTCTCAAATTTTTCCTTTAAACAGTTGTATTTTGACTCATTTAGTCCATTTGCATAGTCTGTTCCCCATTCTCTTAAAAAACAGGAAATATTAGGCTTTGAGCCTAATGGTGGGCTACCATTAAAATTTCTATCTAATTTCTGTTTAATTTCTAAAACATAGTTGGTGGCAGGATCGGGAACAGTTTTAACATGGGAAATTTTAAATTCTTTCTTGCATCTTCGGGTTGAAGCATTATCTCTCAAAGTAATATGATCAGCTAATCTGAATATTTCAGAAACAACCTGAGTATAAATAGGAGAAACTAAAGGGCCTATTCCACATCCTTCAATTCGATTAATTGCCTTAGTCTTTGAGCCTTGAATAAAAGCATATAATATATGATTAAGGGGTTCAATATCCATTAATGGACCGCCTCCCATAATAATTTCATCGGCTTCTGAACAAATTTTTTCAAATTGTGATGAATAAGTTTCAATCACCTTTATTTGATCAAGTTCTAACTCTTTGATTGTCCAGTGAGAAACAAAAGTAAACAAACTAGAAAGATAAATTATTTGAGGTGGATTAGATCTAGATTTTAATTGCTCTATAATGCTCCATAAAATTGCCTTATCACCAACAGTTTCGGTGCCGTACCAACCAACAATTAGAATTGTTTTTGATGTCAATAGTGGTATGTCTTGAATGATCTGCTGTTCCTTAATTATCCCAGAAGATTGATTAAGTAAATTTTGGCAATCATAAGTAATCTTATACTTTATATGTTTTAAAAATGAAGATAGTTTTTCTTCAAAAGTGACAGGCTCATGATAATCATGAATACAAGATTGGCAATGATTTTTAGCAATTTCTTTTCTAATTTTTAAATTAGAGTAATAAATACTTTTTGCTGATACTTGCATAGTATTACCTAAAATTGGAGATTTAGGAGAGCAGTAGAGTAAATCACCGCGAGAGCTCAAAACAATTGAATCAAGTTGATAAGGGCATCCAATGCTTCTGGACTTACCTTCAACTAACATTCCCCTAATATTTCTATAAGTTTTCTGATAAGTAGCAACTGTTTCAAAATCATGTTCTAAACGAAAAAAAAGTAGCCCCAAATTATATTTGGTTTTATCATCAAAAGATTTAATATATTCAATTTGATTTTTATTATATAAACGATCTATAAATTCCGCGACTCTGAATCTACCATATATTCCCTCTGATTTTGCATAGTCAAGTAGCTCATCGACAAATAGAGAATTAGTTGCCGTAATAGTACATCCAAATGAAACCGGGATATCGGTTTTTTCACGAAAAAATTTTAATAAGGATATACTCGATTGAAAGTTGTTTTCTCTACCTCTAACATTATCATGAACTTTATCTAAACCATCCAGAGATATCATTACGTTGAAAGATACCCCATGAAGTTTACATATTTCCGCACAGTCTAAAACTCTTTGTTTAACGGTGTTCTCGATAATTCCGTTAGTGATAATCCCCACTCCTAAAACCTTAGGTTTTTTCGAGCAAATTATCCTAAATAACTCAGGCAAATCACTCCTAAGAGTAGGCTCTCCTCCACTTACCCCTATGTATTTAATTTGACTGAACAAATCGTCTTGCAAAATTTGATTTAAATCTTCTGGACTAATTTCAACATCTTTTTTATTTTGCCAAATTAGACACATTTGGCAGCGAGAATTGCAAACATCATTTACCAATAGGTTCAAGGTTATTGGTTTTTTTGGAAAAATCTCTCCAAAAAATTTATTTTTCAAATCATTAATAATCAATAGGAATAATAAATATACTTTTTTTATCTTCATTTTTCGAATTTAAAATTTAAAATTGATTATGCACAAGCTAATTGATCTTGTAGTAGGCTTACTTTCCATTGGGACTCTTTAAAAATAATTCCACTACGAGACCAACCTGAAGCTGGATCTTTACTCAAACTAATCTCAAACGACAATAAATTTTCCAAAAACTCATATCTTCTATCTACCATGTTAGCTAATGAAAAAGTTAAATAATATGTGTCAATGATTAAAGAATCTAAAGAAACTGAAAACTCAGCTTTATAGATTCCTTTGTTTTTTTTGAATAACATAGGATCACTATCAGTATCTCTAATAGTTAGAATATTTGCTCCATGAGAATTTGACAGCTGCACTGCAACTACGCTCTCTACTTTCCTGTACACGAAGTATGTAATTTCTCCTCTCAAATATTGTTCACCATAATTGATTATTATGCGGGAAAATTCAATTTCTTTTTTTTTATCAAAGTCGCTTGATTTTTTCTCATAAATATTATTCTTCTGTTTCAGGTCATGAGAAAGATTTAAGTATTGGAAAATAGTATCATTACTTTTAGCGAAATTTATTTTTTGCCCTTGTTCCAAAAGCAAGCATTTAGCAGTTAGCTGATCAACAGCCGTCATATTATGACTAACAAATAAAACAGTCCTTCCCTCTTTCTCACTCACCTCCCCTATCTTCCCCAAACACTTTTTTTGGAATGCCGCATCTCCCACCGCCAACACCTCATCCACCACCAAAATCTCCGGTTCCAAATGGGCCGCCACCGCAAACGCCAACCGCACATACATCCCCGAAGAATAACGCTTTACTGGTGTATCAAGGAACTTTTCTACCTCTGCAAAATCCACAATCTCATCAAATTTCGCTTTGATTTCCCGCCGACTCATTCCCAAGATTGCTCCATTCAAATAAATATTTTCCCTCCCCGTTAGTTCAGGATGGAACCCCGTCCCCACCTCCAACAAACTCGCCACCCGGCCATGGAGTTCAATCCTGCCGGTAGTAGGCTCTGTAATCCGACTCAAGATTTTTAATAACGTCGATTTCCCTGCCCCATTGCGGCCAATAATGCCAACGCATTCCCCCCGCTTCACCTCAAACGACACATCCTTCAATGCCCAAAACTCTTCTTGGATTGGGCGGCGATCGCCTTTGCCTTGGCCCGTAAACTGCTTCACCAGGGACTTGGCCCCATCTGCTAGCACATCCCGCAACGCCACATAATTCGAGCCACTTTCCTTTTGGTGACCGATCATGTACTTTTTGCCTAAATTTTCCACCCGGATCATCATGTCCGACATAGGAATCCCAATCGAGAACCGACATCCACCAGCTTACCCAACAAACTCCCAACCCCTAACACCCGTAACAAACCGTTACCCTAGACCGACTGACTTTCCAGACTGGGGATAAAATTAATATTTGCCCTTTCTCGCTCTATTGTTCCTTGCCAACTACGGGATCGGCGATCGGGCTGATAATCTCACTTCAGTAAATGATGGACAATCAACCGCAAGCTACTTAAAAGGCGATCTCTTTATCGCTTCGACAAATCCCGCACTTCTTTCACCAAATTTTCAATATCAAGTTCCGTAAACTTACCGGATTCGACTAAGAGTCCATTTATAAAGTGAAAGAAGGAGAAGAGGAAGAAAGACGACGAAGCATAATGCGAGTCATAACAGCATAAATGGCGGCTTCGCTCATTTCTACCAAATGCTCATAATCCTTACTCAAACGTCGATACCAGTTCAATCAACCAAAGGTCCTCTCCACAACCCAGCGTCTAGGTAAAACTAAAAAGGATTTCCCTGAACGACTAATGACCTCAACTTTGGCCTGAATCAACAGTCAAATGGCCAAGGCAAAAGTTTCACCTCTATATCCTTGGTCTACTAACAAAGTCTTGACGGACCGAAGTAATTGGCTTCCCTCTTCGAGCAAACTCATCAGAGCATAAGCGGCGACAATGCGTTCACTAGCGTTGGCTTCAGTCACTATGACCTTTAAGACTAAGCCTAGGCTATCAACGATTAAGTGGCGCTTTCTTCCCTTCACCTTTTTTCCTCCATCAAAACCGTACACCTCCCCCTTTTTCGGTGGTTTTCACCGATTGGCTATCTGCTGCTAGGGCTGTTGGTTCCATACTCTTGCCCCTCTGGGTACGGCATTGCTTTAGTAGCTATAGCTGTAGACTGTGCTGCTGGGAGGAAACTCTCTGGGTAACATTGCCCATTGGCAACCCATTTTGAGCTGGTGGTAAATGCCGTTGCACACCGCCCGCATATCCGTTGTTCTCGGATGTCCTCCAGGTTTGGCTGGCGGAATCATTGGTTCCAGGATTTCCCATTCTCTGTCATTCAGGTCTTTTTCGTAGCTTCTTTTGTTACTCATACTCTTTTCCTATTTCTGCTCTTACCTCTAATTTTCACTCTTTTTACTCCTTCCATCTTTCACAAAACTTTATAAATAGCCTCTAAGGTCTTTATTGACAGGCTTTTCGGTGAATTTGATCGCCTCAGTCTTACTAGAAATGACCATAACAACAATTAGACGAAGGATTAAGCAAAAGATATTATTGAGCAACGACCCGCTTAAATACCTTTTGACAATACTCCAAAATTTCCTTAAATAATCAAGGTATGGTCGATAGTTACCAAGCTACTTTTCCCCCAAGTCATAAGATGGGCTAAGCCAGCCTTTGCGCCAGAAGAAATAAAGGGAACCACCGGCAATTAAAATCATTATCATCCAGGTAATGTAATAACCCCAGGGACTTTCTAATTCTGGCATTTCTTTGAAGTTCATGCCATAAACCCCGGCGATAAAAGTCAGGGGAATAAAAATAGTCGAAATCACAGTTAAAAACTTCATTACTTCGTTCATTTTATTGCTCATAGCAGTCATATAAACCTCCATCAAGCTAGAGGCCAATTCCCGATAAGCTTCGATAATATCTAATACCTGAATAATGTGGTCGTAGCAGTCTCGAAAATAAATTCTCACGTCCGCTGTAACGATGGAATTGGTGGTATCCCGTAGAAGTACATTCATCACATGGCGCAGGGGCCAAATTAGCCGTCTCAGGGCTAATAACTCCCGGCGAATATGGTAAATTTCTTCCATTAATGAACTGTTGGGATTACGAATAATGGTGTCTTCTAGGGCTTCAATGCGTTCCTCATAGTCTTCCAACAGAGGAAAGTATTCGTCAATTAACATATCAATTAACAGGTAGCAAAGGTAATCTGCTCCTTGTTGGCAGACTTTGCCTTGGTTGGTGCGAATTCGCTCCCGTAAAGGATTAAAACAGTCAATAATGTGTCCTTCTTGAAAAGTTAAAAGGTAGCGCTTGCCCAACACAAAACTTACCTGTTCGCTTTCAAAACCATCTTCTTCTCGATTAGGCCGTACCCGATGGGCAATAACCATCACATGATCGTTATAATCTTCAACCTTGGCCCGCTGAGGGACGTTAACAATATCTTCTAAAAGTAGGGGGTGTAATTTGAAAATTTCCCCCACTTCTTTGAGAACTTCTTCACTGCCTAGACCTTCAATATCCATCCAGGAAACGGTGTTTGTTCCCAAATAAGGCCTCAGGGCATTGGGACTAATATCGGATTTACGCACAGCGTGGCTGGGACTATAGTCCACCAACACAATGCGGGAAGGGGGAGCATCGGGTTCAATGCTGAGGGTACCCGGTTCACTACCCGGCTCGTCATAAAAGTAGTCAAAATAATCTTCTTCTTCCTCTTCTTCTTGGGGATGACGCAGTTGGCGCAGGAGAAAATCCTCAATGCCGGGTTGGGTTTGGGGCATAGCAAAGGCTCAAGAAAACTAGTTGATTTTATCGCAGGCTGTTTAAAATTTGTTTAAACTCGGGGACTTTAATCGTGCTAATTGAAAGGTAAACCAAGACAAATTCAATTTCTACGTAGTAATTCTAAACCTTGCCAAAGCGGCGATGGCGTTGTTGATAGTCCCGCAATGCTAAATGAAAGGCCTGGCGATCAAAGTCTGGCCAGAGGGTCGAGGTAACATAAATTTCTGCGTAGGCCATTTGCCAGAGCAAAAAGTTACTGATCCTTAACTCCCCACTGGTGCGGATAAGCAGATCGGGATGGGATAAACCTTCTGTGTAGAGATATTTTTCCACCATTCCTTCGTCGATGGCCTCTGGGTCTAAGTCCCCCGCTTGTACTTCCCTGGCGATCGCCTGACAGACATGGACAATTTCCTGGCGGCCGCCATAGTTAGTGGCCACGGTGAAGCGAATACCAGTATTGTTTTTTGTGTCCTCCATGGAGCGGGCAATTTCGTCCTGGAGGGAATGGGGCAAAGAGGTGAGATTGCCTACAAAACGAATGCGGACATTTTCCGCCATCATTTCTTTCAATTCCCGCCGTAGCACCCGTTCAAACAGGGTCATTAAAAATTCCACTTCTTCCAAAGGGCGCCCCCAATTTTCAGTGGAAAACGCATAGGCCGTCAGAGCGGAGATTCCCCAGTCATCACAGCAACGCAACAAATTCTTTAAGGAGTCCACCCCCCGTTGATGCCCCATAATCCGTGGCATACCCCTCTGCTTTGCCCAGCGGCCATTCCCATCCATGATGACCGCCACATGTTGGGGTAACCGTTGCCGGTCTAAGTCCGGCGGTAATGTTTCTAAGATGACAGGTTTAATAGTCATTTTTTGTCGTTTTGGGCAGTTGAGGAAGGCAGCCAAAGTAAACGTTTGAGTATTCCCCAACTTTGGTTACTCAGGCTACGGCTCAGGCGGCTGAGTTGGGGGGTAACGGACTCCCTCTCCGTAGGGGGAGCGTATTCAGTTTCCAGCAATTCCTTTAGTTTACTGCTAGTGAGGGGACGGTTGAGATTTCCCCCCCGGGCCAGGGTAATGGAGCCAGTTTCCTCAGAAACCACAATGCAAAGACAGTTTTCACTTTTTTCGGTGATGCCCATGGCAGCCCTGTGCCTAGTGCCCAATTGCCTGGAAGCACTGCGCTCTGAGAGGGGCAAAATTACCCCGGCGGATACTAATCGAGAGCCCCGAATGAAAATGGCGCCGTCATGAAGCAAGGTTTTGGGCTGAAAAATAGTTTGCAATAGTTCCTTGGACAATTTACTGTCAATGGCCACTCCTCGGTTGAGAAAAATACGGCTGTCCAAAATGCCCTGGGCCTCCATTACCATTAGAGCGCCAATGCGATTTTGAGACAGTTCTTTGACCGCATCAACAATTTCATCAATGGCATCGGTGCTGGGGGGGCTAGAACTACGCCGCCGCAATAATTCTAAAAATCTTCCCTGCCCCAGAAGTTCTAAAAATCGTCTTATTTCCGCCTGGAAGATCACCGCTAGGGCCACCGCTGTGCCGAGAACAAATTTTTCCAGCACAAATTTCAACAGCTCCAAGTTGAGGCGATCGCTCACCACTTGGGCCACCATCAACACCAACATCCCCCGCATAATCCATAGGGTTTGATTTTCACCAAAGACCCGGCTTAGTAGGTAAAACAAACCGATGACTAAACCGAGATCAATGGCGCCATGGAATAGGGGAAGCAGGGAGGCAAAATCCGGGGGAAAGCCCGACATGGGTAAGGGGAGATGGTCGTTAAGGTGGGGAAAGATGGAGTTTTAGGACAGTAATCGGCTGGGCAGACAATCCTGGCGTAGCAAGTCAGTGTAGGTTTCCCGTTGCAGAATCAAGTTTGCTTGCCCTTGGTGGACAAGTACGGCGGCGGGGCGACCTAGGCGATTGTAGTTAGAGGCCATACTGTAGTTGTAGGCACCGGTGGCGGCAACTACTAGCACATCCCCTGGCTCTACGGCGGGCAGGGCCACATCCCTAACGAGAATATCGCCGGACTCACAATGTTTCCCAGCAACGGTGACAGTTTCAGTTAATTGGTCGTTCATGCGGTTGGCTAGGGCGACCCGATACACCGACTGGTAGGTAATGGGACGGGGATTGTCGGACATACCGCCATCAACGGCAATATAGGTGCGGATATCCGGCACCACTTTGCGCCCCCCCACTCGATAGGCGGTTACGCAGGCGGAACCCACTAGGGAGCGTCCCGGCTCAGCAATTAATTTCGGATAGGGCAGATTGTGACTATCACAGGCTTTGGCCACAGAGAGTGCCGCTGCTTTAGCCCATTCTTCAATGCTGGGGGGATCGTCACTTTCGGTGTAGCAAATGCCCAAGCCACCGCCAATATTCAGTTCCGTCAAGGGCAAGCCATAGGTCAAACCTTTGCCGAACCATTGTACCAATACCTCTCCTAAATCCTGGTGGGGTTGCCGCTCAAAAATTTGGGAGCCGATGTGGGCATGGAGCCCCAGACAATGGAGTTGGGGCTGTTGGGCTATGTAGGTGAAAACCGCTTCTAGTTGATTGGGGTCGAAGCCAAATTTACTGTCCAGGTGACCCGTTTTAATGTACTCATGGGTATGGCATTCGATGCCGGGGGTGAGGCGCAACATGATCCGTACTGGCGCCCCTGAATTGGCGGCCAATTTGGTCAAGGTTTGCAGTTCCAGCCAGTTATCCACAATGATGGTGCAATTAACGGCGATCGCCTCTTGGAGTTCCTGCACCGATTTATTATTGCCATGGAAATAAATTTTGTCGGCAATATCAGAGTCATTCCACCCCAATTGCTTAAGGGCTTCCACCGTGGTGAATAATTCTCCGCCGGATACCACGTCAAATCCTAACCCTTCCTGGGCGGCGATCGCCACTACGGCCAAACAACTCCAGGCTTTGGAGGCATAGATGACCTGGCTAGGGCCGGGGTAATGGGTTCGGAAAGATTGACGATATTGCTGGGCCGCTTGTCGCAGAGTCGTTTCATCCAAAATGTAGAGGGGAGAACCAAACTGTTCCACTAGGGCTGGCACACTGCAACCGCCAATTTCTAGTTCGCCACTATCATTTACCACGGCGGTCAAAGGCAAAAGATTCTGGTTGGGGGAGGAGGAAGCCGGGGTTTTGATCAATGTGCTTCCGGTGGCAGGGCGAGACATTTCAGTGGAAATCATACGCAGGGGAAATTGTGGTGAAAATGAAAATGTTAGAACTAAAGTTTTTAGTCAGGCAGTTGGATTGTGAAGCAACAACAACCGCGGGCAAAGCAAAACCCTAAAAGCATTCATAACCCTCCTAACACCCCAGTCTATCAAGGTTCGGGGTGATTATTTTCTCCGTTTTCCTTCTCTGACTACGGCTATGGTGAGGAAGAGACAATATTTTCGGGGGTTAATTTTCCTTGGAGTTCCTGTTTAATACGGGCCATGATGGAATTGTGATCCAAAGAGTTAAGAATATCCCGGACCACAGTGCGGGGACCATTTTCACCCCAGGCAGCGCCGTTGGCCAGATAGGTTTTGGTCACTTGGCCGATCGCCAAAGTAGAAACTCCAGCCACGCTAGCTTGGGTAAGGGCCACAGAAATGTAGGGAGCCAGGGCCAAACCGCCGGTTAAGGGCACTGTTAAACCCAGTAGGCCCTTGAGGGAACTTAGACCCAATCCCGCTAAAAATTCGCTGGCGGTGATCCCCCCCATACTCACGCCAATTTTCTGTAACAAGGCGATCGCCGCCGTTTGGGTCATGGGTAAACCATACAGTTTGGAGAGGGAAATAATCAGGGCCACATCCACCACCGCACCACTGAACAGGTCCAACACCGTTACAGGATTGAGGGCAATGGCCGCTGCCTTCACCAGCACTGCTTTTTGAATCACGCTATTAGCTTCGGCATCCCGTAAACGCATTTTCTGTTGCACTAATTTATCGTTTAAATTGTCCGCGCAAAGCAAGGTATTAAGGGCAACTAAAGATTTCCCCTCCCGTTGGAGTACATCCACAATTTTTAGGCGTAAATCATCAACATCAGCCCTTCCCCGATATTGATACCGTTGTAATTTTCCTTCAGAGTTTGGTCTTAGCTCTGTGATTAAAGGACTGGCGGAGACTAAAACAATTTCTTCTGGAGATAGTAACTCTCTAACCCGTTCATCACGGATTTTTTCATAAATTAATTGACGATCAACCGCCGGATACTGGTCAATTTTATTAAATACCAACACCATCGGTTTACCCACCGCCCGCAGTTGGGATAAAGCTTGGAACTCCACCTGGGACAGGTCCCCCGCAATAACAAATAAAATTAAATCTACCTGTTGCGCCACGGCGATCGCCAATTGTTCCCGCTCCTGTCCTTTCACTTCATCAATGCCTGGTGTATCGATTAATTGCAGTTGGACGTTGCCCCAGCCAGCAATAGTAACTGTAGATAATCCGTCGGCTTGGGTTAATTGCCAAGGAGCTGATTGTTGGGTTTGGGTAATGCCATGGACTGGCCCGGTGGTAAAAACCTCTTCGCCCAGCAGAGCATTAAGAAGGGATGATTTGCCACGACCAACTAAACCAAAGGCTGCAATTTGCACCACCCCTTGATTCAAATTTTCTAGCATGGCACAGAGATGGTTAATTTCCTGCTCTAATCCCTGTTTTTCATTGGTATTGAGATCAATTTGCTCAACGATCGCTGTCAAACTAGCTTGAGCTTGTTGATAGTTTAAATCTTCTTGAATGGCCCCAATAACATCTAAGGTTTGGTCTAAATCAGTCAAAGAATTATTATTCATGGAAAGTAAAGATAAAATTCCCGACGATGGACAACCCTTGCCAAAACGATAGTTTCACTTTGAATATAAAAGCCAATTCTGTAGTCACCTAGGCGTATTGGATAAGCATTTTCTTCTCCTTTGAGTTTTTTGACATTAGAAATACCCTGAATTTGCTCAAGCTGAGGGATTTTTTCCAAGACCAAGCTTTTAATTAGTTCATATTGGGGAGAACTTTTTAGCTTTTTTAAGTCTTTGATAAAACTGGGTAAATACTGAACATCCATCAAAATTAATGTTCTAATGCTTCTAAAGCCTCAGAATGGCTTAAAGGAATTTCATCTTTAACTTTATTCATTAAAGCTAGCAATTGATTATCTTCAAAGTTTTCCAGTATTTTTTGATAATCATCAAAATCAATTACAACTTTTTCAATCTTTCCTTGGGAGTCTTTAATTAATTCTTGGGCAAAAGGATAATTGATATTCATAATTATTAAGCCAAAATGATTAAAATATTTTTACCTACACAATTCATTCTAACAAAATTATCGTGGGAAATAAATGCGAATCATATTTGCTTATATTTACATCCTATCTAAAACTGGAATGCCCAATAAAGACAGACCTAGTTTTAAAGTTCTGGCAGTGAGATCACAGAGCAATAAACGGGAGCTACGTTGGGGTTCACCTGCTTTTAATACGGGGCAATTTTCATAAAAGCGGTTAAAAACCTTACTCAGTTCATAAAGATAATCACAAAGACGATTGGGCAATAAACTGGTTTCTACCGTTTCAATTACGTCGGCAAATTGTAAAAGGCTTTTAGCTAAAACTAACTCCGTTGGTTCGGTTAACATAATTTCACCGCTGTCCATCTGGGCAAAATCAATGTTCCCTTCCCGGCTAATACTTTGAATACGGGCGTAGGCGTAGAGCATATAGGGGGCCGTATTGCCTTGGAGAGCTAGCATTTTATCAAAACTAAAAACATAGTCACTGGTGCGATTTTGGCTAAGGTCGGCATATTTCACCGCTCCAATACCAACCCTTTGGGCCACTTCTTCCTTAAATTCAAATGTTTCTTGACGTTCCTCCGCTGTTAGACGGGTTTCGAGGTCTTGCCTTGCCCTGGCCACTGCTTCCTTCAACAGATCCTTTAAACGAATGGTGTCCCCAGCCCTAGTTTTCAGTTTTTTTCCATCTTCTCCTTTCACCAAACCAAACGGCACATGGACCACTTGACTTGGATCGGTGAGGATACCGGCCTTTTTGGCTACTTGGAAAAATTGAGCAAAATGATTAGCTTGTCCCGCATCAGTAACATAAATAATTTTCTCCGCACCATCGGTGTTTAAGCGATAATTCAAAGCTGCTAAATCAGTGGTGGCATAGTTATAACCTCCATCGGATTTTTGCACAATTAATGGCAGGCGATCGCCGTCTTTATTGGTAAAGCCATCAAGGAAAACACACTGGGCCCCATTGTCTTCCACTAGCAAACCTTTTTCTTGCAATAGGGTCACTACTCCAGGCAAAAAGGAATTATAAAAAGATTCTCCCCTCTCCTCAATAGCAATATCTAACCAATCATAAATCTGTTGAAACTCTCGCCGGGATTGTTCACAAAGCAGTTGCCAAGCCTTAATACTTTCTTCTTCTCCAGCCTGGAGACTTACCACCGCCTGACGAGAAGTTTCCCGAAACTGATCATCTTGATCAAAGCGCTGTTTAGCTTGCTTATAGAAAGTAACCAAATCGCCAATATCTAAGGCATCAGCGGTCACCAACGCTTCTGGATAAACCTCTTTTAAATAGGTAATTAACATACCAAACTGGGTGCCCCAATCCCCCACATGGTTGAGGCGGAGAACATCATAGCCACGGAATTCTAATACCCTGGCTAAACAGTCACCAATAATGGTGGAGCGGAGATGACCCACATGCATTTCTTTGGCAATATTAGGGCTAGAGAAATCCACCACTACCCGCCCTTGGGTTTGAACCTGGGGCACCCCCAACTGTTCATCCTGTTGCAATTTAATTAATTGCTCCGACAAATAATCAGGAAGTAGGTGGAGATTAATAAAACCGGGGCCAGCAATGGTAGGCGGTGCACATATCCCAGTTAAATCAACTTTATCTACAATCTCCATGGCGATCGCCATGGGCTGTTGACTCAATTGTTTGGCCAAGGGCAGGGCAATGTTACATTGAAAATCGCCAAATTTGGGGTTGGAAGCAGTCACCACCAAAGGGGTTGGTAGGGAGATTTCCGGTGCAAACTGACCCTTCAAAGCTTGGGCAAAGCGATCATTAAGTTGGGTCAGAATTGATGCCATGGACAATAAAGCTGGGGGAGATGTACATTGAAGGCGAACGGCATGGCCACCAGATCATAGGTTTTTGTGACCGGTCTTCCGTTAGCTGTTGTTATTATAGATTAATATCTGTCCTGCGTCACTTTCAACTTTAAAAGGTATTTCTTGTTCCACAATATCAAAAATCCTTCTTTTTTATCTAGTTGAGAGAATGTAAAAATATCAACTTTTTCCTTCTTAAATTAAATCCTTCAAGCAAGTTTCTCAAATTTGTCTAGCACTAGTGTAAAATTCAGTCCAGTCCAACGCTCACAAATTTGCCTTGGGAAGTTAAAAAGGTAGTTACAATTCTAATGAGGACAGATAACTTCATAGGTTAAAGGTTGATTTTGCTCAAACTCAGCGATATTTGCCAACGTAGTTTCGGCGATGGTCTCCAGGGCATTATGGGTAAAAAATCCCTGGTGGGCAGTGATCATAACATTAGGAAAAGACTGCAGCAACTGAAACGTATCATCTTGAATAATGGTATCAGAGTGGTCAGTGAAAAAAAGTGCTTCCTCTTCTTCGTAAACATCAATGCCCAAAAAGCCAATTTGATGGGATTTAATGCCCTGAATAACTGCTTGGGTATCAATTAAATGACCCCGGCTAGTGTTGATTAACATCACCCCTGGCTTCATTCGGGCAATGGTACTGGAATTAATTAAATAGTGGGTTTCCGGCAATAGGGGACAGTGGAGGGAAATAATATCCGATTGGGCTAAAAGTTCATTCAAAGGCACATAAATAGCCTGGCCAATGGCAGTAAAATTTTCATTGGGGAAAGCATCATAGCCCAATAAATGACAGCCAAAACCATTCATAATCTTGGCAAAGGCTAAACCAATTTTTCCCGTGCCAATTATGCCCACGGTGGAACCATGGAGATCAAACCCTAATAAGCCTTCTAGGGAAAAGTTATCGTCCCTAACTCGGTTATATGCTCGGTATAACTTTCTGTTCAGAGCAAGAATTAATCCCACCGTATGTTCCGCCACCGCATGGGGAGAATAGGACGGGACATGGACCACTTTTAAACCCAAAGCCGCCGCTGTTTTCAGGTCCACATTGTTATAACCGGCACTACGGAGGGCGATTAAGGTGGTGCCCTGGGCGGCTAATTTTTCCAACACTGGGGCCGGGGCTTGGTCATTGACAAAGAGACAAACAACGGGACAATCCTCCGCTAGAATGGCGGTGTCGAGGTTGAGCTGGGCATCGAAAAAGAGCATTTCCCGCCCATGGTGGTGGTTAGCCCGCTCAAAAAACTGGCGATCGTAGGCTTTACTACTAAAGAAAGCGATTTTCATGGCGATTATGGGAACTACTTTTCGGTGCTATTCAGCTAAGGATATTTTTCCCAATCTTAGAAGAAATTTTTCGATCATTCCTGGGGCTGTATTGTTCAATACTCTTTTAGCTTTGGCGATCGCCCTAGGAATCAATTTAGCCTTAGACCGGCCTGGGGTAACCCAGGAAATAGTGGTTTTGGAATCGACCCAGGCACCGGAGGCCATTTTTGCCCAGGGGGTGAAAGCGGGAGAAGCGGGTAATTATGCCAAAGCAGTGGAATTATTTTCGGCGGTGTTGGCCCTCAGTCCTGACTCACCGGAAACCCACTATAATCGGGGGTTAGCTTGGGAGCGACTTGGCAATGTGGACCAGGCGATCGCCGACTACGGCCGCAGTATTGCCCTGGATCGGTACTATATCCCCCCCTACATCAACCGGGGTAATCTCTATAGCCAACGGCAGGAACACCAAGAAGCAATTCGGGACTTCACCCAGGCCATCACCTATGACCCCAACCGTTACAAAGCCTATTACAACCGGGCCAATAGTTATTTCCAACTGGAGCAGTATGGCCAGGCGATCGCTGACTATAACCGGGTGTTAATACTCCGACCGGATTACATCAATGCCATTTACAACAGGGGTTTAGCCCATTTCCAGGCAGGGCAACTGGACAATTCTCGCCAGGATTTATTGTTTGCGGCCCAGGCCTATCTCAACCGTGGCGATCGCCTTGGTTACCTCGAAGCCCTGGATCAAATGGGCGAATTAGGACTATAACTTTGCCAGCCCAGGTCAGAGCACCACAACTTTCCCCAAAGTATCCATCCCAGAAATACCAAAGAGGGGGAGGGGGATGCCCCTATAATTAGGGCTGTCAACTGTGTTTGGAGCATTACACACCGATGTTAAGTAAAGTCCCCGCCACCATTGAAGAAATCGCCGCCCGGGAAATTTTAGACTCCAGGGGTCGCCCCACCATTGAAGCGGAAGTCCGGTTGGAAAGTGGGGCCCACGGCATTGCCCAGGTGCCCAGTGGTGCTTCCACAGGCAGTTTTGAAGCCCATGAATTGCGGGACGGTGACCCCAAACGCTACGACGGGAAAGGGGTAGAAAAAGCAGTGCGTAACGTGATGGAAAAAATTGCTCCGGTGGTGGAAGGCCTAGATGCCTTCGATCAGTTAGCAGTGGATCAAGCCATGATTGACCGGGACGGCACGGACAACAAAAAAGAATTGGGAGCCAATGCCATTCTCGCGGTTTCCCTAGCCAATGCCAAAGCCGCTGCCGTTGAGCTAGCCATTCCCCTCTACCGCTATCTGGGGGGGCCATTGGCCAATGTTTTACCTGTACCAATGATGAACGTGATCAACGGTGGAGCCCATGCGGACAATAACGTCGATTTTCAGGAATTCATGATTATGCCGGTGGGGGCGGAAACCTTTAAAGAAGCCCTGCGCTGGGGGGCGGAAGTGTTCGCTGTCCTAGGTAAAGTGCTCAAGGAACGGAAACTACTCTCCGGTGGGGTGGGGGATGAAGGGGGTTATGCCCCCAATTTGAAATCTAACCAGGAAGCTTTGGATATTCTCATCGAGGCGATCGAACAAGCTGGTTACAAACCCGGCAGTCAAATTGCCTTAGCCATGGACATTGCCGCCAGTGAATTTTTCAAAAATGGCCAGTATGAGTACGACGGTGGCGTTCATTCGCCCCAGGAATTCATCGATTACCAAGCCAAGCTGGTGAGCCAATATCCCATTGTTTCCATTGAAGACGGTTTGCATGAAGATGACTGGGAAAGCTGGAAAGCGTTAACAGCTTCCCTTGGTACCCAAACCCAATTGGTGGGGGATGATTTGATGGTGACCAATCCGGTGCGTCTGCAAAAATCCATTGACCTGGGGGTAGCCAACGCCATTTTGATTAAACTCAATCAAATCGGTACTTTGAGCGAAACTTTGGAAACCATTTCCCTCGCCACTCGCCATAGTTACCGTTCTGTCATTTCCCATCGCTCCGGTGAAACGGAAGATACCACGATCGCCGACTTGGCCGTGGCCACCAGGGTAGGACAAATTAAAACCGGTTCCCTCTGCCGCTCTGAACGGGTTGCTAAATATAATCGTTTACTCCGCATTGAAGATGAACTTGGCGATCGAGCCGTCTATGCCCCCAAAATTGGCCTAGGTCCCAAACATTCCTAGCAATCTAAATCCATCTCCATTGGCAAACTGGTTTTTGGACCCTACCGGGTATCAATACTGGGCAATGCTGACCGTTGGACTCCTAAAATTCTCCGGTTTTTCGATTCAACACCTTAAGATTATGCCCATGGTTCCCCCGGTGGTGGACTGTGGGTCCTTTT